>NZ_JBEPAM010000006.1:0-298717 GCF_040298605.1 Kitasatospora sp. NPDC001527 | reverse complement strand
GAGTGGGAAGTCGGGCCGGCCGACTTCCCACTCCGCACGCCACTCCCCGTGGCCCGGTCGGGGACCCCTGGAGGTGAATCACCCGTATCGGGATCCAAGCACATGAATCCCCTGAAATCCCCGACGCGCCGCCGACATGCGCGGCGCGTCCCGGCCCAGGCCCTAAACAGGAGTCCCGACCCGCTTTTCGACTCCTGGGAGACCGGATGACCATCGCCCCCGCCAAACTCTCCGACCCCACCGTGCGCGCCGCCGTCACCGCGATCAACGCGGGCAACCGGCAGGCCTTCGTCGACCTGCTCGCCCCGGACGCGACCATGGCCGACGACGGCTCCGAGCGCGACCTCCAGGACTGGATCGACCGGGAGATCTTCACCGTCCGCGGGCACATCGAGGTCCGCTCCGAGTCCGACGGCGGGCGGGCGCTGGTCGCCGACTACCGCAACGAGACCTGGGGCGAGATGCGCACCGCCTGGCGCTTCACCGTCGAGGACGGCCTGATCAGCCACTTCGAGACCGGCCAGGCCTGACCCGGGCCCCGCCCCTCAGGACACCCCGAGGCACTCCCGCACCGCCCGGATCAGCGTGCGGGAGCGGATGTCCCCGGTCACCCCGGGCTGCATGCCGTTGGTCACGTACCCGAACCCGATCCCCAGCTCCGGGTCGGCGAAGCCCAGCGAGCCGCCCCGGCCCGGGTGGCCGAAGCTCGCCGGCGAGGCCATCGGCGCGGTCGGGCTGTGCCGGAAGAAGCCCAGTCCGAACGTCGAGTTGACGATCAGCACCCGGTCCGGGCCGCTGACCGCCGGCCCGACCGCCCGGGCCAGCACCTCGGGCCCGAGCAGCGGCGGCAGCGTCCCGCCGCCGCTGCCGTGCCGGTCGGCCGCGCCGATCAGCGCCGCGTAGAACCGGGCCACCGAACGCGCCGTGCCGATCCCGCCCGCGCCGGGGATCTCGGCGGCCCGCACCGCCGGGTCGTTCAGGTCCACCCCGGGGCGCACCGAGGCGAACGCCCGGGCGGTCAGCGAGTCCGGGTTCTGGTAGGCGTCCCGCACCGACTGCTTGGCCCGCAGCCGCAGCCCGCTCGGGCCGGTCCGGGCGGCCACCGGGGCCGGCAGGTCGACCAGCCGGCCCACCCGGGGCGCGGCGCCGGCCGGCAGGCCGATCCACAGGTCCAGGCCGAGCGGCCGGGCGATCTCCTCGGCGAAGTACTGGCCCACGGTGCGCCCGCTCACCCGGCGCACCACCTCGCCGACCAGCCAGCCGAAGGTGTACGGGTGGTAGCCGTGCGCCGTGCCGGGCTCCCAGGCGGGCGCCTGCGCGGCCACCGCGGCCGCCGCCCGCTCCCAGGTGAGCACGTCCTCCAGCCGCAGCGGCACGTCCAGGGCGGGCACCCCGGCCTGGTGGGACAGCAGCCAGCGCACCGGCACCCCGCCCTTGCCGGCGGCCCCGAACTCCGGCCAGTAGGAGACCACCGGGGCGTCCAGGTCGAGCTGTCCGCGCTCGGCGAGCAGCAGCGCGGTGGTCGCGGTCAGGCCCTTGGTGACCGAGCGCAGCACCTGCGCGGTGTCCGCCGTCCAGGGCACGGCCGGCGCGGGCCGCCCGCCCACCTCGGGCCGGGCGTCACCGCCCCACAGGTCGACCACCTTGCGGCCGCGGACGTACAGCGCGAACGCCGCGCCGAGTTCCCCGTACTCCCGGAAGTTGCGCGCGAACGCCTCCCGCACCGGCTCGAAGCCCCCGGCCGTCTCGCCCCAGATCTCCGCCACCGCGTGCCGTCCTCGCCGTTCGCATGTCCATGAATCGCCCGGAAACCCTAACCTGTCGGTCATGACCGAGCCTGCGCAGACCGATCCCGCCGACGAACTGCTGGACGTCGTCGACGAGCACGACCGGGTGACCGGAACCGCCCCGCGCGGGGAGGTGTACCGGCGCGGGCTGCTGCACCGGTGCGTCTTCGTCCTGGTCCGCGACCCGGCCGGGCGGATCTTCGTCCACCGGCGCACCGACACCAAGCTCTTCGCCCCGGGCGCCCACGACATGTTCGTCGGCGGCGTGGTGGGCGCCGGCGAGACCTACGAGCAGGCCGCCGTCCGCGAGGCCGAGGAGGAACTGGGCGTCACCGGCATCACCCCCCGCCCGCTGTTCCGCTTCCTCTTCCGCGGCGACGGCCTCGCCTGGTGGTCCGACGTCCACGAGGCCGAGTGGGACGGCCCGGTGTCCCCCCAGAAGTCCGAGGTCGCCTGGCACGCCTGGCTCACCCCCGCCGAACTGGCCGAACGCCTCGACCACGACGAGTTCGTCCCCGACGGCCGCGAGGCCTACCGCCGCTACCTGGCCCACCACCCCGCCTGACCGGCGGATAGGGTGGCGCGCATGGCATCCCGCACGCCGTCGGCCCCCTCCTCCGCGTCCGCGCCGGTGCGCGGCGACCGTCCGGAGTCCGCCGGGCGGCAGCGCCGCCGGCTCAGTGTGGACGAGCGGCGCGAGCAGCTGATCGCCGTGGCGCTGGAGCTGTTCAGCCACCGGCCGCCGGAGGAGGTGTCGATCGACGACATCGCCGCCGCCGCGGGTGCCTCCCGGCCGCTGGTCTACCACTACTTCCCTGGCAAGCAGGCGATCTACGAGGAGTCGCTGCGCCGGGCCGGCCGGGAGCTGTCGGCCCGGTTCGAGGAACCGGCCGAGGGGCCGCTCTCCGAGCGCCTGTACCGGGTGATGGGCCGCTACCTGGACTTCGTGCAGAGCCACGGCCCCGGCTTCGCGGCGCTGCTGCGCGGCGGGTCGGTGACGGCCAGCACCAACACCTCGGCGGTGATCGACGAGGTCCGGCAGGCCGCGCACGACCAGATCCTCGGCCATCTGGCGCTGTCCTCGCCCAGCCCGGGGCTGCGGCTGGCCGTCCGGGCCTGGATCGCCAACGCCGAGATCACCTCGCTGGAGTGGCTGGCCGACCGCTCGGTTCCGCTGGCGGACCTGCAGCTGCACCTGGTGCAGGAGTTCGTGGCGGCGCTCACCCTGACCGCCGCCCGGGAGCCCGCGCTGGCCGCCGAGCTGGCCGGCTTCTTCGCCGACGAACGCCCGGACGGCCCGACCGGGCGGCTGGTGCGCGACCTCGCGGGCCTGCTGGCCGTCCCGGGCCTGGCCGGCGCGCTCACCACGCTGGCCGCCGCCCCCGGCCCCGCCGGGCAGGCCGCCGGCTGACGCCGGACGGCCGGTTCTGCCGCGTCGGCGGCCTCTGATAGGAATGTGCACGGATCCGACGGCCCGCCGGTCACCCCCGGGGCCGGGGTCCACGGACCACCGAACGCACAGCGAGCAGAGCGGGGGGCTCAACAGTTGACCCAGGACGGCCAGTTCAGCGCGGAGGCCAACCCCTTCGCGGCCGCGGAGCGGGTCTCCGCGACCCTCGGCAGCCTCACCGACGCCCTCCTCGGCGCCCGGACCTCGCGCCACCCCGCGGCCGCGCTGACCGGCCTGCGGGCCGCCGCGCACCCGGCCGCCGACGCCCTGTTCCACCTGCCGATGGCGCCCAACGGCCCGGTGCACACCGCCGTCGACCGGCTCGGCACCGTGGTCACCGCCGGCACCGCCCGCCCGGGCAGCGGCGCGGCGCTCGCGCCGCTGGTGACCGGTGCGCTGCTGTCCCGCTACGGCGCCGCCGGCCCGGTCCGCGGCGCGGCGGGCGGCTCCGCCGAGGCGCTCACCGCCGAGCGGTTCGAGCTGCCGGTGACCGGCGAGCCCGCCGACCCCAAGCTCCGCCCCGCGTTCGCCGCGCCGCTGGCCGCGCTGGCCGCCGGTCAGCAGACCCGTCAGCCGGTCGAACTGCCCACCGGCGCGGGCGCCGAGGTCCGCCTGGTCGTCCCGCCGGGCTTCCACACGCTCACCTCGCCGGACGGCCCGCCCGGCGTCTCCGCCCGGACGGTGCGCACCGGCCCGGTGGACGGCATCCCGGCCGGCCACGGGGCGGCCCCGGCCACCGTCGCGGCCGCCGCCGGACTGACCGCGCACCTGGCCGAGACCGCCGAGGAGCTGTTCAGCGGCGCCGGCCCGGCCGAGCGCCGCGACTTCGCGCTGATCGCCGCCGCCCTGGCGGACGCCGTCACCGCCTCCGGCACCGTCTACGCGGGCGTCGGCGCCTTCCACCTGGACGGCCGCCCGACCGAGGCGACCCTGGTCGTCTCGCTGGCCCGCCACCCGCTGCCGATCACCGGTCTCGCCACCGAACTGGCCACCGTGCGCCGGTACGCCGAGGTCTGGACGGTGCTGCTGCCCGCCGGACCGGCCGCCGTCCTGGTCGAGGGCCGCAGCGTCCCGGTGCCGGGCCCGCTGACCGCCGACGGGGCCCGCCGCTGGGCGGTCACCTCGGTGGTGCAGGCGTTCGTCCCGCTGCCGGACGGCGTCTCGGTGCTCTGCGTGCAGCTGAGCACCGCCCAGCCGCAGGACTGGGAGCTGTACACGGACGTCTTCGCCGAGCTGCTGAAGAGCGTGCAGTTCGGCTGGGACGGCGTGCTCGCCACCCCGGTCGCCCCGCCCGTGCCCGCCCCGCCCGCCCCGCCCACCGCTCCCCCGGCCCCGCCCGCGCCCGAGGCGGACGCCACGCCGGTGCGCGTCCCGCCGGCCGACTTCAACCCCTTCGCCCCGGTCGCCGACCCGACCCCGGCCCAGCCGATCCTGGTGCCGGACGACGCCGCGCAGGCGCCCACCCCGCCCAAGGGCACGCCGGTGACGGTCCCGCCGCCGGACTTCGACCCCTTCGGCATCATGGGCGGCGTCCCGGCCCCCGAACCGCAGACCCCCGAGAGCGACGAGCCGCCCAAGGGCACGCCCGTGATGGTGCCCCCGCCGGACTTCGACCCCTTCGGCATCATGGGCGGCGTCCCGGCCCCCGAACCCCTGCCCGCCGCCCCGCAGCCCGCGGCCGCCCCGGCCACCGACCCGTTCGGCACCGTGACCGCCGCGGACCGGGCCGGCGACCCGTTCGGCACCACCGTCCCGGCCCCCCGGCCCGCGGTCGTCCCCCCGCCGCCCAGCACCCCGCCGGCCGTCCCCGGGGACACCCCCGCCGCGGCCCCCGGCCCCGGCAAGGGCACTCCGGTGATGGTCCCGCCGCCGGACTTCAACCCCTTCGCCCCGCAGCCCGACGCCGAACCGGCCGCCCCGGCCGAGGCCGCGCCCGAGGCGGCCCCGGCCCGGGACCCCTTCGCCTGAGCCGAAGCCCGCGCCACCACCCCGGCCACACCACCGCACCGCGAACGCCCTGACGGCCCCGCTCGTCAGGGCGTTCGCCGTCCCCCGCCGCCATGTCCACGATCGGCAACTGGTACAGACCTATTGCCAGTTGACCGGTCCGCTCCCTACCCTCGGCACAGGATCCTCCGTGGCACCCCGACGGCCCGAGGATCCGTTCCGTGCCACCCCCATGGCCGGAGCACGCCGCTCCACGCACCTGACACCTCCCCACGGGTAACGGGGCGTCCGGTCCTGCCCGGGCCCCCAGGACAGGAGCCACATCCATGCGCAGACGTCGGATCAGCCTGCCGCTGCTCGCGGCCGGGACCCTGCTCGTCCCCCTGCTCGGCGCCGCCCTTCCGGCCACCCTGGCCCACGCCGCCGCGGGCGCCGCCGCCGAGGCCGCCGCCGGATCCGTGACCGCGACCCTGACCAAGGGCAGCGACTGGGGCAGCGGCTACGAGGGCAGCTACACCATCACCAACGGCTCCAGCGCCGCGGTCAACGGATGGACGCTGGAGTTCGACCTGCCCACCGGCAACACCGTCGCGGGCCTGTGGAACGCCTCCTACACCACCTCGGCCTCCCACGTCACGGTGAAGAACCCCGGCTGGGCCTCGACCCTGCCGGCCGGCGGCACCTACAACGTCGGCTTCAACATCGCCTACTCGGGCGCCTACCAGCCGCTGGCGAACTGCAAACTGAACGGCAAGCCGTGCGACGGCAGCGGCGACGACCTGACCCCGCCGAGCGTCCCGGGCGCCCTGAAGTCCGGCACCGTCACCCAGACCACGGCGGCCCTCTCCTGGACGGCCAGCACCGACAACGTCGGCGTCACCGGCTACGACGTGTTCCGGGACGGCACCAAGGTGGCCACCACCGACGGTGCCACCACCTCGGTCACCGTGCAGGGCCTGACCGGCGGCACCACCTACCAGTTCACCGTCCAGGCCTTCGACGCGGCGGGCAACCGCTCGGCGGCGGCCGGCCCGGTGAGCGTCACCACCCCGCCGCCGATCGAGGACAAGGAGGCGCCGACCACGCCCGGCACCCCGGTCGTCACCGGCTCGGACTCCAGCTCGGTCTCGCTGAGCTGGGCGGCCAGCACCGACAACATCGGCGTCACCGCCTACGACATCACCGCGAGCAACGGCGTCGTGACCACGGTCACCAGCCCCTCCGGCACCGTCGGCGGCCTGGCCCCGGACACCGAGTACACCTTCACCGTCAAGGCCCGCGACGCGGCCGGCAACGTCTCCCCGGTCTCCGGCCCGGTGACCGGCCGCACCAAGAAGGGCGGCACCGGCGGCGCGCTGAAGATCGGCTACTTCACCCAGTGGAGCATCTACGCCCGCGGCTACAGCGTGAAGCAGCTCGACACCTCCGGCTCGGCCGGCCGGCTCTCGGTGATCAACTACGCCTTCGCCAACATCCACCCGAGCACCAAGCAGTGCTTCATCACCAACAAGGCGGCCGGGCCGGACAACGACCCGAACGCGGGCGACGGCGCCGGTGACGCCTGGGCCGACTTCGGCCGGGGCTGGGACGCCGGTACCTCGGTGGCCGGCACCACCGACACCTGGGACCAGAAGCTGGCCGGCAACTTCAACCAGCTGAAGCAGCTCAAGGCCAAGTACCCCAACCTCAAGGTCCAGATCTCGCTGGGCGGCTGGTCGTACAGCAAGTGGTTCTCCGACGCGGCGGCCACCGACGCCTCCCGCAAGGCGCTGGTCAGCTCCTGCATCGACATGTACATCAAGGGCAACCTGCCGGTGATCGACGGCCGCGGCGGCGCGGGCAGCGCGGCCGGCATCTTCGACGGCATCGACCTCGACTGGGAGTGGCCGAACTCCGACGGGCACACCGGGAACATCTTCCGGCCCGCCGACAAGGCCAACTACACCCTGCTGGCCCAGGAGTTCCGCCGCCAGCTGGACGCCCTCGGCGCCACCACCGGCAAGCACTACACGCTGAGCGCCTTCCTCCCGGCCGACCCGGCCAAGGTCACCGCGGGCATCGACATCCCGGGCCTGTTCGGCGCCTTCGACTTCGCCACCATCCAGGGCTACGACTACCACGGCGGCTGGGAGATGGTCACCAACCAGCAGTCCGGCATCAAGGTCGCCGCCGGCGACCCGAACCCGCCGGCCCGCCAGTTCAGCTCCGAGGTCGCGATCGCCGCGTACGTGGACGGCGGCGCGCCGAAGAGCAAGCTCACCCTGGGCATCCCGTTCTACGGACGCGGCTGGACGGGCGTGCCGCGCGGCACCACCAACGGCCTCTTCCAGACCGCGACGGGCCCCGGCCCGGGCACCTACGAGGCGGGCTTCGAGGACTACAAGCGGCTCAAGGAGATGGCCACCAGCGGCGGTTACACCATCTACCGCGACCCGGTGGCCGGCCACTCCTACATCTACAACGGGAACGTCTTCTACACCTACGACGACCCGACCGAGATCGCCCGCAAGACCGCCTGGATCAAGTCCCAGGGGCTGGCCGGCGCGATGATCTGGGCCTTCGACGGCGACACGCCGAACGGTGAGCTGATGGCCGCGGTGGACAACGGCCTGAAGTAGCCCCGCCGGAAGGAACCCCCTCCACCACCTGGCCCGTCACGCGCTCACCGCGCGCGGCGGGCCAGGTGCACGGCGTCCGGCACGCCCCGGGCCACCGCGACCTCCCGCGTCGTCACATCCGTGAACCCGCCCGCCCGCAGCGCCTCCTCGAAGGCCGCGGAGGGCTGCGCGCTCCACACCGCCAGCACCCCGCCCGGCTCCAGCCGGTCCCGGAGCACCGCCAGCCCCTCCGGACCGTACAGCCCGGCGTTGCCGTCGGTGACCGTCCAGTCCGGGCCGTTGTCGATGTCCAGGCAGAGCGCGTGGTAGCGGGCGCCGTCGGCGCCGGCCAGGTACTCCAGCAGGTCGGTGTGCAGCACCTCGACGCGGGGGTCGTCCAGCGCGCCCGCCGAGAAGGCGGCCAGCGGGCCGCCGCGGTGCCAGTCGATGACCGCGCCCTCCCGCTCCACGACGGCGATCCGGCCCCAGCGCGGCTCGGCCGCCGCGTGCGCCAGCGAGAAGCCGACGCCGAGCCCGCCGATCAGCACCGAGGGGTGTGCCAGCGGCCCGGTCCGCTCCAGTTCGTCCAGCGCCGCCCCGACGAGCAGCCGTTCGGAGCGCCCGTCGGCGGTGTCCATCAGGAAGCAGCCGTTGGCGATGATCTCGTAGTGGCCCCCGCGCCGTCGCAGTGCCACCTCCCCGTAGGGGCCCTCGCGCCGGTCGAGCGTGACGACGGCCGCGGAGCCGTCCCGTCCGGGCAGTGCGGTGGACATGCGGTGGGTTCCTCTGCGGCACTCGGGGACACGGATGCGCAGGCCGGCCGAGGCGGCCGGCCCCACCGGCCGGCGGACCGGACCACCCGCCCGACAATAGCCCGAACCCGCGCAGGCCGCCCGGTGTTTACGTGGTGGCCAACACCCCGGCGTAGGAGACCCCGGCGACCACCACCCAGGAGCCGAGCCCGAGCAGCGCGATCCGCCCGCCGGTGCGCACCATGGTGGGCAGGTGGACGGCGCTGCCGAGCCCGAACAGCGCGGCGGCGAGCAGCAGTTCCTGGGCGTCCCCGGCGAGGGTCAGGGCCCGCTCGGGCAGCACCCCGGTGGTGCGCAGCGCAATCATGGCCAGGAACCCGGCGACGAACAGCGGCACCAGCGGCGGCCGCTTGCCGCCCGCGGGCGCGGTGCCGGCGCGCCGGTGCGAGCGCCGGGCGGCCACCGCGACCCCGGCGACCAGCGGCGCGAGCAGGACCACCCGCATCAGCTTGACCAGCACCGCCTCGCGCAGCGCGCCCGCCCCGCCGCTCTGCGCGGTGGCGACCACCTGCCCGACGTCGTGCACGCCGGCGCCGACCCAGCGGCCGAAGCCGCTCGCGTCCAGGCCGAGCGGGTGCTGGAGCAGCGGCAGGACGGCGATGGCCAGGGTGCCGCAGAGGGTGACCAGGGCGACGGAGGCGGCGACGTCCTCCTCCTCGCTGCCGGCGGCCTGGCTGACCGCGCCGATCGCCGAGGCGCCGCAGATCGAGTAGCCGGTGGCGATCAGCAGCGGCTGGTCGCCGGGCAGGCCCAGCCGGCGCCCGAGCCAGAGGGTGCCGGCGAAGGTGGCGGTGACCACCGCGAGCACCATGGCGACGGTGGCCCAGCCGAGGCCCAGCACGTCGTCGAGGCTCAGTTTGAGGCCGAGCAGCACGATGCCCAGGCGCATCAGCCGCTTGCCGGCGGTGGAGAGCCCGGGCCGGGCGACGCCGCGGACCACCGGCCGCAGACCGGGCAGGTGGGCGGCGGCGACGCCGAGCACCACGGCGGCGGTGAGCTCGGGCACGGCGGGGACGGCCTGGTGGACGGCGAGCGCGGCGGCGACGCCGAGCGCGGCGAGCAGCAGGCCGGGGGCGTCCCCGCCGAGCGGGGGCAGGGCGCGGGTGCGCGGACGGGCCGCGCGGTCCCGGAGGGTCAGTGCCATCCGGGGCTCACCGCTGGTCGCCGGCGGGCAGCCGGTAGACCCGCCGGATGCTGGTGCCGAGCCGGGAGACGTCGGCGCCGTAGACGTGGATGGAGATGGCGGTGGCGCCGCAGGCGTTGCGCACCAGGTGGATGTCGCCGGGCGGGGCGAAGGCGGCGACAGTGCCGGCCGGGCCGACCACGTGCTCGGTCTCGACCAGGCGTGCGGTGCGCCCGTCGGAGACCAGCCGGTAGCGGGTCTCGCTCTCCTGACCCTGGTGGACCCCGGCCACGCACCAGGAGACGTGGTCGTGGATCGGGGTGTGCTGGCCGGGCAGCCAGACCAGGGCGACGACGGAGAAGGAGCCGTCGCTCTCGGCGTGCAGGACGTGCTGGCGGTAGCGCTCGGGGTCGCCCTCGCGCTGGTCCGCGGTGAGCAGTTCGGCCTCGCCCAGGTGCGGGGCGAGCCGTTCGCCGACCAGGTAGGCGGTGAGCTCGGGGGGCAGGCCGCGGTCCACGACCGCGCGGATCTCGCCGACGAAGGCGGTCATGCGCTCGGTGAGCCGGCCGCTGCCGACCGTGGCTGACGTTGTCATGCCAGCAGGGTCGCCGTCGCCGACCCATCACGTCCAAGGAGGGTTCTTTCGCTCTCCCCCAACCACCGCTTATCGGTGTGCGGTGCTCAGCACCCCACCCGCGCCGCGGCGGCCTGCCGCAGGTGGTCCAGGACCAGCGCGGTCGCCGGGATCCGCCGGTGCTCGCGGAGCACGTACGCGCTGACCTGGCGGCGCAGGTGCGGCTCGACCGCCCGGCCGGTGACCTTGCGGTGGCACATGAAGGAGAGCACCAGGGCGGGCATCAGCGCGATCCCGACCCCGGCGGCGACCAGGCTCTGCACGGCGAGGTTGTCGTCGGTGGAGAACACGATGTCCGGGGCGAAGCCCTGCTCGGCGCAGACCTGCAGCAGGTTGGCCCGGCAGCGCGGGCAGCCGGCGATCCAGCGCTCGCCGTCGAGGTCGGCCAGCCGGACGGCGTGCCGGCGCCCGAGCGGGTGGCCGACCGGCAGCAGCACCGTCAGCAGGTCCTCCATCAGCGGGATCTCGTCGAGCCCGTCCGGCACCTCGGCGGGCGCACCCGGATAGCGGAAGGCCAGCGCGATGTCGCACTCCCCGCGCAGCAGGCGCTGCACCGAGTCCGGCGGCTCGGCCTCCAGGAGTTCGACCCGGACGCCGGGGTGCTCGGCGAGCAGCCGGGCCATCGCCTCCGGTATCAGGGTGGCGTTGGCGCTGGGGAAGGCGCAGACCCGCACGCGCCCGGCGCGCAGCCGGCCGAGGGCGGCGAGCTGCTGCTGGGCGGCGGAGAGGCTGCCGAGGATCTGCTCGGCGTGCCGGGCGAGCGCCTCGCCGGCCTCGGTGAGCCGCAGCCCGCGCCCGGCGCGGGTGAACAGCGGCAGGCCGACGGTGCGCTCCAGGGCCTTCATCTGCTGGGTGATGGCGGGCTGGGTGTAGCCGAGCTCGCGGGCAGCCGCCGAGTAGGAGCCCGCCCGGACGACCTCGTGGAAGGTCCTGATGTGCCGAGAGTCGAACACCGGCTCCACTGTCCCTCCGCCCGGCCGTCGTGCCACTGGTCCGGCAATCATAAGCAGAGTTTGGAGGTAACGATCCAGACCCCGGCCGCACCTATGGTTTACCCGGGAACCGTCCGTCCCTGCCGGGCGGGCCGGTCACTGCTGGGCGGACGGCGGCAGGCCCATCGACACCTCGGCCGGCGCCACCGGGGCCCCGCCGCGGGTGCTCGGACTGCGCCGGCTGCGCCGCTCCACCCAGTGGGCGAACCAGGAGAGCAGCAGACACATGCCGATGTAGATCGGCGCGATCACCATCACCACCGGGATGAACGGCAGGTCGTAGTCCAGGTTGGTGGCGATCAGCTTGCCGGCGTGCAGGAACTCCTCATAGGTGATCAGGAAGCCCAGCGAGGTGTCCTTGAGCGCCACCACCAGCTGGCTGATGATGGCCGGCAGCATCGCCCGGGCGGCCTGCGGCACCAGGACGTACGACATCACCTGGTACTTGCGCATGCCGAGCGCGAAGGCCGCCTCCCGCTGACCCTTGGGCACCGCCAGCACGCCGGCCCGGAACACCTCGGCGAGCACCGAGCCGTTGTAGAGCACCAGTCCCGTCACCAGCGCCCAGAGCGGGGCCACCTTGAGGGCGACGAAGACGAAGAAGATCATCACCAGCACCGGCATGGCCCGGAAGAACTCCACCACCAGGGTGGACAGCCAGCGCACCACCCGGTGGTCGGAGAGCCGCCCCACGGCGAACAGCGCGCCGAACGGCACCGCGAAGAGCACCGTCCAGCCGAACGCCTTGAGGGTGTTGGCGAGCCCGCGCAGCAGCAGGTCCTGGACGCCCTCGTACTGGAAGGCCGTCCACTTGGCCGCCGTGAACTGCTCGGTGTGGAAGAGCATGTAGACGATCCAGCCGATCAGCCCGGCGATCGCCAGCAGCGCGATCCCGCCGTACAACCGGTGCCGGGCGAGCGCCTTCGGGCCGGGGACGTCGTAGAGCGCCGAGGATTCCGCCGTCATCGCGACACCGCCGTCCGTCGTTCCAGCAGGTTGAACACGGCGCTGATGGCCAGGGTGATGATCAGATAGCCCACGGCGATCCAGACGAAGGTCCAGATGATGCTGTAGCCCAGCTCGTTGATGGTGCGGTAGGTGCCGAGCAGTTCGGTGACGCTGAACGACCCGGCGATCGCCGTGTTCTTCGCCAGGGCGATCATCACACTGCCGATCGGGGCGACCACCGAGCGGTACGCCTGCGGCAGCACCACCACACCCATCGTCTGGCCGAAGGTCATGCCCAGGCTGCGCGCCGCCTCGCCCTGGCCGACCGGCACGGTGTTGACGCCCGAGCGCATCGCCTCGCAGACGAACGCGGAGGTGTAGCAACCGAGCGCGAGCACCGCGAAGGTGAAGAACGGCAGGGTGATGTCGAACCGCGGCAGGCCCAGCACCACGATGAAGAACAGCAGGGTCAGCGGGGTGTTGCGCAGCAGGGTCACCCAGGCGGTGCCGAACACCCGCAGCGGCCGCACCGGCGAGACCCGGAAGCTCGCCATCAGCACCCCGATCACCAGCGACAGCACGGCGCTCACCGCGAACAGCGAGAGGGTGCCGAGGAAGCCTTCCCAGTAGGTCGACCAGTTGTCGGTCAGCGTCTTCACAGCCCGGCCCTTCCTCAGTACCGGTCGATCGGCGGCGGAACGGGTGCGGGCTCCCCGGACAGGCCGAGGGTCGCTTCGAACGCCTTCTTCCAGTCGCCGTTCTCCTCGTGGTGTGCCAGCGCGTCGTTGAGCGCGCCGCGCAGCACGGTGTCGTTCTTCGGCGTGCCGATCCCGTACGGCTCCTGGGAGAACAGCGGCCCGACCACCTTGAGCTCGTCCGGCACCTTGGCCGCGTAGCCCAGCAGGATGGTGTTGTCCGTGGTGACGGCGTCCACCTGGGAGGTGATCAGGTTGTCCACGCAGGCCGAGTAGGTGTCGTAGCCGATCAGATGCGCCTTCGGGTACTGCTTCTGGATCCGCTGGTACGGGGTGGAGCCGGCCGCCGAGCAGACCTTCTTGCCGTCCAGGTCCTCGGGGCCGTTGATGTCCTTGTTGTTCTTGCGCACCAGCAGGGACTGCCCCGCCATGAAGTACGGCCCGGCGAAGCCGACCAGCTTCTTGCGGTTGTCGTTGATGGTGTAGGTGCCGACGTAGTAGTCGACCTGGCCGTTCTGCAGCGCGGTCTCGCGGTTGGCGGAGGCGATGGTCTTGAACTCGATCCGGTCCGGGCCGAACCCGAGATCGGCGGCGACCATCTTGGCGATCTCGATGTCGAACCCGGAGTACTCCCCGGTCGCCGGGTTCTTCTGGCCCAGGTAGGGCTGGTCCTCCTTGGCGCCGACCACCAGGTGCCCGCGGTCGCGGGCGGCGTCCAGGGTCGGCGATCCGCTCACCGGAGTGCCGGCCGCCACCTGGTAGCTGGGCAGCGCGCTGGGCTGCGGCCCCTTGGGCGGCGGGGTGCCGGGCTTGCCGCAGCCGGCCAGCAGCAGGGCCGCGGCCGCGAGGGCGAGGGTCTTCTTCACGGGCCCGGCCTCAGTGCTTCAGGATCTTGGAGAGGAAGTCCCGGGCGCGTTCGCTCTCCGGGGCGCTGAAGAACTCCTCCGGGGCGCGGTCCTCGACGATCCGCCCGTCGGCCATGAAGACCACCCGGTTGGCGGAGGCGCGGGCGAAGCCCATCTCGTGGGTCACCACCACCATCGTCATGCCCTCGTGCGCCAGCCGGCGCATCACGTCCAGCACCTCGTTGATCATCTCGGGGTCGAGCGCCGAGGTCGGCTCGTCGAACAGCAGCGCCTTGGGGTCCATCGCCAGCGCCCGGGCGATCGCCACCCGCTGCTGCTGGCCGCCGGAGAGCTGGGCCGGGTACTTGTCCGCCTGGTCGGCCAGCCCGACCCGCTCCAGCAGCGCCCGGGACTTGGCGTCGGCCTCCGACCTGGACCGCCCGCGCACCTTCACCTGCGCCAGCGAGACGTTCTGCAGCACGGTCTTGTGCGCGAACAGGTTGAAGGACTGGAACACCATCCCGACCTCGGCGCGCAGCCGGGCCAGCCCCTTGCCCTCCTCGGGAAGGGGCCGGCCGTCGATCACGATGGAGCCCGACTCGACCGGCTCCAGCCGGTTGATGGCCCGGCAGAGCGTGGACTTCCCGGAGCCGGAGGGGCCGATCACCACCACGACCTCGCCCCGGCCGACGGTCAGCTCGATGTCCTGGAGGACGTGCAGCGCTCCGAAGTGCTTGTTGACGCCACGCAGCTCGATCAGCGGGGTGAAGCCGCCGGGGCCCGGCGCCGACGGCGGCTCGGCGGCGCCGCTCACCTGCCGCGCCGCCCCTTCAGCAGCCACCCGAGCGCCATCCCGGCGATCAGGGTGGCCAGCAGGGCGATCCAGAGCGGAGCGGTCACGGTGAACACCCAGAACTGGATCTTCACCTTGTCGAGGTTGGCGAAGAGGAACCACACCGCGAGGACGACGATGACGCCGATCCCGATGTAGCGGGTGGGGATCCCGCCGATCTCGCCGCGCTTGGTACCGGAGGAGTCCGAAATCTTGGTCACCAGAGCATTCTGATGCTCATTGGGAGCTTTTGCCCGGTTACGCGCCGGGAGTAACCCGTGCGGGCTGAACTCGCACCCGCGCGGATCGCTCCCCGTCGCCCCAGGTCAGCGCCGGTCGGCGCCGCCCACCCCGGGCAGGCGGCGCCCGTCCCGGTGCGGCCCGGGTCAGCGCTCGTCGCGCCAGGAGCGCCAGAGCGCCGCGTACGGGCCGCCGGCCGCCACCAGCTCGGGGTGGCTGCCGTACTCGCTGATCCGGCCGTCCTCCACCACCGCGATCACGTCCGCGTCGTGCGCGGTGTGCAGCCGGTGCGCGATGGCGATCACCGTCCGGCCCTCCAGCACCCGGGAGAGCGAACGCTCCAGGTGCCGGGCCGCCCGCGGGTCCAGCAGCGAGGTGGCCTCGTCCAGCACCAGGGTGTGCGGATCGGCCAGCACCAGCCGGGCCAGCGCCAGCTGCTGGGCCTGCGGCGGCGTCAGCGCCGTGCCGCCGGAGCCGACCTCGGTGTCCAGCCCGGCCGGCAGCGCGTCCACCCACGGCCCGGCGTCCACCGCGTCCAGCGCCCGGCGCAGCTCGGCGTCGTCCGCGCCCGGCGCTGCCAGCCGCAGGTTGTCGCGCAGCGTCCCCACGAAGACGTGGTGCTCCTGGTTGACCAGCGCCACCTCGGCGCGGACCCGCTCGGCCGGCATCCGCGACAGCGCCGCCCCGCCGAGCGTCACACTGCCCCGCCCGGGCGCGTAGATCCCGGCGAGCAGCCGGCCCAGGGTGGACTTGCCGGCCCCGGACGGACCGACCAGCGCCACCCGGCTGCCGGGGGTGACGTCCAGGCTGATGCCGTGCAGCACGTCGGCGCCCTCCCGGTAGCCGAAGCGCACGTCCCGCGCCTCGACCCGCCGCCCGCTCGGCCGGACCTCGTCGTCCCCCGGCACCTGCGGCACCTCGTGGACGCCGACCAGCCGGGCCAGCGAGGTCTGGCCGATCTGCAGCTCGTCGTACCAGCGCAGGATCAGGTCGACCGGGCCCAGCAGCGCCTGGGCGTACAGCACCCCGGTGGTCAGCTCGCCCACGGTGATCCAGCCGCGCAGCGCGAACAGCCCGCCCAGCACCAGCGGACCGAGCACGGCCAGCGTGTACGTCGCGTCGATGGCCGGGAACCACGCCGAGCGCAGCCAGAGCGTGTACCGCTCCCAGGCGATCCACTCCGCCAGCTTGCGGTCGGTCAGCCGGACCCGCTGCTCGCCCAGCCGCAGCGCCTCGACCGTCCGTCCGGCGTCCACCGTCTCGGCGAGCACGGAGTTCGCCGCCGCGTACCCCGCCGACTCGTTGCGGTAGGACTGCGGGGCACGCCGGAAGTACCAGCGCGAGGCGGGCAGCAGCACCGGCAGGCCGATCAGCGTGGTGAGCGCGAGCAGCGGCGAGGTGACCACCAGCGCGCCGAGCACCACCAGCAGCGAGACGATCGCCACGGCCAGCTCCGGCACCGCCTGGCGCACCGACTTGTCCAGCCGGTCGATGTCGGTGGTGCCCCGGGAGACCAGGTCGCCCGTGCCGGCCCGCTCCAGCACGCCGGTCGGCAGCGCCACCGAACGGACCAGGAAGTCCTCCCGCAGGTCGGCCAGCACCCGCTCGCCGAGCACCGCGCCGCGCAGCCGCGACCACCAGGTGAACGCGGACTGCACCGCCAGCGCGAGCAGGTACCAGGCCACCGCGACCGTGAGGGTGGACTCCGTGGTGCCGGTGGCCAGTGACTCGACGAGCCTGCCGAGCACCCACGGGCCGACCAGCCCGGCCAGGGTGGCCACCGCGTGCAGCCCGACCACCGCCGAGAAGGCGCCCCGGTGACGCCGGGCCAGCAGCCGCAGGTAGTCGCGCACGGCGGCCGGGGAGCCGACCGGCAGGGTGGTGGCCGGCCGCTGCTCCTGTTGGACGGGGGGCTTCATGTCTCACTCCTCGACTCGCTCCGGTGGTGGCCCGTCCGGGCGGGGACGGCCCTCACGGCTGCTCCCCCGCCCGCACCGGCTCCCCCACCGGCGCCGGTTCCTGCGCCGGCACCGGCTGCTCCGCGCGGGTGACCACCGCCCGGTAGGCCGGCTCGCCGCGCATCAGCTCACGGTGGGTGCCGGCCGCCGCCACCGCGCCGTCGCGGATCAGCACCACCCGGTCGGCCCGGTCGAGCAGCAGCGGACTGGTGGCGAAGACCACCGTGGTGCGCCCCTCGCGGTTGCCGCGCAACCCGGCGGCGATCCGGGACTCGGTGTGCGCGTCGACCGCGCTGGTCGGCTCGTCCAGCACGAGCACCGGCGGGTCGGCCAGCAGCGAACGGGCCAGCGCCAGCCGCTGGCGCTGACCGCCGGACAGCGACCGCCCCCGCTCGGTGATCTCCGCCGCCATCACCGCCGCCCCTCCCGCTCCGTCCGGCGCGCCCTGCGCGCCGTCCAGCAGCGCGTCCAGCACGTCCTGCGCGCGGGCCGCGGCGAGCGCCTCCCACGGATCGACCCGGCCGGAGGAGGGGACGTCGAACAGTGCCGCCAGGGTGCCGGAGAGCAGCACCGGCTCCTTGTCGTGCACCAGCACGGCGGCCCTGGCCTCGGCCAGCGGGACGGCGTCCAGCTCGATGCCGCCGAGCCGGGCGGACGGCTCCGGCCGCCCGTCCCCGCCCACCGGGACGTGCCCGCCGAGCCGTTCGGCGAGCGCGCCGGCGACGTCCGGGTCGCCGCAGACCACGGCGGTCAGCTCGCCGGCCCGGGCGGTCAGCCCGGTGGCCGGGTCGAACAGGTCGGAGCGCGCCGGGTCGCCGAGCACGGCGTCCCCGGTGCCCTCCGTGCGGGCCAGCGCGAGCACCCGCACGGCCCGCCCGGCGGAGACCCGGGCCACGCTCCAGGCGTGCGCCGCCTCGCCGAGGATGCGCAGCGGCGCGGCGAGGAACGCGATGGAGCCGTAGACCGCGACCAGGGCGCCCACCGAGATCCGCCCGTCGGCCGCCAGCCGGGCGCCGTACCAGGTGACGCCGACCACGAAGAGACCGGGCAGCAGCACCTGCTGAGCCTGCATCAGGGAGCGGATCCGGGCCGAGCGGACGGCCGCGGCGCGGACCTTCTGGGAGGCGGCCCGGTAGCGGTCGAGGAAGAGCTCCTCGCCGCCGATGCCGCGCAGCACCCGCAGCCCGGCCACCGTGTCGGCGGCCAGTTCGGTGGCCTTGCCGCCGAGGGCGCGCTGCTCGCTGTAGCGGCGCTCGATCGGGCCGAGCAGCGGCCAGACCGAGGCCGCGAGCACGGGCACCCCGAGCAGCACGGCCAGTCCGAGCACCGGCTCGACGGCCAGCACCCCGGCACTGACCGCCAGCCAGACGGCGATCGCCCCGCGCAGCCGGGCGACGAGTTCGACGTACCAGCCGATCTTCTCGACGTCCCCGCTGCCGACCGCGACGACCTCGCCGGTGGCGATCCGCCGGGACAATCCGGCGCCGAGGTCGGACGCCTGACGGGCCACCAGCTGGCGGACCTGGCACACGGCGTGGATCCAGTTCCAGACCGACTGGCGGTGCAGCAGCACCGTCCCGAGCCCGGTGAGCACGGCCAGCACCAGGGCGAGCACGCCGGCCCGCCACAGCGCGCCGGAGTCCTCGTCGACGACGGCCTGGACGCCGAGGCCGACCGGCACCGGCAGGGCCGCCTGACAGCCCGTCTCCAGCAGCGACCAGCAGGTGGCGAGCACCTGCCCGCGCCGCTGGTCGCGCTGGAGCCATCGCAGGAAGGCGAGCGGGGAGGAGAGGTCGGGTCGGCCGGGATCGGCCAGGGGGAGGGTTTTGAGCAGCATGACGCTCCGTTGCGGGGCGGTGCGGGCGGAGGGTGCGGAGGACGGCCGGTAGGGTCACGGCCGTGGGTTCGTCAGGAGGTCATGGCAGGGAGCCTGCCAACTCGGATGTGATCTGCGCAACAGGTTTTCCGGGTACCCGGTCGGCGTCGTAGGGTTGTGCACGCGCCGTTAGCGCGCGTCGGAAAATTTCCCGGACGGGGAACATTTCCGGCCACCGCGCCGGTTGCCCCATCGGAACCACATGGACGACCAGGAGAGGGCACTCCTTCCGTGAGCAACATTCCCAGCGTCACGCTCAACGACGGCACCCGGATCCCCCAGCTCGGCTTCGGGGTCTGGCAGGTGCCGGACGCGGAGGCCACCGCCGCCGTCCGCACCGCGATCGAGGCCGGCTACCGCTCGATCGACACCGCCGCGATCTACGAGAACGAGGCCGGCACCGGCAAGGCGATCGCCGAGGCCCTGGCCGGCGGCGTCGCCCGCGAGGACCTCTACATCACCACCAAGCTGTGGAACTCCGGTACCCGCGACTGGTCGGGCGAGCAGGGCCGCGACGCGGTGCTGCGCGAGTTCGACGCCTCGCTGGACCGGCTCGGCCTGGACTACCTCGACCTCTACCTCATCCACTGGCCGCGCCCGATGCACGGCAGCTTCCCGAACGTCTGGAAGGCGCTGGAGCAGCTGAAGGCCGACGGCCGGGTCCGCTCGGTCGGCGTCTCCAACTTCGGCGCCGAGCAGCTCACCCGGCTCGCCGAGGAGTCCTCGCTCGTCCCGGCGCTGAACCAGGTCGAGCTGCACCCGTACTTCCCGCAGGACGAGCTGCGCGCCTTCCACGCGCGGCACGGCATCGCCACCGAGGCCTGGAGCCCGCTCGGCCAGGGCAAGGAGCTGCTCTCCGAGCCCGAGCTGACCCGGATCGCCGACAAGCACGGCCGCACCGTCGCCCAGGTGGTGCTCCGCTGGCACCTGCAGAGCGGCATCATCGCGATCCCGAAGTCGGTGACCCCCTCGCGGATCAAGGAGAACCTGGACGTCGCCGGCTTCGAGCTGGACGCCGAGGACCTCGCCGCGATCGCCGGCATCGCCACCGGCACCCGGATCGGCCCGGACCCGCAGGGCTTCGACTGGAACTGACCGGCCCCGGCGGCCCCGGCCGCCCGAGCGCGGGTCACATGCCGAAGGCCGCCCTCCCCAGCGGGAGGGCGGCCTTCGGCATGTGACCCGCGGAAGACCCGCGGAAGCCGTCACCGGGCCCGGGACCGGCGGGCCGGGGTCGACCCGCGGACGGCTGGCGGCCGACCGGCGGGCGACTGGCGAATCGTTTTGGCTGACAACCTCGGCGTTCCGGCTAGAGCCGGGCCGCCTTGGCGATCAGCGCGAGCGCGGCCTCGTGCTCCTCCTCCTCCAGCGGCGCCAGCAGCAGCTGCTGGACCTGCGCCACGCCGGCGGCCGAGCGGTGCAGCAGGTCCTGTCCCGCCGGTGAGAGCGAGAGCAGGTTGCGCCGTCCGTCCGAGGGGTCGCGGCGTCGCTGGACCAGGCCGCGCCGGACCAGCCGGCTGACCATCTCGGCCATCGTGGCCTTGTCCAGCGAGGCCAGCTCTCCCACCGTGCGCTGGTCGGCGCCCGGTTCCAGTTCGAGGGCGTCCAGCACCGCGTACTGCGGCGCCGTCAGCTCCGAACCGACGTGCTCCGACCAGAGCTTGGTGTGCACCTGCTGGCTCACCCGGATCAGGTAGCCGATCGCCCGCTGGGCGTCCAGCATCGGCCGCGCGTCCGTGAGGACGGCGACCTGGGCCGGCTCCAGTCTGGCTATCTTGGCCATCACGCGGACGATCTCCAGCTGCTCCTCCGGAGTGAGCGGCTCGAAGAGCGTGCGCTGCACGCGAACCACTCCGCCGGTGGCCTCGCGAACAGCCTGGGCGCCGCTCTGCGAGAGAGCGAGCAACTTGCGCCGGCCGTCGGCCGGGTCTCGGCGCCGCAGCACCAGGCCGCGCCGGACCAGCCGGGCGACCATCTCGGCCATCGTGGCCTTGTCGAGCGAGGCACGCTCGCCCACCGTGCGCTGGTCCGCGCCCGGTTCGAGGGCGAGGACCAGCAGGACCGCGAACTGCGGAGCCGTGAGATCGGCTCCGACGTGTTCGGACCACAGGCGGGTGTGGACCTGCTGTGCAACGCGGATCAGGTGTCCGGGCGACTGCTGCAGTCGCG
Source organism: Kitasatospora sp. NPDC001527 (assembly GCF_040298605.1). Classification (NCBI taxonomy): domain Bacteria; kingdom Bacillati; phylum Actinomycetota; class Actinomycetes; order Kitasatosporales; family Streptomycetaceae; genus Kitasatospora; species Kitasatospora sp. NPDC001527. The sequence goes on along the minus strand of NZ_JBEPAM010000006.1, from coordinate 277,812 downwards.
CGGACACGCGGGTCGTCGGGATCTCCCCCAGCACCATGTATCCGTCCCGATGTCACACCCGGTGTGTGTGGGACACCCGGGTGGGGCAGTAACGGCGAGTGGGCGTCCCGCTGTGAGGGAGAACGCTCCAGCCGTGCAGCCGGTGGCTGCTGGCGGACACTATACAAACGGCGGGCCCTCGCTGGCAGGCAGGGGCGGATAGTAGACGCAGGTTCGGCAACATTGGCATATTTACGCGCCGCGCCGACCCGTCGGTAACCCGTTCACAGGAGAAAGCCGACCGGTCGGTCCTTACCCACGGTCACCTGCGCCTTCACCCTGGCCGCACCCCCTACTCGCCGGTAGGGTGTGGCCACCGGGGCGGATCCGACCTCCGGAGCGGCCCGGGGATCCCGAGTGCCGCCCGAGCGGTTCCTGGGAGTTCCCTGGGTCCCCGGGCCGCCGCCGGCCGGCCGACGCGCCGACTCCGGAGCGCGACCGGCGCCGCGCCGGCGGGTTGCGACACCCCGCCACCTGCAACTGACCTGCAACAACGCCCGATCACTCCGAGAGAGACGAGACCGAGCATGACCGAGCAGACCACCACCCCCCGGGTCGCCGTCGTCACCGGCGCCGCGCGCGGACTGGGTGCCGCCACCGCCGAGCGGCTGGCCGCCGACGGCTACGCCGTGGCCGTCCTCGACCTGGAGGAGTCGGCCGGCCGGGAGACCGTCGAGCGGATCACCGCCGCCGGCGGGCGCGCCCTCGCCGTCGGCGCCGACGTCTCGGACGCCGTTCAGGTCCAGGCCGCCGTCGAGCGGATCGCCGCCGAACTCGGCGCGCCGGTCGTGCTCGTGAACAACGCGGGCGTCCTCCGCGACAACCTGATCTTCAAGATGACCGAATCGGACTGGGACACGGTCATGAACGTGCACCTGCGGGGCGCGTTCCTGATGACCCGGGCGGTCCAGAAGTACATGGTGGACGCCGGCTTCGGACGCATCGTCAACCTGTCGTCCTCCTCCGCCCAGGGCAACCGGGGCCAGGCCAACTACTCCGCCGCCAAGGCCGGCCTGCAGGGCTTCACCAAGACCCTGGCCGTCGAGCTCGGCAAGTTCGGCATCACCGCCAACGCGGTCGCCCCCGGCTTCATCGCCACCGACATGACCGCCGCCACCGCCGCCCGGGTCGGCATGGACTTCGAGGACTTCAAGGCCGCCGCGGCCACCCAGATCCCGGTCCAGCGGGTCGGCGAGCCGCAGGACGTGGCCCACGCCATCTCGTTCTTCGCCTCCGAGGGCGCCGGCTTCGTCTCCGGGCAGGTGGTCTACGTGGCCGGCGGTCCCCTCGACTGAGCCACCGAACCTACACAGGGTTACCACGGGGTGGGAACCGGCGCCGCCGGTCTCCCGCCCCGTTCCTTTTGCCCGGACTTGGGAAAAAGCACACGAACCCCTTACGGACATTCGATCCGAAAACGCCGTTGGATCGTCCTGAAACAGACCTCCAGCGATCGGAGAACGGCTTTGCCGGGGAATTCCGAATGAGACGGAGAATCACACTGCGTTGCTGGGTAGGGTCACCGCCGTGCAAGCGCCGAGTGAACTGCCGGACCGCCCGGAGCACCTGACCACCCGCCGCGAGCGCCCGCGCGCCACCCGCCGCGAGCCCGACTGGCCACCCCTCGGCCGCCGGCAGGCCGCCCTGCTGGGCCTGGCCGCGCTCGGCTACCTGCTCGTGGTCGCCGCCGTCCTGCTCGACACCTCGCTGGTCGACCTCGACTGGAAGATACGCCTGTACCGGCCCTCCGAGCACTGGCCCGGTCTGCAGCCGCTCCTCGACAACTGGGTGGTGGCCGGGCAGCGCGGCCCCTCCGCGTTCGCCGCCTTCACCTGGCTCGGCTGGCGCGCCCGCCGGCTCGGCCGGATCCGGCCACTGCTGGTGATGGGCACCGCCCTGCTGCTGCTCAACCTCACGGTCGGCGGGGTCAAGATCGTCACCGGTCGGCTCGGCCCGCACTACGCCCACTACGTGGGCTCGCCCGAACTCTTCTCCGGCGGCACCATCTTCCCGTCCGGTCACACCGCGAACGCCGTGGTCACCTGGGGCGCGCTGGCCTACCTGTCGGTCCGCTGGCGGCGCACCGGCGCGCTGCTGGCCGCGGCCACCGCCTGGTCGGTCGGCCTCACCACGGTCTACCTGGGCACCCACTGGGTCACCGACGTGCTGGCCGGCTGGGCCGCCGGCCTGCTGGTGCTGCTCTCGCTCCCGCTGCTGGAACCGCTGGTGCTCGCCACCGAACGCCGCCTCACCCGGCGCGATCCGAGAGAGCGTGCCTAGCCCTCCCAGCTGCGAACCACCACCCCGTCGCGCACCGCGAGGTTGAGCCGCCCCTCCCGGTGGTCCATGGTCATCGCCGCCCCCTGCGGCAGCACCCGCACCGAGGCCCAGCCGTGCCTCCGGGCCAGCTCCTCGGCCCGCTCGACCCGCAGCCCCGCATAACCCTCCGCGTCCGGCTCCGTCATCGCCCCTCCCCGGCTCGCCCTACGGACGTACGCTGGAATGGTAGACGGCCCGTACGGATCCGGCCGCACGGGCGGGGACGAACCGGACCTCGGGAAGTGAGCGCGGATGCCCGCCACCACCCCGCGGCGGTGGCGCAGCGGCTCCGAGCCCGCCACCGCCCGCAGCGACCTCAAGCTGCGCTACCTGCTCTCGCTGACCTTCACCCCGCTGTTCGCGCTGGCCACCGCGGGCTTCGCGTTCTGGGCCGCGAACGCCCCGGCGTTCGGCGCGCCGAGCCGGGGCACCCTGACCGGGTTCGCCGTGGCCTGCGGGATCCTCACCCTGTTCGCCGTCGTCGATCTCGTGATCGTGATCCGGCGCCGCCGGACCGAGCTCTGACGCGGTGTCTCCCGAGGGGTGGGAAGCCGTCCCCGGCCTCCCACCCCCCTCGAACGCATCCGGCACGCCGCGGCCTCAGCGGTTGCTGACCGCCTGCTTGACCAGCGTCCGCCCGAAGTCCCACATCAGGCCGCTCCCCCGGTGCGCGTCCTCCATCACCTCGGTGAAGGCCGTCATGAACCGGTCCACGTCCTGCTCGGTGATGATCAGCGGCGGGATCAGCTTGATCACCTCCAGGTGGTCCCCGGACACCTGGGTGAGGATCCGGTGCCGCTGGAGCAGCGGGACGACCACCATCTGGGCGAACAGGCCCTTGCGGGCGGCCTGGAGGGCCGTCCATCCGGTCCGCAGCTTCAGCGACCTGGGCCGGCCGAACTCGATGCCGATCATCAGCCCGCGCCCGCGCACCTCGGCGAGCAGCTCGTACCGGTCGACCAGCGCGGTCAGCCGCTCGCGGAAGTGGTCGCCCACCTTGCGGGCGTTCTCCACCACCCGCTCGTCCCGCACGACCTCCAGGGTCGCCAGGCCGGCCGCCATCGCCTGGGCGTTGGAGCCGAAGCTGGCCGAGTGCACCAGCACCCGGTCCATCGAGGAGTACACCTTCTCGAAGATCCAGCCCTTGCCGAGGGTCGCCCCGACCGGGACGTAGCCGCCGGACAGCGCCTTGGCCGCGCAGACCAGGTCCGGCAGTACGCCGTCCTCGTGCTGGTAGGCGAAGAAGTCGCCGGTGCGCCCGATGCCGGTCTGCACCTCGTCGCAGATCAGCAGCGCCTTGTGGTCGTGCAGCAGCTCCTGCGCGGCCCGCAGCCAGCCGGGCGGGGTCGCCTGCACGCCCTTGCCCTGGATCGGCTCGACGATCAGTGCCGCGACGTCGCCGCGCTTCAGCTCCCTGGCCAGCGCCGCGAGGTCGCCGAGCGGGATCGCGGTGTCCGGCAGCAGCGGGTCGAAGCCCTTGCGGAAGCCGCTCTCGCCGTTCACCGAGAGCGAGCCGGTGGTCAGCCCGTGGAAGGCGTGGTCCGCGTAGAGGATCCGCCGGCGGCCGGTGGCGTACCGGGCGAACTTGAGCGCGGTCTCCACCGCCTCGGTGCCGCTGTTGCCGAAGAAGACCCGGTCCAGCCCGGGCGCGTACGACAGCAGGCGCTCGGCGAGCAGGCCGGGCAGCGGCGAGGCGTCGAAGCGGACCAGGTCCGGCAGGTCGAGGTCCATCACCTGCTGGACGGCCGAGCGGACCACCGGGTGGTGGCGGCCCAGCGCGAAGATGCCGAAGCCGGCCAGCATGTCGAGGTACTCGTTGCCCTCGGCGTCGTAGAAGTACTGCCCCCGGGCGCGCTCGTAGTACCGGTCGAAACCGATGGTGTGCAGCATCCGCGCCAGCTGCGGGTTCAGGTAGCGGCTCTGCAGCTCGTAGCGTTCGCCGCCGCGCTCGGCGAGCAGGGCGGCCAGGTCGAAGCGCGAGCCGGGGCGCGCGGAGGCGTCGACCCGCTGCTGGAAGCCGGTGCGGTCGAGGCGGTCGGTGCTGTCGGGGTCAGCCGGCATGGTGCTGGTTCGCTCCTCGGTTCGGAAGTCCCCGGTCCGGTAGTCCTCGGGCCGGAAGCAGGTGCTTGGCGAAGGCGGCGGTCTGGGCGGCGACCCCGGTGCCGGTCAGCCCGGCCTCCTCCAGGATCTCGCCGCGCGCGGCGTGCCCGAGGAACTCCTGCGGCAGGCCGAGCACCCGCACCGGCACGTCCACCTCCGCGTCCCGCAGCGCCTGGGCGACCGCCGCGCCGACCCCTCCGGTGCGCCCGTTGTCCTCGACGGTGACCACCAGCCGGTGCCCGGCGGCGAGGGCCGCCAGCGCCGGGTCGACCGGCTTGACCCAGCGCGGGTCGACGACCGTCGCGGTGAACCCCTCCGCGAGCAGCAGCCGGGCCGCGTCCAGCGCGGCGCCCGCCATGGTGCCGACGGCGACCAGCAGGATCTCCGGCGGCTCCCCGGTGCGCAGCAGGACGTCCACGCCGCCGACCCGCTCGACGGCGGGCACGGCCGGGCCGACGGTGCCCTTGGGGAAGCGCACCACGGTCGGGGCGTCCTCGACCGCGAGGGCCTCGCGCAGCTGGGCGCGCAGCTGCTCGGCGTCGCGCGGGGCGGCGAGCCGCAGGCCGGGGACGACCTGCAGGATCGACAGGTCCCACATGCCGTTGTGCGAGGCGCCGTCGTTGCCGGTGACGCCGGAGCGGTCCAGCACGAAGGTGACGCCCAGCTTGTGCAGCGCGACGTCCATCAGCACCTGGTCGAAGGCCCGGTTGAGGAAGGTCGCGTACACCGCCACCACCGGGTGCAGGCCGCCGGTGGCCAGGCCGGCCGCGCTGGTGACGGCGTGCTGCTCGGCGATGCCCACGTCGAAGGTCCGCTCGGGGTAGGCCTTGGCGAACCCGGCCAGCCCGACCGGCTGGAGCATCGCGGCGGTGATCGCCACCACGTCCGGCCGCTCGGCGCCGACGGCGAGCAGCTCCTCCCCGAACACGGAGGTCCAGGAGACACCGGCGCTGGGCGCGACCGGCAGGCAGGTGTAGGGGTCGATCGGGTTGACGGCGTGGAAGCGGTCGGCCTCGTCCTGCTCGGCGGGCCGGTAGCCGCGGCCCTTGACGGTCAGGCAGTGCACGATCACCGGGCCGCCGAAGCCGCGCGCCTTGGTGAGCGCGGACTCCAGGGCGGCCAGGTCGTGGCCGTCGATCGGACCGAGGTACTTCAGGCCGAGGTCCTCGAACATGCCCTGCGGGGCGAAGGCGTCCTTGAAGCCCTTCTTGGCGCCGTGCAGCGCGTCGAAGATCGGCTGGCCGACCACCGGGGTGCGCTGCAGCGCGTCCTTGCCCCAGGACAGGAAGCGCTCGTAGCCCTGGGTGGTGCGCAGCGCGGCGAGGTGGTTGGCCAGGCCGCCGATGGTCCGCGCGTAGGAGCGCTCGTTGTCGTTGACGACGACGACCAGCGGCCGGTCCCTGGCGGCGGCGATGTTGTTGAGCGCCTCCCAGGCCAGGCCGCCGGTGAGCGCGCCGTCGCCGATCACGGCCACCACGGGGTCGTCCCTGCCCAGCAGCTGGTTGGCCTTGGCCAGGCCGTCGGCGTAGGAGAGCGCGGTGGAGGCGTGCGAGTTCTCGACGAGGTCGTGCTCGGACTCGGCGCGCGAGGGGTAGCCGGACAGGCCGCCCCGGGTACGCAGCCGGGAGAAGTCCTGGCGGCCGGTGAGCAGCTTGTGGACGTAGCTCTGGTGGCCGGTGTCCCAGACGATCCGGTCGCGCGGGGAGTCGAAGACCCGGTGCAGCGCGATGGTCAGTTCGACGACGCCGAGGTTGGGCCCCAGGTGGCCGCCGGTGCGGGTGACGGCGTCGATCAGGAAGTCGCGGATCTCGTCGGCGAGCCGGGGCAGCTCGGCGGCCGGGAGGGCTCGGAGGTCCGCCGGGGACGTGATGCCGGAGAGCAGTGACATGGCTTTCACCTCACGACTCGGAGCGGTGCGGTGGGTGCCCCGCCGTGGCCGCGCCGCGCGGGGTGGTCCGGCCGGGGTCGGCGGCCCGGGCCGGACGGGGCGGCCGGCGGGGTGCGCCGGCCGCCGGGGAGTGCGCTCAGTGGCTCCGGCTGGAGCCGACGGTCTCGGTGATCGCCCGCAGGGACTCCTTGAGGGAGCCCATGGTGGCGAGGACGGCGGTCGGCTCGTAGCCGCAGTGCGCCATGCAGTTGGCGCAGCGGGCGTCCTTGCCGCGTCCGTACTTGTCCCAGTCGGTCTTCTCGATCAGCTCGCGGTAGGTCGGCACGTAGCCGTCGGCCATCAGGTAGCAGGGCCGCTGCCAGCCGAACAGCGAGTAGTTGGGGATGCCCCAGGCGGTGCACTCGAAGTCGACCCGGCCCTCCAGGAAGTCCAGGAAGAGCGGGCTGTGGTTGAGCCGCCAGCGCCGCCGGTTGCCGCCGGCGAAGGTCTTGCGGAAGAGCTCGCGGGTCTGCTCGACGCCGAGGAAGTGCTCCTGGTCGGGGGCCTTCTCGTAGGCGAACGCCGGGGAGATCATCATCTCGTCGACCTTGAGCTCGTCGTTGAGGTAGTCGAGCACGTCGATGATGGTCTGCGGGGTGTCGGTGTTGAAGAAGGTGGAGTTGGTGGTCACCCGGAAGCCGCGCCGCTTGGCCTCCTTGATCGCCTCCACCGCCTCGTCGAAGGTGCCCTCCTTGGCCACCGAGGCGTCGTGCCGCTCGCGCAGCCCGTCGATGTGCACGGTGAAGGTGAAGTACGGCGAGGGCTTGAACTTGTCCAGCTTCTTGCGCAGCAGCAGCGCGTTGGTGCAGAGGAACACGTACTTGCGGCGCTCCACCAGCTGCCGGACGATCTCGTCGATCTGCGGGTGCATCAGCGGCTCGCCGCCGGCGATCGAGACCATCGGGGCGCCCGACTCCAGGACCGCGCCGACCGCCTGGGCGACCGGCATCCGCTGCTTCAGCACGCCCGCCGGGTGCTGGATCTTGCCGCACCCCTCGCAGGCCAGGTTGCAGGCGAAGAGCGGTTCCAGTTCGACGATCAGCGGGAATTTGTCGCGTCGCTTCAGCTTCTGCTGCATGAGATAGGTGCCGACCCGCACGGTCTGGCGCAGCGGCATGGCCATGGCTAGCTCGCCTCCTGGGGGAGCGTCGAGGATGTCGGGTGGTTGAGGGCGGCGGGCGCGGGGCGGCCGCGGGGCGGCCGGTCGTCGCGCAGGTGCCAGTCGACCAGGGCGGGCACCGTGGAGCGCAGGGTGCGCCAGGCGCGGACGCCGGCCGGCAGGGTGCCCGGGCGCAGCAGCTCGCGCTCGGGCGTGTCGACCACGACCCGCAGGACGGCCGCGGGCAGGCCCGGGCGCAGCTCGCACAGGGCCGCCAGCACGGCGGCGGCCTCCATGTCGACGGCGAGCGCGCCCTGGAGGTGCAGGGCGCGCCGTTCCAGGCCGCGCACCACGTGGTCGGCGGTGTGGTGCACGCCGGTGTGCGCGGTCAGGCCGCGCACGGTCAGGGCCCGGGTGAGCGCCGGGCCGGAGTCGACGGCGAAGTGGTTGCCCTCGGCATCGCGCACCCCGTCGGCAACGATCACGTCACCGGGCGTTATTCCCGGCGCGACGGCGGCGCCGAAGCCGGCCACCACGACGGCCCCGTAGCCGCCCGGGGCAGCGGTGAGCAGCCTCCTGACGGTATGTGAGGCGCGCCGCCGGCCGACGCCGGTGCGCACCACGACGGGCGGGCCGCCCGCCGCGCCGCGCCAGTCCCCGCCGCGCAGGGCCCACACCTCGGGGCCGAGCGCGCAGAGGACCAGCAGCGGGGAAGCGGTCACCGGGACGCCCCGATCGCCGCCGGGCCGCCGGCCGGGCGGCCGACGGCGGGGTTGCCGTGCAGATAGCGGCCGAGCGCGGTGACCGGGAACACCAGCCGGTACAGGTGGTAGTTGATGGAGAAGTCCCACGGGAAGCCGGTGCCGGTGAACTGGGGCTCGTCCCAGGTGCCCTCGGGCAGCTGGGTGCGCACCAGCCAGTCCACGCCGCGCTCCACCGCCGGGTTGGCCCGGCCGTCCGGCCCCTCGCCGGCCGCGAGCAGCGCCATCAGCGCCCACGCGGTCTGCGAGGCGGTGGAGTCGCCCCGCCCGGCCCAGCGCGCCGGGTCGTCGTAGGAGCGCATGTCCTCGCCCCAGCCGCCGTCGGCGTTCTGACGGTCCTCCAGCCAGCGCACCGACCGGCGGATCGCCGGGTGCTCGGCCGGGACGCCGGCCGCGACCAGCGCGGGCAGCACCGAGCCGGTGCCGTAGATGTAGTTGGTGCCCCAGCGGCCGAACCAGGAGCCGTCCGCCTCCTGGTTGCGCAGCAGCCACTCCACGCCGCGCCGGGTGCGCGGGTCGTGCGCCCGGCCGACCTCGGCGAGCATCTCCACGACGTGCGCGGTGACGTCCGCCGACGGCGGGTCGACGACCTCGCCGAAGTCGCAGAACGGCAGCTTGTTCGGCAGGGTGCTGGTGTTGTCGACGTCGAAGGCGCCCCAGGCCCCGTTCTTGGACTGCATGCCGAGGTTCCAGCGCACGCCCCGGTCGACGGAGGCGGCCACCTTGGCGGGGTCGGGGTGGGCGACCCGGCGCAGCGCGAGCACCACCTCGGCGGTGTCGTCGATGTCCGGGTAGGTGTCGTTCTCGAACTCGAAGGCCCAGCCGCCGGGGGCGAGCGAGGGCCGCTTGACCGACCAGTCGCCGTGCTTGGTGATCTCCTCGCCGAGCATCCAGTCGACGGCGGAGACCAGCGCCGGGTGGTCGGCCGGCACGCCGGCGTCGACCAGGGCGATGGTGGCCAGGCAGGTGTCCCAGACCGGGGACTGGCAGGCCTCCAGCCAGCGCCGGCCGTCGGGGGTGTGCACGGTGAAGCGGTCGAAGGACGCCAGCCCGGCGCGCATCACCGGGTGGTCGAGCTCGTAGCCCTCCAGGTGCAGGGCGATCAGCGAGTAGACGGCGGGCGGCTGGATGCCGCCCCAGCAGCCGTCGGCCTCCTGGCGCTCGACGATCCAGCGGCAGGCCTGGGAGAGCGCGAGCCGGCGCAGCGGGCGCAGGGCGCGCCGGTGGTAGGCGTGCAGGACCTTGTCGAGGCGTTCGAACAGGCCGTCCCAGCTGGTGGCCGGGGCGAGCGGCCGGGCGGGGTAGGGGTCGTCCGGGTCGGTGTGCAGCTCGGTGAGCGGGAAGGGCGCCGGGCGCACCGGGCGGTGCGCGGAGACGATGGTCAGCGGGACGATGGTCTGCCGGGCCCAGCAGCCGAAGGCGTAGATGTTCAGCGGCAGCCACTTGGGCAGGAACATGATCTCGGGCGGCATCTCGGGCAGCCGCTCCCAGGGCCACCAGCCGAAGAGCGCGAGCCAGATCCGGGTGAACACCCGGGAGGCCGCGATGCCTCCGGCGGAGCGGATCCAGCGGGCGGCGGCCTGCATGTGCGGGGCGCCGGGGTCGTCGCCGGCGAGCTTCAGCGCGACGTACGCCTCGACGGTGGTGGAGAGTTCGGCCGGCCCGCCGTGGAAGGTGGACCAGGTGCCGTCCTCGCGCTGCTGGGAGCGGATCCACTCGGCGGTGGCCTTGGTCTGCTCCTCGGTGAGGATTCCGAGGAACTGCCGGAGCAGTAAGTCCTCGGCGTCCATCGTGACGTTGGTCTCCAGGTCGCCCTTCCACCACCCCTCGGAACTCTGCAGGGAGAGCAGGTGGGTGGTGGCACGGGCCAGCGCCTCCTCGGCGGAGGCGGCCCCGTCCGGCTGCTGATCGGTCCGGCCGGCCGGGGCGTCCGGGGCGGATCCCTCGGGCTGCCACCGCCCGGCGCTCAGCAGCGCCGGGGGGAGGCCTCCCACCGCGACCGGCTCGGAATCGTACTCAGGGTCGAGCCGGCCGTCCGCGGTTGCTGTCAACGTAACGTCACCTCTCTCGTACCACCACGAATTCGGCGAGTGCGACGAAGTGCTCGCGCACCACGTCGGGCATGGGCACCTCGTCCAGGGCGGCGAGGGCAGTCGTGTGCTGGCGGCGGGCCTCCTCCTGGGTCCAGGCCCGCCCGCCGGCCTGCTCGATCAGCAGGGCCCGGGCGGCCAGCTCGGTCTCGCTCTCCTCGCCGCGCCCCTTGGGGTCGGCGAGCTGTTCGGCCAGTTCGCGGGAGGCCTTGCCGCCCTCGGCGAGGGCGGCGGCGACCGGCAGGGACTTCTTGCGCTGGCGCAGGTCGCCCCAGTGCGGCTTGCCGGTGACCTCGGTGGCCCCCCAGATGCCGAGCAGGTCGTCGACCGCCTGGAAGGCCAGACCCAGGTGCTCGCCGAAGCGCTGGAGGGAGTCCGCGGACCGGTCGTCGGCGCCGGCCAGGACGGCGCCGAGCGCCGAGGCGGCGGAGAGCAGGGCGGCGGTCTTGCCGCCCTCCATCTCCAGGCACTCGGCGACGGTGACGGTGTCCCGCTGCTCGAAGGCGACGTCCATCGCCTGGCCGTCGATCAGCCGGCGGCTGGCGGTGTTGAGCAGCCGGACGGCACGCGCGGCGTCGGTGGCGCTCGCGCCGCCCGCGGTGGCGGCGTCCAGCAGCACCTCCGTACCGAGCGTCGCCAGGGCGTCACCGACCAGGATCGCCTGGGCCGGTCCGAAGACCGTCCAGGCGGTGGCCCGGTGGCGCCGGGTCTCGTCACCGTCCATCAGATCATCATGGAGCAGGGAGAAGTTGTGCACCAGTTCAACAGCGACCCCACCGGGCACACCGGCTTCCGCCGGGGCGCCGGCGGCCTGGGCCGAGAGCAGGGCCAGGGCCGGGCGGACGGCCTTGCCGCCGTCCCCCGCGACCGGCGCGCCGTCCCGGTCGATCCAGCCGAAGTGGTACGCCGCGACGGTGTCCATGGGTGCCGCCAGACGGGCGACGGCGGCCCTCAGCGGCGGGGTGCAGAGCGCGCGGGTGCGGTTGAGCAGCTCCGGCACCGAGACCGGTTCGGCATGTGCCGTGCCTCCGACGGCCCTGCCGATGCGTGACTCCACGTACGTTCCCTCTCCCTGGTGGTGCCTGGCCGCGTGGGACGGCCGGACGCTGGCGGTGGTGGTGCGGCCGGTGGGGCCACGGCCGGCGAGGGCGGTCGCGCCGCCGGGACCGAACGGGTGAACGCCCGCTCTGACGGGCTCGCCGCGGTCCCCGGCGTGCGGGGCGCCGGTCACCGCGGCCACCTCCCGTCGCCGCGGTCGACGGGCCGGCGCCGGCCCTCGGCGGCGAGGGCCGCGTCGGCGGCGGCGTGGCCGCTGCGCACGGCTCCCTCCATCGTGGCGGGCCAGCCGGTGGCCGTCCACGCGCCGGCCAGCAGCAGGCCGGGGACGGCGGTGCGCGGGCCGGGCCGCACTGCCGCCGTGCCCGGGGCCGGGTCGAAGGTGGCGGTGCGCTCGCGGGTGACGAAGAAGTCCAGCACCTCGGCCCCGCCGGCGGCGGGCAGCAGCCGGGCCAGCTCCGGCAGGTAGCGGCGGCGCAGCTCGGCCACCGGCAGGTCGATCTCGTCCTGCACCGCGGACTGCGACAGCGCCAGGTACTGGGCCCCGGGGTGGGCGGCGCCGAGCGCGGTACCGGCCAGGCCGGAGTGCGCGCTGCGGTCGAAGACCCACTGGATCGGCGAGCCGAGGGCGGCGAAGAACGGCCTGCGCAGCACCCGGCGGTCGTAGATCACGTGCACGTTGAGGATCGGCGCGGTGCCGAAACCGGCGAGCCGCTCCTGTCCGGCGACGGCGTCCGGCGGCAGCAGGGCCGCCGCGGTGTCCTGGGCGCCGGCCAGCACCACGGTGTCGGCGGCGAGCGGCTCGTCGACGCCCTCCAGCCGGACGGCGTGCTGCGGGACGGCCGGCTTGAGCTCCGCCACCCGGGCGCGCAGCAGCACCTTCACCCCGGCGCGCTCCAGCTCGGCGAGCGCCCGGTCGTGATGGATCACGCCGAGCGGGACGGCGGCCGTGCCGATGTCGGAGGCCCCGGGATCGGAGAGCAGCCCGGTCTTGAACACCATGGCCGCGAGCGCCAGCGACACCTGGTCGGCCCGGGCGTTCAGGGTGGCCACGCCGACGAGGTCCCACAGCGCGGCGAGGGTGCGCTCGTTCTGGCCCTGGCGGCGCAGCCAGTCGCCGAAGGAGACCGCGTCCAGCGCCGGGTCGGCGAGGTCCAGGCGGCGCAGCGCGAGGGCGCCGCGGACCACCCGGGCCCGGTCGGCCGGGCTCAGGTGCGGGTAGCGGGCCAGGCTGCCGGCCAGGTGCAGCGGCACCGGCAGCGCGGCGCGCTCCAGCCGCCCGAGGGTGCGCACGGGCGCGTCGGCGGGCCCGGAGACCCCCAGCACGGGCACCTCCAGGCGGTCCTGGAGGTGCACCAGCCGGTTGGCGCCCAGCCGCTCCAGCAGGCCCCGGTAGGCGGTGCAGCAGCGCAGGTAGACGTGCTGGCCGTTGTCGACGGTCAGCTCGCCTCGCTGGAAGGAGAAGGCCAGCCCGCCCAGCCGGGGGCGGCCCTCGGCGAGGGTGACCCGGTGGCCGGCCTCGGCCAGCCGCAGGGCTGCGGTGATGCCCGCCAGACCGCCGCCGACCACGACAGCGGCCGGGCGCGCGGCGTCGGCTCGCCCGGTCATCGGCTCTCCCCCTCGCGTCCCGCGCCCGGGCCGGTCGTGGCCGGAGCGCCCGTGGTCATTGCGGTCGGACCCGGGAACAGCTCGGTCGGATCCGGCACAGCCGTCAACAGGGCTCTACCCAGAAGTGATTCCCCGCTGACACAGCGTGACAGAACTGTGGCAAGAATCAAGAACGCCCCCCGGCGAGCCCGGAAAGCGCCACATACGCCTTCTCCCAGCCCGGCAGCGACACCCGGCCGCGCAGCACCGACTCCGGGTCGGCGGCGATCCGGCCGAGCAGCCGGTGGTAGATGCCCGCCATCGCGGCGGTGCAGGCCCGGCTGCGGCGGTCGAGCATCGGCAGCAGCCGCAGGCCCTCCTCGAAGGCCTGCTGGGCGCGGGCCGCCTCGAAGGAGATCAGGCCCGTGAAATCGGCGCCGACCGGCGGCCGGGGCTGGGCGAAGCCCTCCTGGCAGCCGAACCGCACGAGGTCCTCGGTCGGCAGGTAGGTGCGGCCGTTCAGGGCGTCCTCGCGCAGGTCGCGCAGGATGTTGGTGAGCTGGAGCGCCAGGCCCAGGGTGTCCGCGTACCGGGCACCGCGCTCGGGGTCGTCGCAGCCGTAGACGCCGAGCGACAGCCGCCCGATCGCCCCGGCCACGCACCGGCAGTAGACCTTCAGCTCCTCGAACGTCTGGTACTCGGCGCCCTTGAGGTCCATCTCGACCCCGTCGATCAGCTCGTCGAAGCCGCCGAGCGGGATCGGGAAGCGCCGGGCCGCGTCCGCCAGCGCGACCTTGATCGGGTCGGTGTCGTCCTCCGCGACCGAACCGGCCCGGATCTCGTCGAGCAGCTCGCGGGTGCGCAGCAGGGCCTCGGCCTTGCGGTCGTCCGGGAGGTCGCCGTCGCCGATGTCGTCCACCCGGCGCGCGAGGGCGTACAGGGCCGACATGGCCAGCCGCTTCGGCTCCGGCAGCAGCCTGATGCCGTAGCTGAAGTTGCGGGCCTGCAGCCCGGTCACTGCCTCGCAGTACCGGTACGCCGCCATGACGGGCGCGGACGCCAGTGGTGATGCCGCCACTCGGGCGTTCACCTTCCCTTCGCGAAAATGGCCGCCGCCCTCGCTGCGAGACGGCGCTTGTCCGGCTTCGGCTGCTGGGCGAGCACGTCGTACCCGGCGTCCTCGACGGCCGCCAGGGCCGCGTAGCCACCCGCGGTGAATCCCGCCAGGAGCAGTCGAAGCCTCCCCCGAACCGTACCTACCAACGGCGCACCTCGGTCGAGCAGGGTGCGGGCACGGTCCACCTGGAAGGCGATCAGGCGGCGCACGGCGGGGCCCGCGCCCGGCGCGGCGAGGTCCTCCTCGGTGACGCCGAACCGCTCCAGGTCCTCGGCGGGCAGGTAGATCCGGCCGCGGGCGAGGTCCTCGGCGACGTCCTGGAGGTGCTCGACGATCTGCAGGGCGGTGCAGACGGCGTCGGACATCGCGACCCGCTCGGGGGTGGAGACGCCGGCGATGGACAGCACCAGGCGCCCGACCGGGTCGGCGGAGAGCGTGCAGTAGCCGAGCAGGTCGTCGTAGGTGGCGTAGCGGTCGGTGGTCTGGTCGACCCGGTTGGCCTCGATCAGCCGGCGGAACGGCTCCGGGCTGAGCCCGTGCCGGTCGACCAGTGGGACCAGCGGGCGCAGCAGCGGGTGGCGGGGGGCCTCGGCGGCCGTGGAAGGGGCGAGGGCGGTCTCGAAGACCCGGTCGAGGTCGCGCTCCAGGCCGTCCAGCAGGGCGAGCCGGAAGGCGGTCTCCTGCGCGCCGGGCCGGTGCGGGCCGGCGGGCCCGGCCGCGGGGGGCGGGGCGGGCGTGCCGAGCAGGGCGGCGGTGCCGACCGGGTCGGCGAGGTCGCCGTCGCCGGCGTCGTCCACCAGCCGGGCGAAGCCGTAGACCGTCATGAGGTCGTCGCGCCACGCGGCGGGCAGGAAGAACGGGGCGACCGGGAAGTTCTCCGCGCTCGCCTTGGCGAGGGTCGCCGCTCCCGCGGCGCCCTCGGCCGGGGACTCACTGTTGGGCTGGGCCGAAGCCGACACTGCTGTCACTCCCCCGTTCTACACCGCTCCGGTGATCGGCCCGAGTCGGACACGCGTCCGATCACGGGAGTCACGTCCGGCACACCACCCCCGCGCCTACAGCCTGACACCAACGCCCGCGCCGGAGAAGAGCGCCTCACCCGGCGCACGGGGCGCTCACCCGGGCGGCGGCGGGCCACCCGGGGCACGGCGGGGCGGGCCGGGGGCGCACGAACGACGGCGGGGCCGGGCCCGGATTCTGCTCCGGGCCCGGCCCCGCCGCTCGGTCCTGTGGCGCCCCGCGCCCGTCCTGCGCGGAGCCGGGCCGTCCTGTGCGCCGCTACGGGCGCTCGCCGCGCTCGTAGCGGCGGACGACCTCCTCGGTCGGCCCGTCCATGACGAGCTCGCCGGCCTCGATCCAGATGGTCCGCTCGCAGGTCTCGCGGATCGACGCGTTGTCGTGGCTGACCAGGAAGACCGTACCGGCCTCCTCGCGCAGCTCCGTGATCCGCTTCTTGCTGCGCTTCTGGAAGGCCTGGTCACCGGTGGCCAGCGCCTCGTCGATGAGCAGCACGTCGTGGGTCTTGGCCGCCGCGATCGCGAAGCGCAGGCGGGCGCCCATGCCGGAGGAGTAGGTGCGCATCGGCAGCGAGATGAAGTCGCCCTTCTCGTTGATGCCCGAGAAGTCGACGATGTCCTGGTAGCGGCGCCTCACGTCGGCCGGCGACATGCCCATGGCCAGGCAGCCGAGGACGACGTTGCGCTCACCGGTCAGCTCGTTCATCAGCGCGGCGTTGACGCCGAGCAGCGAGGGCTGGCCGTTGGTGTAGATGCCGCCCTTCTCGGTCGGCAGCAGGCCGGCGATGGCCGCCAGCATGGTGGACTTGCCGGAGCCGTTGGAGCCGATCAGGCCGATCGCCTCGCCCTTGTACGCGGTGAAGCTGACGCCCTTCACCGCGTGCACCTCGCGTACGCCGGACCCGCGCTTGCGGCTGATGATCCGGCTGAGCGCCGAGGTGGCGCTGCCCTTGCCGGAGCCGGCGCCGTGCACCCGGTAGACGATGTGCACGTCGTCGACGACGACGGTGGGCTCGCGGGCCACGTCCGCGTCGAAAACCTTGCGGCGCGGGGCGGCGTCCTTCAGGTCCTTGGTCAGATCGGTCCCTCGCACGTCGGTGTCAGCCACGGCCGTACTCCTCCTCAGCCTTCCAGAAGAAGACGTATCCGATGACCAGCATGCCCACACCCCAGGCGATGCCGTACTTCCACTGGTGCGGCGGGAACTCCAGGAACTGCTGCTGGTGCTTGTTGTAGATGACGGGTGCGAGCGCGTGGCGGACCAGGTCGATGTAGACGGAGGCCGGGTTGAGCTCCATCACCTTCTGCCAGAACTCCGGCCACTCCTTGATCTTGTCGGTGATGCTGTACATGACGCCGGAGAGGAACAGCCAGGCGCGCATCGCGAACGGGATCAGCTGGGAGATGTCGCTGGTCTTGGCGCCGACCCGGGCGAAGATCAGGGCGACACCGGTGTTGAACATCGACTGCAGCACCAGCGCGGGGACCACCAGGATCCAGGTCCGGCCGGGCTCGACGCCGTTCAGCAGGACCACGGCGAACAGCACGACCATCGAGATCAGCAGCTGCTGGAGCTGGATCACGGTGAACGCGATCGGCAGCGAGGCGCGCGGGAAGTGCAGCGCGCGGATCAGCCCGAGGTTGTCCGCGATCGCCCGGGTGCCGGACTGCACGGCGTTCTGGGTGAACTGGAAGATGAAGACGCCGATGCAGAGCCAGGCGACGTAGTACGGGTTGTCGTCCTTGTTGCTCAGGATCTCGCCGAAGACCAGGTAGAACACCGCGCAGTTCAGCAGCGGCGTCACGACCTGCCAGATCTGACCGAGCTTGGCGTCGGTGTACTGGGCCACCAGGCGCGCGGTGGCGAAGGCCCAGATGAAGTGACGGCGGGCCCAGAGCTGCTTGCTGTAGGCGAACAGGCCGGGCCGTCTGCCGCTCACGGTGAGACCGTACTTGTCCGCAAGCTGCTTGGGGGTCAGGCCCGCGTCCGCCCCCCTCGGGGCTGAGAGGCTGACGGGTTCACTCACTGTCGACACATTCGTCCTTCGGGCGGGATCGTCGGGGCGGGCCGGTCGGCGGGGGTCCGCCGGCCTTGCGCCGATGGGGATCCACTCGGATCTCGGGGGGAGTGTGGCCGGTGTGTGGTCACCGGCCATGACGACCGTCCTACCGTACGGTCGTCGGACGGATCAGATGACCGGCGGTCGGCCCAGCCTGGTCAGGCGCCACACGGTACGCCATCGCATGGGCCGCCGCGCACCGCAGGGTTCGCGCCAGCCCGCCTTGAACCCGCCCAGCCAGGCCTTGAACGCCTCCGGGGAGGGCCGCCGGGCCAGCGTGAGCAGGAACCAGGTTCCCAGGTATAGAGGCACCAACAGGGCCGGAAGGTTCCGCCTGGCGAGCCAAACCCTGTTCCGGGCCACGTTGTGGAAGTACGTGGCGTGCCGGGCGGGCGAGGTCGTGGGGTGGTGGAGCACCACGTCGGCGCGGTAGTCGATGGCCCAGCCGGCGTCCAGCGCGCGCCAGGCGAGGTCGGTCTCCTCGTGCGCGTAGAAGAACTCGCCGGGCAGCTGGCCGGCGTTCTCGAACACGGCGCAGCGCACCGCGCTCGCACCGCCGAGGAAGGTGGTCACCCGGGAGGAACGCAGCGGGTCGCTGGCGCGCAGCCGGGGCACGTGCCGGCGCTGGGTGACGCCGGTGTCCGGGTCGGCGATCCGGAAGCTCACGATGCCGAGCTCCGGGTCGGCGGTGAAGGCCTCGCGCAGCAGGCGGGCCGAGTCGGTGCCGGGCAGCCGGCCGTCGTCGTCCAGGAACAGCACCGCGTCGACGTCCCGGCCGTCGGGGCCGAACAGCTCGATGCCGACGTTGCGCCCGCCGGGGATGCCGAGGTTCTCGGGCAGCTCGACCGAGCGCACGCCCTCCGGGAGCGGGGGCATCGGGACGCCCTGGGCGACCACGGCCAGCTCGACGGGCGGGCCCTGCTGGGCGCGGACCGACTCGATCAGCGCGGTCAGCTCGGCGGGGCGGTTGCCCATGGTGATGATGACCGCGCCGAGCCGGAAGGCGTCGGCGCCGGTGGCGCTGGTGGGCACGGTGCTCCCCGTCGTCTCGGTCCCCGTTGTCGTCGCTGCCGTCGCTGCCGTCGGCCCGGTCGCGGCCCCGGCCGGTCCGGCCCCCGTCGCGCCGCTCACCGGAGCCTGCTCGACAGGACGATGCTCAGCAGGTGCAGCACGGTCTGCAGCATGGCGATCGCGGCCAGCACGACCACCGCGATCCGGGTGAAGAACAGGCCCCCGTGGACGACGTCGGCGACGCCCGCGGCCAGGATGAACAGCGAGGCCTCGACCGCGCCGACCAGCCGGTGGAACTTGAGGAGCGAGGCGGCCCGGCGGGCCCTGGCGACCCCGGCCGAGCGCGGCACCGAGGCGCTGTCCTCCACCGCCGTCATGCCGCTGCGGGCCCGGGCGACGTCGACCAGGTCGGTCTCCGACTTGATCAGGATCGCGCCGAGCGCGGCCAGGGTGCCGAGGAACGCCCACTCCCAGTGCGCGGCGGAGCCCTCGCGGTGGAACAGGTCGGTGGCGCGCAGGCCCAGGCCGGTCAGCAGCGCCGCCTCGGACATGTAGTGGCCGACCCGGTCCAGGTAGACGCCGGTGAGCGAGGTCTGCCGGCGCCAGCGGGCCACCTCGCCGTCCACGCAGTCCAGCAGCAGGTACAGCTGGATCAGCAGGGCCGCCAGCACGGCGCCCGCGATCCCCGGCACGACCAGCGCGGCACCGGCCAGGATGCCGGTGACCATCATCAGGTAGGTCAGGCCGTTGGGCGTGATCGCCGTCACGGTGGACAGCACCCGGGTGATCCGCAGCGAGATCCGCCGCATGTAGAGCCGGCCGGCCCAGTGCTCGGCGCTGCGGCGCTGGAGCATGCCCTCCGGGTGGATCACCGCGCGCAGTTCCTCGATCGAGGGCCGGCGGGTCAGGTCCACCGGCGGCGGCGTGGCCCCCGGGGCGGAGCGGTCAGCTGTTGACGGCTTGGACATAGTCGGCGTACGCGTCCCTGATTGCGGAAGGGGAGAGGTCGAGGTGCTCGAGGATGGTGAAGCGGCCCGGCCTGGTGTTCGGAGCGTAGTGCACCGCCTCGGTGAACTCCGCCTCGGTGAAGCCGATCTGAGCGGCGGTCACCGGCAGTCCGTGGTGCGCCAGGCGCTCCGCGATCAGGCCGGACAGCTCACGCTCGCCCCGCAGGAAGCTGGCGAAGGCGGCACCGAGGCCGACCTGCTCGCCGTGCTGGGCGGACCGCTTGGGATACAGCACGTCCAGGGCATGCGAGATCTCGTGGCAGGCGCCCGACGAGGGCCGGGTGCTGCCCGCGATGTTCATCGCGATGCCGGACAGTACCAGTGCCTCCGCGAGGGCCGTGAGGAAGCCCCTGTCCTGGAGGTTTCCCGGGTGGCGCAGCAGGTTCTCGCCGGCCGAGCGGGCCATCGCGACGGCCAGCCCGTCGACCGGCTCGCCGGTCTCGGCGTGCGACAGCTCCCAGTCGGCGCAGGCCGAGATGTTGGAGACGATGTCGCCGATGCCGGCCGCGACGAAGCGCGGCGGGGCGCCCGTGATCACGTCCAGGTCGATCACGATGCCGATCGGGCTGGGCACCCCGTAGGAGCCGCGCCCGGCGTCGTTGTCGAGGGTGGAGACGGGCGAGCAGATGCCGTCGTGGGCGAGGTTGGTCGGGACGGAGACCAGCGGCAGGCCGATCCGCGCGGCGGCGTACTTGGCGACGTCGATGATCTTGCCGCCGCCCAGCGCCACCACGGTGTCGTAGTGGCCGCCGCGCACGCCGCCGCGGATCTCGTCCGCGAGCCGGACCGCGCTGTCGAGGCTGCCGTCCTCGACGCTGTACCAGTCGGCGCCGGGGAGCGCCGGCTCCAGCCGGGCGCGCAGCACCGAGCCCGAGCCGTTGCTGATCGCCACCGCGATCCGGCCCGAGGCGGACAGCCGCTGGTCGGCGAGGATGCCGCCGAGCGCGTCCAGCGCGCCCGGGCGGATCTCCACGAAGACCGGTGACGGCACCAGCCGGGTCAGTACTGGCACGCGATCTCCCGCGCCTTCGCCAGGTCGTCGTGGTTGTCGACCTCGACCCAGGAGACCTCGCCGATCGGCTGGACGTCGATGCGCAGGCCCCGGTCGACCATCTCCTGGTAGCCGTCCTCGTAGTACAGCTGCGGGTCGCGCTCGTAGGTGGTGCGCAGGGCGTCGGCGAGGTCCGCGGCGGCGGACGGGTTGATCACGGTGACGCCGATGTACTCGCCGGTGGCCTCGGCCGGGTCCATCAGCTTGGTGATGCGGCGCATGCCGGCGGTGGGGTGGACGACGACCTTCATCTCCTCGTCGGCGAGCCGCTTCACCGTGTCGAGGGCCAGCAGGATGCCGGGCGCGCGGCCCTCGGCGGTCAGCCGGGCGTTGCCGTCGAGCACGGTGCGCTGGACGGAGGCCGGGTGGACGGTGTCGCCGTTGGCGAGCAGCAGGCCCTCGGTGAAGAGGTCGCGGGCGCACCAGAGCGAGTAGGCGTTGTTCCACTCCTCCGCCTTGTCGTTCTCGACCAGGGTGAGCTTGACGCCGTACTTCCGCTCCAGGGCGTCCTTGCGCTCCTCCACCGCCTCCTTGCGGTAGCCGACCACGATCGCCGCCTCGCGCAGGCCGACCTCGGCGAAGTTGCCGAGGGTGAGGTCCAGGACCGTCCGCTCCCCGTCGACCGGCACCAGTGCCTTGGGCAGGGTGTCGGTGTACGGGCGCAGTCGGCGGCCGGCGCCGGCTGCCAGAACGAGGCCGATCATGCGGGGTCTCCTGATCCGTCGTGCGGTGCGCGGCCGCGCGCGGCTACCGGGAGTCTCCGGGTGACCGGCGATGGCGCGCCGGGGCCGCCGAGATGCGGCCGCGGTGTCCTATGTGATGGTAGGCGACCACGACGACCAGCCCGTACGCGGCCGGAGCGTCGAACACAGATCGAACACATTCCGAACAGTTCTGCGAGTGGGACGGTCCTCCCCGGCCCCGGGCACCCACCGTCCCACCGGGATGTGCGTGGGACCTCTGCACGGTGCCACCCGTACGGCAGACTGGGGCGCGACGCCACCGGTGCGAGCCGTGGTCGCTCCCCGTGCTCCCGAAGTGCTCCCGAAGCTGCCGAAAGAGGCCTCATGCCCCAGAGTCTGCCGACCGACCGACCCACCCACCTCGCCCCGAAGACCGGAGCGGACGCCCCCACCGGGGCCGCCCCGTCGCTGGACACCGGCCTCGACACCGGCCTCGACGTGGAGACGGACGTGGACACCGCGGCACCCGCCGGCGGCGTGCCGGAGGAGATCCTGCTGGAGCTGGTCGACGACGAGGGCGTGACGATCGGCACCGGCGAGAAGCTCTGGGCCCACCAGCAGCCCGGCCGGCTGCACCGGGCGTTCTCGGTCTTCCTCTTCGACCGCCAGGGCCGGCTACTGCTCCAGCGCCGGGCGCTCGGCAAGTACCACTCCCCCGGCGTCTGGTCGAACACCTGCTGCGGCCACCCCTACCCCGACGAGCAGCCGTTCGTGGCCGCCGCCCGGCGGACCGCGGAGGAGCTGGGCGTCGCCCCGGCGCTGCTCTGCGAGGCCGGCACGGTCCGCTACGACCTGCCGGACGAGGCGTCCGGGCTGATCGAGCGGGAGTGGAACCACCTGTTCGTGGGCCTGGTCACCGGGCCGGTGCGGCCGGACCCGGAGGAGGTGGACGACTACGCCTTCGTGACCGCCGAGGAGCTGCGCGCGCTGGAGGCGGAGCGGCCGTTCTCGGTGTGGTTCCGGACCGTCTTCGAGGCCGCCCTGCCGGGGATCCGCGAGGTCGCCGGCAACTCCTGGTAGGCCGCCCGCCCGCCGCCGGGCCGCTCCGGCCGCCGCCCGGGCCGTTCCGGCTTCCCGCCCCGGCCGGGCAGGGCAGGGCCGTTCGGGGTGGGTCAGGGCCGTTCGGGGCAGGTCCGGTCGGGGCCGGCCCCCCGGGGGAGCGGCAGCGAGGCCCAGATGACCTTGCCGCCCTCCCCCGCCTTCTCCACGTCGCACACCCCGCCGGCCTGCAGCGTGACGCTCTTCACCAGCAGCAGTCCGCGCCCGCCGGTCCGCCCGGTGTCGGCCACCAGCGCCTTCGGCCGGTACGGGTCGCCGTCCTGGACGGCGACCCGTACCCATCCGCCGCGCACCGTCAGCTCGGTGGTCACCTCCGGCGACAGCTCGGCGGCGTGCGTCACCGCGTTGCCGACCAGCTCCGAGACGATCAGCAGCAGGTCGTCCACCAGCTCCTGGTAGCGGATCTCCGCCAGACCCTGGGCCAGCAGCCGGTCGCGCACCGCGTGCCGGGTGCGCGGCACCGAGGCCTGCTCGGCGGGCACGGTGAAGCGCCACACCCCTTCGGCGGGGCCGCCCCGTGCCGCCGCCCCTTCCTCGCTGATCCGCTCCACGTCCAGCCGCCCTTCGTCCGCGACCCCGGGAATGAGGCGTTCCGCTCATGGCGTCCTCGGTGCACAGAGGCTAGGAGAGCCGCCCCCGCGGCCGGGGCACCGTCGACAAGTTGCCCGTGTCGGACCGCCCCTGCCCGTTCCCGACCGTTCACCGTCCGCAACCCGACCGTCTACCGCCGTCGAACCACCGCTTCGCGCACACCGGCGATCCATCCCGCTGCCCCGCACCATCCCCACCGGGGAAACGAAGGTGAGAAGCACGCCGAAACCCTGGTAATGTTCTCTCTGTCGCCGAGGGGGCGAGCAAAAATCCCCCGGAGCACACACCCCGTCCGGGTGGCGGAATGGCAGACGCGCTAGCTTGAGGTGCTAGTGCCCTTTATCGGGCGTGGGGGTTCAAGTCCCCCCTCGGACACCATGAATTCCCCGTGGGAACTCGCAAGAGTTCCCACGGGGAATTTCTTTTTTCCGGAGCCCTTTCCGGGCGGTTCCTCGACCTTTCCCCGGCTCCGCCGTCCGGGCGAGATGGTTCGGACACGAGATGACAACGATCGGATGCTTTGGGGAGCATTTGAGGGTCATCTGAGGTTTCGCCCGATTTGGCCGTCTAGGCTGTCTCCGTTTGTCCGGAGAGCCACGTGAGCCATGAGACAGAGGACCGATACGGTGAGTGAACCCGAGTCGACGACGGCATCCCATCAGCACTACCGCCGCTCGCTCGGCACGATCAGCCTCACCGCCGTGGGTCTGGGGTCGATCATCGGGTCCGGCTGGCTCTTCGGGGCCGAGCGGGCGGCACGACTGGCCGGGCCGGCGTCGATCGTCGCCTGGGTCATCGGGGCGGCCGTCGCCCTGACCATCGCGCTCACCTACAGCGAGCTGGGGTCGATGTTCCCCAAGGCCGGCGGCATGGTCCGGTACGGGCAGTACTCGCACGGCTCGCTGGCCGGCTACCTGGCCGCCTGGGCCAACTGGATCGCCATCGTCTCGGTCATCCCCGGCGAGGCGACCGCCTCGGTGCAGTACATGAGCTCCTGGGACTTCGAGTGGGCCAAGGGCCTGTACGACGGACGGGAGCTGTCCGTCAGCGGCGTGGCGCTGGCCAGCGTGCTGCTGCTGGTGTACTTCGCGTTGAACTGGTTCGCGATCACGCTGTTCGCCAAGACCAACACCGCGATCACCGTGTTCAAGATCGTCGTGCCCACGCTCACCGCCGGCGCGCTGCTGTTCGCGCACTTCGACACCGAGCACTTCACCGACCACGGCGGCTTCGCCCCGAACGGCTGGAGCGCGGTGTTCACGGCGGTGGCCGTCTCCGGCATCGTCTGGGCGTTCAACGGCTTCCAGTCCCCGCTCAACCTGGCCGGTGAGGCCCGCAACCCCGGCAAGTCGCTGCCCAAGGCCGTGATCGGCTCGATCCTGATCGCCCTGGTGATCTACGTCGCGCTGCAGATCGCCTTCCTCGGCGCCGTCCCGACCGCCGACCTGGCCAACGGCTGGGGCGGCCTCGGCTACACCTCACCGCTCGCCGACCTCGCCGTCGCCTGGGGCCTGAACTGGCTGGCGCTGCTGCTCTACGCGGACGCCTTCGTCTCCCCCAGCGGCACCGGCATGATCTACGCCGCCACCACCTCCCGGATGATCCACGGAGTCCAGGAGAACGGCCACCTGCCGTCCGTCTTCGGCAAGGTCGACCGCCGCACCGGCATCCCGCGCCCCGCGCTGGTGCTCAACCTGGTCGTCGCCTTCGGCTTCCTCGCGGTCTTCCGCGGCTGGGGCTCGCTCGCCGAGATCGTCTCGGTGGCCACCGTGATCTCCTACATCACCGGCCCGGTCGCCGTGATGGCGCTGCGCCGCCTGGCGCCCGAGCTGCCGCGCCCGGTCCGGCTGCGCGCGATGCCGGTGATCGCCCCGGTCGCCATGATCTTCGGCTCGCTGGTGCTCTACTGGGCCCGCTGGCCGCTCACCGGCAAGGTCATCCTGCTGATGGCCGCCGGCCTGCCGATCTGGGCCTGGTACGAGCTGCGCAAGCCGTTCGCCGAGCTGAAGCCGCACCTCAAGGCGGGCGCCTGGATGATCGCCTACCTCTTCGTGATGGCCGGCGTCTCCTGGGCCGGCTCCGCCGACTTCGGCGGCCACGGCTACCTGCCGGAGGGCTGGGACCTCCTCGTCGTCGCCGTGATCGGCCTGGCCTTCTACGCCTGGGGCGTCCGCAGCGCCTGGGCCAACCCCTCCCTCGCCGCCGTCAAGCGCGAGATGCTGGAGACCGACACCGCGCCGGCGCCCACCCGGGAGAGCGCCGCGGTTCCCCAGGCCTGACCACCACGCCACATGCGAAAGCGCCGGCCGGACCCCCTCCGGCCGGCGCTTTCGCATGGGCGATCCGGGGGGGGAGGCGTACGGATTTCGTTGGTCAGGGGGCAATAGATTCATCATCTTCCATTCAGCTGGGGACGGCTGCCAGCATCGGCGGACCGTCACCCGAGGGAGATGCCGATGAACCGCCCCCGTCCTCTGCGCTGTCTGGCCGCGCTGGCGCTGGTGGCCCTGGCCGCCACCGCCTGCGGGCGTTCCGATCAGGGCTCCGCCGCCGCGCCGGGTGCGGCCGCCGGCGACACCGCCGGGAAGAGCTCCGCCGAGCTGCTGCCCGGCAAGTACAAGCAGGCCGGCGTGCTGAGAGTCGCGACGGCCGTCGGGTACCCGCCGATGGAGATGTACAAGACGGGCACCACCGAGCTGACCGGTGTCGACCCGGACCTCGCCGCGGCGATCGCGGCCAAGCTCGGGCTGAAGCTGGAGATGACCAACGCCTCGTTCGACGGGCTGATCCCGGGCCTCCAGGCCGGCCGGTTCGACCTGGTGATGTCCTCGATGACCGACAGCGAGCAGCGCCGCCAGGCCGTCGACTTCGTCGACTACTTCCGCACCGGCGGGGTCGTCATGACCACCAAGGACAACCCCCAGGGCATCAAGTCCCTGGAGGACCTCTGCGGCAAGCAGGTGGTGCTGGCCAAGGGCAGCTCCAACCTGGAGATCGGCGAGCAGCAGAACGCCAAGTGCGCCGAGAAGATGACCATCTCGCAGAGCGAGGACGCCCCCACCGGACTGCTGCAGCTGGACAGCGGGCGGGCCGTCGCGACCATCGTGGACTACCCGGTGGCGCAGATGTTCGCCCAGAAGAGCGCCGCCTACCAGGTGATACCCGAGCAGTACGGGACGGCGCCGTGGGGCATCGCGGTGGCGAAGAAGGAGAGCGGGCTGCGCGACGCGGTGCAGCGGGCGCTCCAGGAGCTGATCGACTCGGGTGAGTACCGCACGGTGCTCGACAAGTACGAGGTCGGCGGCAGCGCCGTGGCCAAGGCCACCGTCAACACGGTCGGGCAGTGAGTGCGGTGGCGGGCGACGGCATGAGAGTCGAGGGTTCGGGCGTCGCGACCAAGGCCGCACCGGCTTCCGGGCCGGCTTCCGGGCCGGCCGAGGACGACCTCGCGCTGCGGGTCACCGGGCGGCCCCGCCCCGGGCGGTGGGTGGCGGTGCTGGCGGCGGCGTTCGCTGCGGTCTGGCTGGCGTACACCATCATCGTCAACCCCAACCTGCACTGGGACGTCATCGCGAAGTACCAGTTCGACGGGGTGATCCTGGAGGGCCTGTGGGTCACCGTCCAGCTGACCCTCATCTCGCAGGTGGCCGGCATCGTGATCGGTGTGATGGCGGCGGTGATGCAGCTGTCGGACAGCCCGGTGCTGCGGACCACGGCCGGCGCGTACACCTGGTTCTTCCGGGGGACGCCGCTGCTGGTGCAGCTGATCTTCTGGTTCAACCTCGCGCTGCTGTTCCCCGAGATCAGCATCGGCATCCCGTTCGACGGACCGAAGCTGGTCAGCTGGCAGACCAACGCGCTGATCACCGGCTTCGTCGCGGCGCTGCTGGGCCTGTCGATCAACGAGGGCGCCTACATGTCGGAGATCGTCCGGGCCGGCATCCAGAGCGTCGACCCCGGGCAGCGGGAGGCCGCGGCGGCCCTGGGCATGTCCAACCGGCAGATCCTGATCCGGGTGGTGCTGCCGCAGGCGATGCGGGTGATCATCCCGCCGTTCGGGAACCAGTTCATCTCCATGCTGAAGACCACCTCGCTGGTCTCGGTCATCGCGGGCGCCGACCTGATGACGGTCTCGCAGCACCTGTACCTGGCGAACTTCGAGGTCATCGCGCTGCTGGTGGTGGCGTCGATCTGGTACCTGGTGCTGACCACCATCGCGAGCGTCGCGCAGCACGCCGTGGAGCGGAAGTTCAGTCCCGGGGCGCAGACGGCGCGCCCGGCGCTCGGGCGGCGGGTGCTGCGCAACCTGCGGCCGGGCGGGGCGAGGAAGACGGACATGAGGAAGAAGGGGGCGGGCAAGTGACGGTGGCGACGGACGAGGTGATCCTCTCGGCGCGCGGCGTGCGGAAACGATTCGGCGACCTGGAGGTGCTGCGCGGGATCGACCTGGAGGTGCGGTGCGGGGAGGTGCTCTGCGTGATCGGGCCCTCCGGCTCCGGCAAGTCCACCCTGCTGCGCTGCTTCAACCACCTGGAGAAGATCGACGCCGGGCGGATCGCCGTCAACGGCGAGCTGATCGGCTACGAGCCGGTCGGCACCGGCACCACGCTGCGCGAGCGGCGGCCCAAGGACATCCAGCGCCAGCGCGAGCGGATCGGCATGGTGTTCCAGCGGTTCCACCTGTTCCCGCACCGCACGGCGGTGCAGAACGTGATGGAGGGACCGGTCGCCGTCCAGGGCCGGGGCCGGGCGCAGGCCGAGCGGCAGGCCCGCGAGCTGCTGCACAAGGTCGGCCTCGCCGACCGCGCCGACCACTACCCCGGCCAGCTCTCCGGCGGCCAGCAGCAGCGGGTCGCGATCGCCCGGGCGCTGGCCATGGAGCCGACCCTGATGCTGTTCGACGAGCCGACCTCCGCGCTCGACCCCGAGCTCGTCGGCGAGGTGCTGGGCGTGATGCGCGACCTGGCGCGCAGCGGGATGACGATGATCGTCGTCACGCACGAGATGGGCTTCGCCCGCGAGGTCGCCGACCGGGTCGTCTTCATGGACCAGGGCGCGGTCGTCGAGGCCGGGCGCCCGGACGAGGTGTTCACCGCC
Source organism: Kitasatospora sp. NPDC001527 (assembly GCF_040298605.1). Taxonomy (NCBI): domain Bacteria; kingdom Bacillati; phylum Actinomycetota; class Actinomycetes; order Kitasatosporales; family Streptomycetaceae; genus Kitasatospora; species Kitasatospora sp. NPDC001527. The sequence continues at coordinate 250,082 of NZ_JBEPAM010000006.1, read as the reverse complement.
CCGCGCCACGAGCGCACCCGGGCCTTCCTGGCGACGGTGCTGTGATGGCGGGCGTGGAACTCCTGGTGCGCGGCGGGCTGCTGGTGGACGGCACCGGGGCGCCGGCGCGGCCCGCCGACCTCGCGGTCGCGGGCGGGCGGGTCACCGTGCTGCCGCCCGGGGCACGCGTGGACGGGGCCGGTGGCGGGGACAGGCGGGAGGTGCCGACGATCGACGCCACCGGGCGGGTCGTCACCCCCGGGTTCATCGACGTGCACACGCACTCCGACGCCCTGGCCGCCGTCGGGGGGCCGTCCGCGGCGGGCGGCGCCGTGCCCGGGGACACCGCGTGGGACGCCCTGGAGGAGCTGCGGCTCGCCCCGCTCCTCCAGGGCGTGACCACCGAGATCAGCGGCAACTGCGGCAGCAGCCTCTTCCCCTGCCTGCCCGAGCGGCTGCCGGAGCTGGCCGAGCACCTGCGGGTCACCTTCGGCATCGGCCCGGTCCGCCCCGCCGAGGACTTCGCCGCCTTCGCCGCCGCCCAGCGGCCCGAGCTGCGCCGCAACCACCTCGCCTCGCTGGTCGGCCACGGCACGCTGCGGGCCGGGGTGATGGGCTTCGCCGACCGGCCGCCCCGGCCCGAGGAGCTGGCCGCGATGTGCGAACTGCTCGACCGTGCCCTCGCCCAGGGCGCGGCCGGGTTCTCCACCGGCCTGATCTACCCGCCCGGCACGTACGCCGACACGGCGGAGATCGTCGCGCTCGCCACCGTCGCGGCCCGGCACGGCAAGCCGTACGTCACCCATCTGCGGGACGAGATGTCCCAGGTGGAGAAGGCCCTGGAGGAGGCGCTGGAGATCGCCGAGCGCTCGGGCGCACCGCTCCAGGTCTCCCACCACAAGACCGCCGGCCGGCACGCCTGGGGCGCCACCCTGCGCACCCTTCCCCGGCTCGAACAGGCCCGCGCCGACGGCCTCGACGTGCTGTGCGACGTGTACCCCTACACCGCGGGCAGTACGGTGCTGCACGCGATGCTGCCGCCGTGGACCAGCGAGGGCGGGGTCGGCGCGCTGCTGGAGCGGCTGCGCCGGCCCGAGGTGCGCGAGCGGATCCGGGCGGACATCGCGGGCGGCGTCGACGGCTGGGAGAACACCGTCGGCAACGGCGGCTGGGACCTCATCGCGGTCGCCGCCGCCCCGGCCCGCCGCTCGGCGGAGGGCCACCGGATCGCCGACCTGGCGTCCGCGGGCGGCGCCGACCCGGTCGACTACGTCTGCGACCTGCTGCTCGACTCGCAGGGAGAGGTGACCATCATCAGCCACTCGATGCGCGAGGACGACGTCCGCCGGGTGCTGGCCAGCCCGCTGTCGATGATCGGCTCGGACGGTGTGCCCAAGCCCGGGCGGCCGCATCCGCGCTGGGCGGGCAGCTTCTCCCGGGTACTCGGCCACTACGGCCGGGACGAGGGGCTGCTGTCGCTGGAGAGCGCGGTGCACAAGATGACCGGGCTGCCGGCGGCGCGGTTCCGGCTCGCCGGGCGCGGGGTGGTCCGTGACGGCGCGGTGGCGGACCTGGTGGTGCTGGACCCGGACGCCGTCCGGGACGCGGCCACCTTCGAGCGGCCGTTGCTGCCGCCGGAGGGGGTGGCGGCCGTGGTGGTCGCCGGGCGGGTCGCGGTGTGCGAGGGGCGGGCGACGGACGCCCGGGCCGGAGAGGTGGTACGGGTCCGATGATCCTGGCGCAGGTGGCGGCCGCCGCGAGGTCGGCGGCCGCGCTGCCGTTGACCCTGGCGGTCGCGGCGGTGGACGTGGACGCGGAGGCGGGCGCGGAGGCAGGGCCGGGGGCGGGCGCGGGGGCAGGCGCGGGGCTGACGGTCGGGAGCGGCTCGGTCGGGGTGGACGACACGGTGGTGCTGCCGGTCGCCAGCGCGTCCAAGCTGCTGCTGCTCGCCGAGGTCGCGCGCCGGCTCGACTCCGGGGAGCTGCGCGCGGACGCGGTGGTGCCGATCGAGGACGAGGACGTGGCCGGGGGCACCGGGCTGCTGCGGCGGCTGGCCCACCGGGGTGCCGGGGGGAACGCGTGCGGGTGGACGGTCGAGGACCTGGCCTGGCTGACCGCCTCGGTCAGCGACAACACGGCCACCAACGCCCTGCTGCGGACGGTCGGCCTGCCCGCCACCGAGCGGCTGGCCCGGGGCCTCGGGCTGGAGCGGCTCACCCTGCACGACCGGGTGCGGGACGTCCGGGGTCCCGGCGTGCCGCCGGTGTTCGCCACGGGGACGGCCCGGGACCTCGCGCGGCTGGTCGCACTGGCCGTCCGGGGCGACCTGGTCTCGCCCGGCGCGTCGGCGCGGCTGCTGGCGTGGATGCGCTCCAACACGGACCACGGGCTGGTGCCGGCGCTCGTCCAGCACGACCCGTACGCGGAGTGCTTCCCCGATCCGCTGCCCGGCGGGCTGCTGGTCGCCAACAAGACCGGGACGGACACCGGGGTGCGGGCCGACGCCGGGGTGCTGATCGGCACCCGGCGGGTGGCGTACGCGGTGATCGCGCACTGGGACGTGGCGCTCGGGCCCAGCACGGAGCGGGCCGCGGTGCACGCCATCCGCGAGGTCGGGCGGGCGCTCGCGGCCGGCGCGCAGCGCGGCGAGCCGGCGCCCTGCGCGCTGCTGCGCCAGCCGACCGGCTGAGCGGGGCGGCGGGGCGGCGGGGGGGGCGGGGAGCGGGGTGGCGGGGAGCGGCCCGTTGAGGAGCTGTCCGGCGGATCACGGTAGGGCCGCGTGTGTGCCCGGCCCACCTCAGCGGCAAGCTCGTGAGCGCAGGGCTCGCCCAGCCGGTCCGGTCCTCGGGCCTCGACACTCTGGCGCACCGGCTCCGGACACCGGAAAACCGCTGCCCGGAGCCGGTGCGGACGGCTACGCTCACCCCTTCCGACCGGCACACATGTGGGGAACGCATGACGCGGCAGTTCACCGACCGCCAGGGCCGGACCGTGGTGCTCGAGGAGATCACGGAGGACAACTGGCGCGATGTCGCCGACGTGGCGCCCGCCGACGAGCAGCGCCGGTTCGTGGCCGCGCTCGCGGCGCGCTACCTCCTGCTCTCCCGGCAGGGCGAGGTGTGGACGTCCCTCGGCGTCCGCGCAGGTGACGACGTCGTGGGCCACGTCATGTGGGCATACGACGACGAGGAGGCCGCCCACTGGATCGGCGGCATGGTGGTGAGCGCGGCCGAACAGGGCAAGGGCGTGGGCCGCGCCGCCCTGGGCGCCGTGATCGAGCGCCTGTCGGCGCTGCCGGAGTGCCGGGAGGTCCGTCTCTCGTACCACCCGGACAACGCTTCCGCCGGCCGCCTCTACACCTCCTTCGGCTTCCGGCCGACCGGGGACTTCGAGGACGAGGAGATCGTGGTGGCGCTTCCGGTCGGCCGGTAGCGCTGTCAGGTGGTGTCGTAGGTCTGAGCGGCCCGGCGCCGGGCCGAGCGGTCAGCGGCCGCCGAGGTCGGTCAGGCCCACTGCAGTTCGAGCAGTGACCGGACCTCCCCGGCGGCCGCTCGCAGTTCGCCGAGGAAGGCGCGGACGGCCGGGTTGCGGTTGGTGGCCCGGGTGGCCACGCCGATCCGGCGGTGCAGCTGCGGGTGGTCCAGGCGGCAGACGTGCACGCCGGCGCTGTCGGCCAGGCCGAGGGCCGGGATCAGCGCGACGCCCATGCCGGCCCGGGCGAGGTTGATCGTCACCTGGTAGTGGTCGCTGCGGCAGCGCACCCGGGGGCGGAACCCCTCGGCGGCGCAGGCACGTTCCAGCACCGGCTCGCCGGTCGAACCGCCGTGGGTGCCGATCCAGCTCTCGCCGTCGAGTTCGGCGAGCCGGACCAGGGTGCGCCGTCCGAGCCGGTGGCGCAGCGGCACGATCACCAACTGCGGCTCGTCGAAGTAGAGTTCGACCTCGACCGTGCCCTGCCGGCTCGCCTGGCGGATCCACGGGTCGAGCGGGTGCTCGAAGACCACCGCGGCGTCCAGGCGGCCGGCCTCCAGGTCGGGGAGCAGTTCGTGCGGCTGGCCCATGATGAGTTCGAGTTCGACCTGCGGGTGCCGGGCCGAGAAGGCGGTGAGCGCGCGGGGCAGCAGGTCGAGGCCGGCCGAGGCGAAGAAGCCGAGGCGCAGCACGCCCGCGGTGCCCCCGGAGTGGGCGCGCAGGTCGTCCTGGGCGACGGCCATGAGATCGGCGATCGCCTGGGCGTGCTCGGCCAGCCGGACGCCGGCCGGGGTCAGCCGCAGGGACTGCGGCTGACGCTCGACCAGCGCGACGCCCAGCTCCTGTTCGAGGCGGGCGAGCTGGTGGGAGACGGCGGAGGGGCTCAGGTGCAGCGCCTGCGCCGCGGCCACGATGGTGCCGCGGCGGGCGATCTCCAGCAGGACGAGCAGACGGGCGCTGTTCAGCATCGGGCCAGGGTAGGTCATCGCGGCTGGTCAGGGGCGGAGGGCGACTCTGTAGGCCGGTCTGCCGATTCTTCAAGAATCAGTAGACCGATCTGCATATTTGCCATGAGAGGAAGAGGAAGTAGACCGGTCTACCTATTCCGTCATGGGGGTACGGAATAAGTAGACCGGTCGATATATTCCGCCTGTTTCAGGCGCCGGCGGTCTGGCGCCAGGCGACGGGGGCGGGGCCGAGGCCGTCGGCGGGGCGCTCCGCCGGGCCGTCGACGTCGAGGCGGAGCAGGTCCTCCTCGGTCTCCCGGCGCACCACCAGCCGGGCCTCACCGTCCCGGACGAACACCACGGCCGGGCGCGGCAGCTTGTTGTAGTTGGACGCCATCGCGTACCCGTACGCGCCGGTGACCGGGGTGGCGAGCACGTCGCCGATCCGCAGGTCGGCCGGGAGGGCGGCGTCGTCGATGATGACGTCCCCGCTCTCGCAGTGCTTCCCGACCAGCCGGGCCCGCAGCGGCCGGGGCTCCTGCGGGCAGCGCGGCAGGAACGCCTCGTAGCGCGCGCCGTACAGGGCGGGGCGGAGGTTGTCGCTCATCCCGCCGTCGACGCTCACGTACGTCCGGACGCCGGCGATCCGCTTGACCGTCCCCACCCGGTAGAGGGTGAGCCCGGCCCGGGCGGAGATCGAACGCCCCGGTTCGACACCGATCTCCCCCGTCCAGCCGGCCCCGCGGACGGCCGCCCGCACCCGGTCCGCCCACACCGCGAAGGACGGCGCGCTCTGGCCCGCCAGGTACGCCACGCCGAGCCCGCCACCCACCGTCAGCCGCGCCACCCCGCTGTCCACCGCGAACCGGGCCACGGCGGCGGCCCCGTCGGCGAGTTCGGCCGGGTCCAGGACCTGCGAGCCGACGTGCGCGTGGACGCCCTCCAGCCGCACGGCCGGCGAGGCGGCGGCCCGCCGGACGGCGGCCTCGGCGGCGCCGTCGGCCAGGCCGAAGCCGAACTTGGAGTCGTGCCCGCCGGTGCGGATCGCCTCGTGGGCGCCCGCCGCGACCCCCGGCGCCACCCGCAACTGCACGTGCGCCGGCGGCAGGCCCTCCTCGACCACCAGACGCTCGATGCGGTCGAGCTCGTCGAAGCTGTCGACGACGACGTGCCGCAGGCCGGCCGTGAGGGCGGTGCGCAGCTCGTCCTCGCTCTTGTTGTTGCCGTGCAGCACGATCCGCTCCGGGGGGACGCCCGCGTGCAGGGCGGTCCGCAGTTCGCCGCCGGAGGCGACGTCGAGCAGCAGGCCCTCCTCGGCGGCGAGCCGGGCCATCGCGGTGCAGAGGAAGGCCTTCGAGGCGTAGGCGACGTTGCCCGGGCCGAAGGCGGCGACGGCCTCCCGGCAGCGGCGGCGCAGGTGCTCCTCGTCGTAGACGAAGAGCGGAGTGCCGAACCGGCGGGCGAGCTCCGTCAGCGGCACACCGCCGACGGAGAGCCCGGCGGGACCCTCCTCGGCGGTGAGCGGCAGCAGCCCGGCGTCGACGGGCGGCTTGGCGGCGGGCGGCTCGGGTACGGCCGACCGGGCGTCGGCGGGCGACTGGGTGGCAGGCGAGACAGGCGACACGGATTCCTCCCGGCGGGCTGGTTCGCCTGCCATCCTCGGCCGGGCGGGAGCGGTCGGAAAAGCGCATTCTTCCGGCCCTGAGCAGTACGGGTTTCGATGCTCCCGGGGCGCCGGGGCGCTACGGCGCTCACCGTGGCAGCCCCGGCACAAGCGCACCGGAAGCGCCACCGGTGGCCCGAGGTGCGCGCCCGGGCGGGCACCAGGGCCCGCCGGCAACGGCAGCACAAGCAGAACAGCGGCACACACCAGCCGCGCACCCCCGCCCTCGGAGGCACGCGGCAGGGTGGGCGACCAGGGGCAGGTCAGCTGCGGCAGATCATGGAGGGGGCCATGAACCGCGGCAAAGCAGAGCGCCCCAGAGCTGCCGCGTTAGCCGACCTGTCCGTGTGCAGCCTCACGGTCCCGGTACGACCGAGACCGATGCCCTTGCTCTTGTCTCGGCCTGGCGGGGTTTCAGCGCCTGGCTGGCCGCTCACTCTCCGGCCGATCACGCAGCCCTGCAGCCGGCGGCCGACGCCGGGCAGATCGCAGGCCTGGAGGACGGACTCGGCTTCGCCCTGCACCCCCAGTTGCGCACACTGCTCGAACTGCACGACGGCGTCGCGCCGCGACCCGCCGGGGACACCTTCCCCGCAGGGTCCTTCCTGCCGCTGGGACACCGACTGCTCCCCACAGAGCACATCCCCACGCGCCACCGAACGTACGTCGAGTTGTTCCCAGTGGACACCTGCGATCCCGGGGACTGGGGCACCTTGGTCGGCCACGCCCGCTGGTGGGTACCCATCGCACTCCCCAACGACGGGGGCGTGCTCTTCGTGGACCACCTGCCGGGACCCACCCACGGGCACGTATACGAGATGGGTATCGGCTCGGGCGACATCGAGGGCAGTCTGTGGGCCACCAGCCTGGCGGACATGTTCACCGCCCTGACCGGCAGCCTGACCACCGGTCGGCCCGCGTTCCATCACTTCGTCCCGGAAACCCAGCGGCACGCCTCCGGAAGGCATCGCATCGACTGGCGAGTGGCACCGTAGCCCTCCCCCGAAACGAACCGGCCCCGACGGCGGGGCGCCAGTCCTCGAATACCGCCAGCTCCATCGGCCAAGACCACGTGACAGACGGTCGAGATCACCTGTCACGGGACAGCCAGCCGTGCCTGGCCGCGCGGTCATAGCGCTCCACGGAGGTCGCGCGGCGCAGAGCCTCACCCGCGCCCCGCGCCCGCCCACGGCGCTCGGCCTCGGCGGTCAGCACGGCGAGCCCGACGGCAACCGCCGCACCGGCCGCGCACCCCCACGGTTGGGCGCGCGCAGCGCGTCGTCGGGCTCGCGCTCCATGGCGCGCGGGGCCTCCTCGGTGATCAGCCCTGCGAGGCCGACCGCGGGGGCAGCACGAGCGCACGGGAGGTGCCGGCAGCACGCCGGCCGCGCGCCCCCGGCGTCGGGGGTGCGCGGCCGGGGGGCGCGGGTCAGCCGCGGCGGGCGCGGCGGATCGCGGAGGTGACCACGGGCGGGAGGAGGTCGCCCACCGCCCGCTTGGCGACGTTGGCCGGGCGGCGGCGTTCGGCGGCGCGGGCGCGGCGCTCGGCGAGGTCGCGCAGCGCGTCGTCGCGCTCGCGCTCCACGGAGCGCAGGGCCTCCTCGGTGGCCCTGGCCTGCTCGCGGCGCTCGGCGTCGGCGGTCAGCCGGGCGTGGTGGCGGGAGACCGGGAACGGCTCGGCGCCGTCGGAGTTGCCCCCGATCCGGACCACCCGGTGCTCGGCGATCACCTCGTGGGTGATGTCGCACTGCGGCAGGGTGCCGCGCCGGGCGAGCAGGTCGAGCTGGGCGGGCTCCGGGTCGCCCCAGGTGCCGTAGAACTTGGTGTCGGTCAGCACGATCGGCCGCAGGCCGTGGTTGAGCACCGCCTCCCAGGTCGCGGCGGCGACGCCGGGGGTGTGCGCGGAGCGGTAGTCGTCCAGCACCACGACGCCGTCCGGGGAGAGCGCCGTCCGGGCCACCTGGAGGTCCCCGGCGACGTGCTCGTAGAGGTGCGAGGCGTCGATGTGGATGAACCGGAACGCGCCGGTCGCGACGCGGCCGCCGGCCAGCGCCGAGGTCGGCGCCTGGATGATCTCCGGCAGCCGGTCGTGGAAGGAGAGGTAGTTGGCCTCGAAAGCGGTGCGGGTCAGCGTCTTGCGGTAGGACATGTCCATCTCGGCGGCGTTCTCGTCGTCCGGCGCGTCCGAGTCGAAGAGGTCGCAGACCGTGAAGGTCTCGTCCGCCTGGATGTGGGCCCCGATCACGATCGCGCTGCGGCCCAGGTAGGCGCCCATCTCCATGAGGTCCCCGGAGAGGCCAGCCTTCTCCTGGCGCCCGAGGAACCAGTCGAAGAGGTGACGGTCGTGGTCCCAGAACCATCCGGGCACGTCGTCGAGCACCGCCGGCTCCACCGGCTGCTGCTGGTCGGCACTGAGTGCGGCGTCGGTCACGAGGCGACTCCTAAGACGGTACGAACGACCACGGGGCTGGGGCTCCGGACCCGGGAGGACGCGTCCCCGGTGGCCGACGGCGGTCCTCGCCGGTCCCGGCCCGGGCAGGGTGGCACCGCGGGCGCGTGGACAGGACCCGACCTGCCGCCAACCGTAGTCCGGCGCGCGCGAGTTCGCTGCAATCTACTCGCCGTCGAGCGGACTTGGGCGAACTCTCGAGGAAGAATTTCGCCGCCCGGCCATTTGTGGGCGTACTTGACTGCGGTCGCGAACCTCAAGGCGGACCGGTTCGTCCATAGTGCCGTCGTACCACCCGATTTGTCACCAGCGGGGACACGATCCCCCCGGCCCTCCACCCGGCCACCGGCCCGCCCGGAGCGGGGCGAGTCCGGATCGACCGCGGGCCGGCCGACTGCCGGACGGCCGGACGGACGGCACCCGACCGCCGCGGGCGGACGGTCAACTCGGCGCCCGCCGAAGGACGGTGGCTCCGCGGGCGGCGATGACGGCGAGCACCGCGGTGAACCCCCGGGCGATCGTTCCTTGCGCCGCCGGTGCGCACACCGTTGACTGGTCCGGGACCGGCCGCACGGCGACCGGGCCGCACGGAGGACCGGCCATTCGGACGACAGGCCGGAAAGCGCCGCGGGGGACGCACGCGCACCCGCGGCATCGGCACGAAGGGGTACCACATGGTGGACGGGACGGAGCGGGCCGAGGGGTACGCCGAGCACACCGACCAGTACATCGACGGCGCCTGGCGGCCCGCCCTGGACCAGGGCTCGGTCCCGGTCCTCGACCCGGCCACCGAGCGCCTGCTCGCCACCGTCCCGGCCGGCGGCGCGGCGGACGTCGACGCCGCCGTCGCGGCGGCCCGCCGGGCGGCCCGCGCCTGGGGCGCGACCACCGCCGCCGAGCGGCTGGTGCCGCTGACCCGGCTGCGGGACGGCCTGGCCGCGCACCAGGAGGAGATCGCCGCCACCGTGACGGCCGAGCTGGGCGCGCCGATCGGCTTCGCCACCGCCGTGCACGCCGCGCTGCCGCTGAAGGTCACCGAGTCGTACCTGGAACTGCTGGCCGGGTACCCGTTCGAGGAGCGGGTCGGCAACTCGGTGGTGCACGCGGAGCCCGCCGGGGTGGTCGCGGCGATCACCCCGTGGAACTACCCGCTGCACCAGATCACCGCCAAGGTGGTGCCCGCGCTGGCGGCCGGCTGCCCGGTGGTCCTCAAGCCGGCCGAGGACACCCCGCTGGTGGCCCGGCTGTTCGCCCGGCTGGTGGACGCGGCGGGCTTCCCCACCGGGGTGTTCAACCTGGTGACCGGCACCGGCGCGGTGGCGGGCGCCGCGCTGGCCGGCCACCCGGGCGTGGACGTGGTGTCGTTCACCGGCTCGACGGCGGTCGGGCGGACGATCGCCGAGACGGCCGGGCGCGGCATCAAGCGGGTGGCCCTGGAGCTGGGCGGCAAGTCCGCCAACGTGGTGCTGCCGGGCGCCGACCTGGCCCGCGCGGTGAAGGTCAACGTCGCCAACGTGTTCGCCAACTCCGGTCAGACCTGCAGCGCGTGGACCAGGCTGCTGGTCCACCGCGACCAGTACGAGGAGGCGGTGGCGCTGGCCGCGAAGGCGGCCGGCACGTACGTCCCGGGCGATCCGGCGGACCCGGCGACCCGGATCGGGCCGGTGGTCAGCGCGCGCCAGCGCGAGCGGGTGCGCGGCTACATCACCGGCGCGCTCGCCGAGGGCGCGCGCCTGGTGGCCGGCGGCGCCGAGGCCCCGGACGGCCTGGCGACCGGCTTCTACGTCCGCCCGACCGTGCTCGCCGACGTCACCGCCGACATGACGGTGGCCCGGGAGGAGGTGTTCGGCCCGGTGCTGGCGATCCTGGCGTACCGGGACGAGGACCACGCCGCGGAGCTGGCCAACGCCACCGAGTACGGCCTGGCCGGTGGCGTCTGGGCGGTCGACCCGCAGACCGCCGCCCGCTTCGCCCGCCGGCTGGACGCCGGGCAGATCGACCTCAACGGCGGGCGCTTCAACCCCCGGGCGCCGTTCGGCGGTTACAAGAACTCGGGCCTCGGCCGCGAGCTGGGCCGGCACGGCCTGGAGGAGTTCCTGCAGTACAAGTCGCTCCAGTACTAGCCGGTACCGGGGAGGACCCGGCCGGCGCCAGGAGAGCAGCGGGAGGCGCCGCCGCCCGGACGGACGGCCCGGACGGTCCGAGCGGTCGAACGGCCCGGACGGCCCGAGCGGGCCCGGCCGAACGGTCCGGGCGGCGGCAGCGGGGTCAGACCAGGTCGACGCCCGGGTAGAGGGGGAAGCCGGCGAGCAGGTCGGCGGCGCGCTTGGCGACGCCCTCGGCGACCGCCGGGTCCAGGGTGTACTGGGCCTTGGACGGGGCGCCGGAGGCGGTGGCGGCCGGGGCGGTGGCGCGCAGCACGGTGTCGATGAGGGCCGCGATCTCGTCCATCTCGGCGGTGCCGAGGCCGCGGGTGGTGAGCGCCGGGGTGCCGATCCGTACGCCGGAGGTGTACCAGGCGCCGTTCGGGTCCTGCGGGACGGAGTTGCGGTTGGTGACGATCCCGGAGTCGAGCAGCGCGGCCTCGGCCTGGCGGCCGGTCAGGCCGTGGCCGGAGACGTCGGCGAGCACGAGGTGGTTGTCGGTGCCGCCGGTGACGAGCGTGCCGCCGCGGCGCAGCAGGCCCTCGGCGAGCGCCCGCGCGTTGTCCACGACCTGCTGGGCGTAGACGCGGAACTCGGGGCGGCGGGCCTCGGCGAAGGCGACCGCCTTGGCGGCCATGACGTGCGAGAGCGGGCCGCCGAGCACCAGCGGACAGCCCCGGTCGACGTGCTCGGCGAGTTCGGTGGTGCACAGCACCAGGCCGCCGCGCGGGCCGCGCAGCGACTTGTGGGTGGTGGAGGTGACGATGTCGGCGTGCGGCACCGGGTCGAAGTCGCCGGTGAGCACCTTGCCGGCGACCAGGCCGGCGAAGTGCGCCATGTCGACCATCAGGGTGGCGCCGACCTCGTCGGCGATCTCGCGCATCTTGCGGAAGTTCACCAGCCGCGGGTAGGCGGAGTAGCCGGCCACCAGGATCAGCGGGCGGAACTCGCGGGCGGTGGCGCGCAGCGCGTCGTAGTCGATCAGGCCGGTGGCCGGGTCGGTGCCGTAGCTGCGCTGGTCGAACATCTTGCCGGAGATGTTGGGGCGGAAGCCGTGGGTGAGGTGGCCGCCGGTGTCCAGGGACATGCCGAGCATGCGCTGGTTGCCGAGCTCCTGGCGCAGTTCGGCCCAGTCCTGCTCGGTGAGGTCGTTGACGTTGCGGACCCGGGCGCGCTCCAGGGCGGGGCTCTCGACCCGCTGGGAGAGGACGGCCCAGAAGGCGGTGAGGTTGGCGTCGATGCCGGAGTGCGGCTGGACGTAGGCGTGGTCGGCGCCGAACAGGGCGCGGGCGTGCTCGGCGGCGATGGTCTCGACGGTGTCGACGTTGCGGCAGCCGGCGTAGAAGCGGCGGCCGGCGGTGCCCTCGGCGTACTTGTCGCTGAGCCAGTTGCCCATGGCGAGCAGGACGGCCGGGGAGGCGTAGTTCTCGCTGGCGATGAGCTTGAGCGAGGCGCGCTGGTCGTCGATCTCCTGACCGATGGCGGCGGCGATCCGCGGCTCGGCCTCGCGGACCACGTCGAGGGCGGAGCGGAAGGCGGTGTTGGCGGCGGGGGTGGCGGCCGTGTGGGGCTGCGGGGCCATGGCGGTCTCCTGCTGGGGAGTCGGGGGGCCCAGGCGCTCGGCAACTGCTGCGTGATCCGGCACGGGGCCGCTTCCCGATGGTCGATTCCATCCGTGCGCGCCAGTCGCGGCCCGCCGGAATCGTACCAATGCCGGGCGGCCTGTGGCGGAGATCTCACCATGCGGGACAACGGCGGACATGACATGCGCTATGCCCCGCTATGTCCGTTCTTCTGCAACGGCAGTATTGCAGCGGAATGAAGCCGTCACATTTCTCGAAACAAAGCGGCGGAACCACTTGTCCGGCGCCCCGGAATGATTTGCGGAAACTCCACCGCATCCGATCTGATGACGCCCGGCGGAGCTTCCCGGGAAACCCTCGGAGCGCCGCCCGGAAATGCACGTCGAAGCACCCCCACCCATGGGGCGGCACGGAATTCGGGGAGTACGGCTCTCATGGCAGTGGTCGAACAAGTCGCAGCAGCGGACGCTCCGGCGCCGCCCCCGGCGCCCGTCCCGAAGAGCCTGCTGCGCCGCGTCTGCCGCGACCGCACGGGAGCCGTCGCGCTCGGCGTGGTGGTGCTGTTCCTGGTGCTCGCCCTGGCGGCCCCGCTGATCGCCGCGCTGTACGGCAAGAACCCCACCGAGCACTACGGCCAGAACACTCCGGGCCTGCTCAGCGACGGTGGCCTGCCGGTCGCGCCGAACGGCGGCATCTCCGCGGAGTTCTGGTTCGGCCTGGAGCCGGGCCTGGGCCGCGACGTCTTCACCCAGTTGCTGTACGGGATTCGCACCTCGCTGCTGATCGCCTTCCTCTCGGCCGCCGTGACCACCACCCTCGGGGTGCTGGCGGGCGTCGCGGTCGGCTACCTCGGCGGGATCACCGACCGGCTCTTCGGCTTCCTCTCGAACGTCCTGCTGGCTTTCCCCACCCTGCTCCTGCTGCTCGCGCTGAGCCCGGTGATCCAGTCCCGGCTGGTCGATCCGGGGACCGCGGAACCGGCCTGGATGCAGTTCCTGGTGCTCGTCCTGGTCTTCTCCGCGTTCGGCTGGATTCCGCTCGCGCTTTCCCTGCGGGCCACCGTCCGGTCGCTCCGGGAAAGGGATTTCGTGCAGTCCGCCCGGGCGATGGGCGCGAGCGGATTCCACATCGTCTTCCGTGAACTCCTGCCGAACGTCCGGGCGCAGCTGCTGGTGCACGCCACGATGGCGGTGCCCACCTTCGTCGCCTCCGAGGCGGTGCTGTCCTTCCTCGGCGTGGGCGTCACCGAGCCGGTCCCGGACTGGGGGCGGATGATCTCCCGCGGCTCCGAGGTCTTCCAGGCCGACCCGACGTACATGGTCTTCCCCGGCGTGGCGCTGCTGCTCTTCGTGCTCGCCTTCAACCTGCTCGGCGACGCCGTCCGGGACGCCCTGGACCCGCGCGCCGCCCGCTGAGGCTCTTCCCGCTCACCCCTTCACCGCTTCATCCTTCACCGCTTCACCGTTCACCTTCACCCGACAGCCCCGGAGCCCCCGGGGCAAGGAGAGATTCGCCATGCGCTGGATCAGACCGTCCCTCGCCGTCCTCGCGACCGCCCTGCTGGCGACGTCCTGCTCGGCCGGCGCGGGCACCGGTTCCTCCTCCACCGCCGGCCCCGGCGCGGCGAGCAAGGACACCTCGCCGCTGACCGCCGCGCTCGGCACCGAGCAGGAGAGCGCCGGCCCGGCCCCCGCCGTCGCCGGCGCCCGCCAGGGCGGCACGGTGAACGTGTACAACGCCACCGACTTCCGCCACCTGGACCCGCAGAAGGTGTACGCGGGCGCCACCTACAACACCTCGCTGCTCTGGGGCCGCCAGCTGACCCAGTACCAGGTGGTGGACGGCAAGGCGAAGCTGGTCGGCGACCTCGCCACCGACACCGGCACCGCCGCCGACGGCGGCCGCACCTGGACGTACAAGCTGAAGGCGGGCGTGGCCTGGGAGGACGGCCAGCCGATCACCTCCCAGCAGGTCAAGTACGGCATCGAGCGCTCCTTCGGCAAGGGCTACGAGGTCGGCCCGCCGTACTGGCCGCAGTGGCTCACCGGCGAGGCCAGCTACGACGACGCCCGCAAGAAGTACGGCGGCCCGCAGGACGGCGACCTCGCCGCGATCGAGACGCCGGACGAGCGCACCATCGTCTTCCACTTCCCGCAGCCGCAGGCCGACGTGCCGTACATGGCCGCGCAGTCCTCCTCCTCGCCGGTGCGCCAGGACAAGGACACCGGCACCGACTACGACCGCCAGCCGTTCGCCACCGGCCCGTACCGGATCGTCGAGCACGTCCAGAACACCCGCATGGTGCTGGAGCGCAACCCGCACTGGAAGGCGGAGACCGACCCGATCCGCAGCCAGTACCCGGAGAAGTTCGTCTTCACCTTCGGGAAGGAGGCGCTCAACATCAACCAGGAGATCCTCGCCGGGCGCGACGGCGGCGAGAACGCCACCACGGCGGCCACCGTGCTCTCCCCCGAGCTGTACCAGACGGTGGACACCGACCCGAAGGCCAAGGAGCAGGTGGTCTCCGGCCGGCAGGGCGCCTTCGTCACCTACCTCATGATCAACAACGAGCGGGTGAACGACGTCGAGGTCCGCAGGGCCCTCAACCTGGCCTACCCGCGCCAGCAGGCCCGCCAGGTCCAGGGCGGCACCCGGGCCGGCGACCTCGCCACCACGCTCAGCTCGCCCGCGCTGGTCGACTGGCAGAAGTACGACCTCAACCCGGCCAGGCCGGAGGGCGACCCGGAGGCCGCCAAGGCCGCGCTCGCCAAGGCCAAGCAGCCGCCCGCTTCGCTCACCTACGCGTACGCCAACACGCCCAACGGGCAGCGGGTCGCCCAGGTGCTGGTGGACGGCTTCGCCAAGGCCGGCATCACCGTCGTGCCCAAGCCGGTCGACCCCAAGGCCCTGCTGGACGAGGCGCACCGCGCCGACTCCCCGTACGACCTCTGGGAGGAGACCAGCTCGGTCGACTGGCCGACGCCCTCCACGCTGATCCCGTTCTCCTTCGACGGCCGCGCCAACAGCGACCTCAACTCCGCCCGGTACCACAACGCCGAGGTGGACAAGGAGATCGACCGGATCAACCAGATCGGCGAGCCGCACGCCAAGGCCAAGGAGCTGTACGCGCTGGAGCAGACGGTGATGAAGGACCTGCCGGTGCTGCCGTTCAGCTACCCGACGGTGAACCAGCTGCGCGGCTCCAACGTCGGCGGCGCGTTCATCCACCCGATCTACGGGACGGTCAGCCTCGCCTGGCTGTACCTCAAGTCCTGATCCGAAGTCCCCGGTGGACCCGCCGCGCGCGCCGCCCGGTGCGCGCGGCGGGCCCGCCAGCCCGACGCCCCCCGAACCCGGACCGGCCACCATGCTCTCCTTCGCCCTGCGGCGGATCCTCCAGGCGCTCGCCGTCCTGGCCGCGGTCTCCGCCGCCGCCTTCGCCCTCTTCTACGCCGGCCCGGCCGACCCCGCCCGCGCCGCCTGCGGTCCGCGCTGCGACAGCGGCCAGGTCGCGGCGGTCCGCACGAGCATGGGCCTGGACCAGCCGCTGCTCGCCCAGTACACCGACTACCTCTCCGGGATCGTCGCCGGCCGGGACATCCTGGACGTCGACGGCTCCACGATCCGCTGCGACGCGCCCTGCCTCGGCTACTCCTACCGGCTGCACCAGCCGGTCACCGAGGCGCTGGTCGACCACCTGCCGGTCACCGTCTCGCTGGCGGCGGGCGCGCTGGCCGTCCTGGTCCTGTTCGGGCTCGGCACCGGCTTCGTCGCCGCGCTGCGGCACGGCACCCGGACGGACAAGCTGCTCTCCGGCTTCACCCTGGTCGGCGCCAGCGTGCAGATCTACTTCCTCGGCTACGTCGCCCAGTGGGGTCTGGTCTACACCACCGGACTGCTGCCGCTG
The DNA here is from genome assembly GCF_040298605.1 of Kitasatospora sp. NPDC001527. NCBI lineage: Bacteria > Bacillati > Actinomycetota > Actinomycetes > Kitasatosporales > Streptomycetaceae > Kitasatospora > Kitasatospora sp. NPDC001527. The sequence goes on along the minus strand of NZ_JBEPAM010000006.1, from coordinate 233,939 downwards.
CCCTCCTACACCCCGCCGGCCACCGACCCCGCCGCCTGGGCGGGCGGCATGCTGCTGCCCTGGATCGTCCTCGGCTTCGTCAACTCCGCGGTGTTCGCCCGGCTGTCGCGCTCGCAGCTGCTGGAGACGATGAACGAGGAGTACGTCCGCACGGCCCGCGGCAAGGGCCTCGGGCGGCTGCGCGCGCACCTCAAGTACACCTCGCGCGGCGCCGCCGGGCCGCTGGTGCAGTTGCTCGGCCTGGAGGCGGGCGCGCTGCTCGGCGGCGCGGTGATCACCGAGACGGTGTTCGGGCTGAACGGCGTCGGCCGGTTCGCCATCGAGGCCGTCGAGGGGCAGGACCTGCCGGCCGTGGTCGGCGCCGTCCTGCTGGCCGCCTGCTTCGTCGTGCTGTTCGTCGCGCTGGCCGACCTCGCGGTGGCCTGGCTCGACCCGCGCATCCGCCTCAGCTGACCGCCCCCGCCCCGCCCGTCTGGAGCCCGCCGCCATGACCCCCGAACCCGCACCCGCGCACCGCCTCCCGCAGGACGCCGCGCAGACCGCCGCACAGACCGCCGAGCCCGGCGCCGGGCCGGCCGCCTGGCCGGACGCCGAGCAGCCGGTGCTCAGCGTCCGGGACCTCTCCGTCACCTTCGCCGACCCGCGCGGCGGGGCGCCCGTCGGCGCCGTGCGCGGCCTCTCCTTCGACCTCGCCCGCGGCGAGGTGCTCGGCCTGGTCGGCGAGTCCGGCTCCGGCAAGTCCGCCACCGGCCTCGCCGTGCTCGGCCTGCACGACCCGCGCACCACCACCGTCACCGGCTCGATCCGGCTGGCCGGGCAGGAGCTGGTGGGCGCCGGGGAGTCCGTGCTGCGGCGGGTGCGCGGCGGCCGGGTGGCCCTGGTCTTCCAGGACGCGCTCACCTCGCTCAGCCCCTTCCACGGCGTCGGCGCCCAGCTCGCCGAGATGTACCGGCTGCACCACCCCGACGCGGGCCGCGCCGAGGCCCGCCGGCGGGCGGCGGCGATGCTCGACCGGGTCGGCATCCCGGCCGCCCGGGTGCGCGACTACCCGCACCAGTTCTCCGGCGGCATGCGCCAGCGGGTGATGATCGCGATGGCGCTGATGAACGACCCGGACGTGCTGATCGCCGACGAGCCGACCACCGCGCTCGACGCCCGGGTCCAGCGCCAGGTGCTGGACCTGCTGGGCGAGTTGCAGCGCGAGCACGGCACCGCGGTGCTGCTGGTCAGCCATGACCTCGGGGTGGTCGCCGGCACCACGGACCGCACCCTGGTGATGCGCGGCGGCCGGCCGGTGGAGAGCGCGCCGACCGCCGCCCTGCTGGCCGCGCCCCGGGAGCCGTACACCCGGGCCCTGGTGGGCGCCGCGCTCACCCTCGACTCCGTCCCGGGCACGCCGCTGCCGACCGTCGACGACCCCTCGCCCGCGCCCCGGCCCCGGCCCACGGCCGCGGCGACCGCGGCGACCGCGGCGACCGGCGGGAGCACCCCGGCCGCGCCCGGGCCCTGGCTGGCCGAGGTCGAGGACCTCGCCGTGCACTTCCCCGGCCGCCGCGGCCCGCGCCTGCCGGGACGCGAGCGGCCCGGACCGGTCCGGGCGGTCGAGGGCGTCAGCCTGCGCATCGCGCCCGGCGAGACGCTCGGCCTGGTCGGCGAGTCCGGCTCCGGCAAGTCCACCACCTCCCGGGTGCTGGCCGGCCTGCAGCCCGCCACCGCCGGCGCCGTCCGCTACGACGGCCTGGACGCCACCAGGCCCGACCGGGCGCTGCGGCGGCGGATCGCCAAGGAGGTCCAGCTGGTCTTCCAGGACCCGTACGCCTCGCTCAACCCGCGCCGCACCGTCGCCCAGACCCTGGACACCCCGCTGCGCCTGCACACCGCGCTGGACGCCGGGCAGCGGCGCGAGCGCTCGGCCGAACTGCTGGAGCAGGTCGGCCTGCCGGCCGCCCACCTCGACCGCTACCCGCACGAGTTCTCCGGCGGCCAGCGCCAGCGGATCGGCATCGCCCGGGCGCTCGCCCCCGAGCCGCGGCTGATCATCGCCGACGAGCCGGTCTCCGCCCTGGACGTCTCGGTCCAGGCCCAGGTGCTCAACCTGCTGATGGAGCTGCGCGAACGCCTGGGCGTCGCCTTCCTGTTCGTCTCCCACGACCTCGCGGTGGTCCGCCACTTCTGCGACCGCGTCGCGGTGATGCACCGCGGCCGGCTGGTCGAATCCACCGACCGCGACCGGCTCTTCGCCGCCCCGCACACCGCGTACACCCGCGAACTGCTCGCCGCCGCCCATTGAGCGGCGGCGGCCGGTGGTGTCGGTCCCCCTTCTCCGCGGCCGCTCCGCCTACGATCGGTCACCGGTCGTGAGCGCACGGCCACACCCGTCCCCCCGGAGAAGGGGTTTGCCCGATGACCACGCTCGTCCACCGATCCGTCTCCCTGGTCACGCTCGTGGGCCGCCTCAACCCCGCGGCCCTGGACGGACTGATCCCGCACGGCTTCGCCCTCGGGGTCGTCGCGGGCACCCGCCTCGCCGCCCACGCCGACGGCGCCGCCGACGTGGCCCGGCTGAACCCGCAGCCCCTCCCGCCCGCCGCCGCCGAACTGCGGCTCGCCGTCGCCGGCACCGTGGGCGCGGTCGCCAACGCCGCCATCACCGCCCGCGTCTCGGGCGGCGACGCCCGGCAGATCCTCGCCGAGGTGGGCGACGACTGGTGCGGCACCCCGCACGGCCGGATCCCGTGGCCCCGGCACTGGCCGCTGCCCTGGCCGCCCACCGGCCCTCTCCCGATCGACCCCGGCTACGCCACCCCGGCCGTCCAGGCCCAGGCCGCGCTCGCCTTCCAGGGCTACGCCAACGGCATCGGCGACGAGCAACTGCGGACGGCGTTCGGCGACTTGGCCGAGCGATTGGCGGACGCGGCGCTCCAGCAGGCGGACTGACCGGCGGGGCCGCCAACCCGCCGGACGCCGCGTCTCCACTTCGCCGCTTCGGCTGCGCACCCGGCGCCCGGCGGGTTAGCGTGCTGCGTCCGACCGTTGTGACTGATGCCTGTTGTGACTACCGGGACCGACCAGCCGGGGGAGACGTGTCCGAGGAACTGCTGCTCGCGAGAATCAACCACGGGTTCGACCATCTCGACGCGGACGGGGACGGTCTGCTGACCGAGCACGACCACGTACTGATGGGCCGCGCGGTGGCCCGGTCGCTGGGACACGCGGAGGGGTCGGGCGCCGAGCGGCGGATCGTCGCCGCCTACCTCGCCATCTGGCGGGACCTGCACGTCTCCCACCTGCCGATCGGGACCACCGCGATCAGCCGCCGGCAGTTCGTCGCCTCGACCCGCGCGCTCGCCGACGACCCGGTGGCCGCGCGGACCGTGTTCGGGGCGCTCGCCGAGGCGTTCCTGGCCGTCGCCGACGTGGACTCCAGCGGGACGGTGGACGCGGGCGAGTTCTTCGTCTTCCAGCGCGGCCACTTCTCCGCGCTCTCCCGCGACGACGCGGACGAGGCGTTCCACCGGCTCGACCTGGACGGCGACGGCACCCTGTCCGCCGAGGAGTTCGTCTCCGGCCTCATCGAGTTCTGGACCAGCCGCGAGGCCGACGCGCCCGGCCACTGGTGGGCCGGGCGGCCCCCCTACCTCGCCTGACGCACCGTCATGCTCCGCTCTCGTCCGGGAATCCGGCGAGGGTCCGGACCTCCCGGGTGAGCAGCAGCGGCAGCACGGAGAGCAGCGCCACCCCGGTCACCACCCAGATCGCCGGGCGCAGGCCCGCCACCGAGCCGAGCAGGCCGCCGGCGGCCGCGCCGAGCGGCAGGGTGCCCCAGACGACGAAGCGGACCGAGGCGTTCATCCGGGCCTGCAGCGCCGCCGGGGTCACCGCCTGCCGGAGGCTGACCTGGGCGATGTTGTAGGCGGTGACGCCGCAGGCGATGAGCCCGGCCGCCGCCGCCAGGGTGGGAACGGCGCGCCCGGGCTCGGCCGTGGCGAGCAGCAGCAGGCCGAGCCCGGGCAGGCACCGGGCGGCCAGCAGCAGCCGGCCCAGGCCCAGCGCCCGGACCAGCCGGGCGGTGAACACCGCGCCGAGCAGGGCGCAGCCGTTGCCGACCATCAGCGCGAGGCCGAACTTCCCCGGCGAGAGGCCGAGGTCGCGCAGGGCGAAGGCGGGCAGCAGGACGCCGAGCGCGCCGCCGAGCCCGGCCAGGTTGGCGACGGCGGTGGCCAGGGCGAGCGAGCGCAGCACCCGGTGGCGCAGGACGAACCGCAGGCCCTCGGCGATCCGGGTGCGCATCCGCTCCCGGGCCGCGGGCGGGCCCGGTTCGGCCCCGGCGGGCGGCGCCGGGGGTCGGATCACGCCGAGGAGCAGCGCCGAGACGAGGTAGCTGAGCGCGTCGGCGAGCAGGATCAGCGGCGCGGTCGCCCACTGCAGCAGCAGGCCGGACAGGCCGGGTCCGGTGAGTTCGGCGGCCGAACGGGAGAACTCCAGGCGGCTGTTGGCGGCCGCGACCTCGCGGCGGCCGACGACCCCGGGCAGGAAGGCCTGGTCGGCGATGTCGAAGAAGACGGTGAACAGGCCGGTGACGAAGGCGACCGCGCAGAGCAGCGGCACACTCAGCAGGTCGAGCGCGTAGCCGAGCGGGACGACGCCGAGCGCGACCGCGCGTCCGGCGTCCGCGACGACCATCACCCGCCGCCGGTCCCACTGGTCGAGCAGGGCGCCGGCGGGCAGGCCGACCAGCAGGAACGGCAGGGTCTCGGCGGCGGAGACCAGACCGAGCTGGCCGGGCGTCGCGCCGACGACGGTGAGCGCGAGGACCGGCAGGACGAAGAAGCTCAGCTGGGTGCCGAACTGGCTGACGGTGTGGGCGGACCAGAGGGCGGCGAAGTTCCGCCGCCGCCACAGGGCGCGCGGCGGGTCGGGTAACGGGGCCGCCGTGGCCGCCGAGTCCGTGTGCGCGTCCGCCGTCGCCGTCGTCGCCGTCCGCCCGTCGGTACCCGCCATGAAGCCCACTCCCCCGGCCCGCCCGGGTCCCCCCGCCGGGCCGGGCACCTGACGGATGGTACTCGAATGATCCGCTCCGGCGCGGGCGCTTCGGGGAACCGGCCGGGGGCCGGCGGGTACCGGCCGGTAGCGTGACCGGGCCGTGCCCGGCCGGGCACGGCGCGCACCGCCCGCAAGGAACCATCCGCATGCCCAGCACCACCCCCACACCCCCCGCTCCCCCCACCGCCCACGTCAGCCGCCCCGCGCTCGCCCTCGGCCCGTACACCGTGACGGCCGAGCGGATCCGCGAGGACATCCTCGCCGGCAACCCGGACTACCCGCCGCGCCAGGCCCAGACCGTCCGGCTGGCCCTCGGCAACCTGCCCGGCACCCGCCGCTACTTCCGCCCCTACGAGATGGTCGCCTCCCCCGGGCGCACCGCCGCCGAGCGCAAGACCACCACCTTCGCCGACCTGCTGGCCGCCGCCGAACGCGCCGCCGGCGAGGCGCTGGCGGACGCCGGCCTACGGCCCGACCGGGTCGACTGCGTGATCGTCTCCAGCGCGACCGGCGACGCCGTCCCCGGGCTGGACGTCCACCTCCAGCAGAACCTCGGCCTGCGCCCGGACGTCAGCCGCCTGCCGATGAGCCAGCTGGCCTGCGCGGGCGGCGCCCATGTGCTGATCGCCGCCCGGCGGTTCCTGGCCTGGAACCCGGCCGGCGTGGTGCTGGTGGTCGCCGCCGAGTCGCTCTCCTCGATGTACCAGCACAGCCGCACCGCGGTGGAGGACCAGATCTACAAGGGCCTGTGGGGTGACGCCGCGGCCGCCGCCGTGGTCACCGCCGAGCCGCGCACGCCCGGGCTGCGGCTGGAGCACTGCTTCGAGTACACCATCCCGCGCACCACCGATCGCTACCGCAAACTGACCGACCACCGCGGCGACCACTTCGCCTCGACCCGGACCTCACTGCGTTCGGTCACCGACCTGGGCCCGGCCCTGCTGGACTGGCTGGACCGGCACGGCGGCCGGGCGCTGGACTTCGGGGTGCTGCACCCCGGCGGTCCGGCGATCCTGGAGCGGCTCGGGGCGCTGCTCGACGTGGACGGCGCCTTTCTGCGGCACTCCCGGGACGTGCTCGCCGAGGAGGGCAACCTGGGCGGCGCGACGGTCTTCTCGGTGCTCGCCCGCACCCACCGCACGCCCCCGCCGCCGGGCTCGCGCGGCCTGGTCCTGGGCCTGGGCCCGGGCGTCACGCTGAGCACCCTCCTCGCCACCTGGTCCGACCCGGCGGGGTGAGGGCCGAGCGGTGCGGGGCGCCGCGGCGTAGGGTGCTGGGCATGCTCCTGTGGATCAACGGCCCGTTCGGCGGCGGCAAGACGCAGGTCTCGCACGAGGTGGCGCGACGGCTGCCCGGCAGCGTCGTCTGCGACCCGGAGGAGGTCGGCTTCGGCCTCCACCGGATGACCCCGAGGCCGCTGCGCGGCGACTTCCGGGACCTGCCGGCCTGGCGCCAGGGCGTGTTCGAGGTCCTGGACCGCACCCTCGCCGCCCACCGGGGCACGGTGATCGTCCCGATGACGGTCACCGAGCCCGGCCACCTCGCCGAGACCGTCGGCCGGCTGCGTGAACGCGGCCACGACGTCCGGCACTTCGCGCTGCTCGCGGAGCGCGAGGAGGTGCTGCGCCGGCTGCGCGAGCGCGGCTTCGGCCGGGCGGTGCAGCTGGTCGCGGGCAAGGAGGCGCCGCTGCGCCGGGAGAGCTTCGCGGTCTCCCGGCTGGACCACTGCCTGGAGCGGCTGAGCGGCGCGGAGTTCGGCGAGCACGTACACACCCACCACCTGAGCGTCTCCCAGGTCGCCGACCACCTCGCCGCCCGCACCGGCCTGACCCTCGCCCCCGACACCGACGGCCCGCTGCGCGCCCGGCTGCGCCGCGCCGCCGTCGGCGCCCGCCACATCCGCTTCGTCTGAGAGGACGGCGGCACACCGTGCGACGATTCGTCCTCACCGGCGCCCCGGGCTCCGGAAAGACCACACTCCTGGAGGAGTTGGCGCGGCGCGGCTTCGAGGTCGTGCGGGAGGCCGCGACCGAGGTGATCGGCCGACGGCAGGCCACCGGGGAGGCGGCGCCGTGGGAGCGGGGCGGCTTCGTGGACGAGGTGGCGGCTCTCCAGCGGGCCCTCGCCCCGGCCGTGGCGGGGCCGTCGGCGGGCGCGCTCCGGTTCCACGACCGCTCCCCGGTGTGCACCGAGGCGCTCAGGATCTTCCTCGGCCTCCCCGCCTCCCCGGCGCTCACCGCGGAACTGGACCGCGTCGAGGCCGAGGCCACCTACCGGCGCGAGGTGTTCTTCGTCCGCGGACTCGGCTTCGTCGAGCGGACGGCCGCACGCCGGATCTCCCTCGCGGACGCGCTCGCCTTCGAGCGGCTGCACGAGGAGGTGTACCGGGCCCGCGGCTACCGGCTGATCGAGGTTCCGGCGGCCACGGTGCCCGAGCGGGCGGACCGGGTCGAGGAGGCGGTCCGGCGGATCGCGGCGGAGGGCTGATCAGGCCTCCGGGACGGTGCGGGCGACCAGGGTGTCGACGAGGGCGGGGAGGGTGTCGGGGCCGAGGACGTCGGGGAGGGTGAGGTGCTCGACGAGCAGGCCGGTCATCGCCAGGTAGAGGGTGACGACGGTCTCGCGGTCGCCGGGGAAGCCCTCGCCCAGGTGGTAGGCGATGTTGGCCTCCAGCTGCTCGCGGATGGTGGTGGTGAGCTGGGTGCGCAGGTCGGGTCGGCGGGTGGCCTCCAGGCGCAGTTCGAGCATCGCGAGGTAGCCGGAGCGCTCGGCGTCGATGCGGCGCAGCAGGTCGTGCATCAGGGCGGTGACCAGGGCCCGGTCGCGGGGCGCGCGCAGCAGTTCGGCGATGACGGCCGGATCGGGGGTGAGCCGGTGGTGGATGTGCCGGGCGGTCTGGTGGAGCAGGTCGTCCCGGCTGGCGAAGTAGTTGGACGCGGTGCCGGCCGGGACGCCGGCCCGGACGTCCACGGCGCGGAAGGTGAGTCCGCGCGCGCCCTGGTCGGCGAGGACGTCGATGGCCGCGTCGGTGAGCGCGACGCGGCGGGCGGGGTTCTGGGCCATCGCTGAAGCTCCCTCAGGAAAACTCTTGCAACCACTACAGTCAAAGTACTATAACTGTCGTAGTTCGCCGGGCGGGACAGCCCGGCGGACCTCGACGACCAACACGTTCCAAGGATGTGGATGCGAAAGCTCACGTACTACGTCGGCGCCACCATCGACGGTTTCATCGCCGCCCCGGACGGCGACTACCAGTTCCTCATGTCGTACGTCGGCGGGGACTACCTCTCCCACATGTGCGCGGAGTACCCGGAGACCCTGCCGACCCCCGGGCGAGCCGCGATGGGAATCGCCGAGGCGCCCAACAAGCGCTTCGACACCGTGGTCATGGGCCGCGGCACCTACGACCCGGGGCTGGCGATCGGCCTCACCAGCCCCTACGCCCACCTGCGGCAGATCGTCTTCTCGCGCAGCCTCACCGAGAGCCCGGACCCCGCGGTGGAGGTCACCCCGGCCGACCCGCTGGAGGTGGTCCGGGAGCTCAAGCGGCAGGACGGCCTCGGCATCTGGCTCTGCGGCGGCGGCGAGCTGGCCGGTGCGCTGCTGCCGGAGATCGACGAGCTGGTGATCAAGCAGTACCCGGTGGCGATCGGCGCCGGCGTGCCGCTGTTCCGCGCGGGCTTCGCCCCGCACACCTTCGCGCTCGCCGACTCCCACGCCTTCCCCAACGGGGTCACCGTGCGGACCTACGAGCGGGCGAGCGCCCCGGCGACCGGCTGACGCTCACCACCAGGCAGACGCCCGCGACCACGACCGCCCCGCCCAGCAGGGTGGGGCCGGTCAGCGGCTCGGCCAGCACCACCCAGCCCAGCAGCACGGCCACCACCGGGTTCACGTAGGCGTAGGTGGCGACCAGGGTCAGCGGGGCGGAGCGCAGCAGCCAGGCGTACGCGGTGAAGGCGATCACCGAGCCGAACACCACCAGGCCGCCCAGGGCCAGCCAGGAGCGGACGGAGATGTCGCCGGGACGCAGGCCGTGCTGCTCCCCGCGGGCCAGTCCGATCAGCAGATTGCCGAGCCCGCCGGCGAGCATCTGGTAGGCACTGGAGGCGAACACGTTTCCGGGCATCCGGATCCGCTTGGAGGCGTAGGAGCCGAACGCCCAGCTGACGGTGGCGACGAGGACCGCGATCACCCCGACCGGCGCGATGTCCCCGCCGATCGCCGGGGCGGACAGCACCCCCAGGCCGACCAGTCCGAGCAGCACCCCGGCCAGCTCGGCCGGCCTCGGGCGGTCGCCGCCGGCCGCCGTCAGCAGCACCATCCACAGCGGCACGGCGGCGACCAGCAGGGCGGCCAGGCCCGACGGGATCGAGTTCTCCCCGAGCACCACCAGCCCGTTGCCGCCGGTCAGCAGCAGGCCGCCGACCAGGGCGGCGGAGCCCAGCTGCCGCAGGTCCACCCGCAGGGCGGAGCGCCCGTGGCGGACGGCCACGAACGCCACGAGCAGCAGTCCGGCGGTCAGGAAGCGGGCGGCGGCGGAGAAGAAGGTCGGCATGGTCTCCAGCGCGATGCGGATCGCCAGGTACGTCGAGCCCCACACCACGTAGACCACGGCGAGCGCCACCCACACCGCCATCCCGAGCCGCCCCGCGGCCGGCACGGCGTCGGCCGGCGCGGCGTCGGCCGGCGCGGGCTCCGTCGGCGCGGGCTCCGCGGACGCGGCCGGTATGCGCTCGGCTGGAGCTGTCATGGGTGTCCCCCTCGGACAGTACTGGCAGGTGCACCCGCCATGACAGCGCATCGGACACCCCGCGCGCCACTGGGTATCACCAGACGGGCACCATCGACCGTCGACCAGGCCCCGATCCAGGAGGACCCCACGTGCCCGCGCTGCCCTTCTTCGTCTACGGCACCCTGCTCACCGGGGAGCGCAACCACGCGCGCTTCCTCGCCGGCCGGTGCGCCGGGGTGCGGGCGGCGGCCCTGGAGGGCGCGGCGCTGCACGACGGTCCCGGCTTCCCGTACGCCGTGCCGGACCCCGCGCCGGGGCGGCGGATCACCGGCGAGCTGGTCACCGTCCGCCCGGCCGCCTACCCGGCGGCGCTCGCCGCACTGGACCGGCTGGAGGACTGCCGGCCGGACGGCCTCGGCACCTACGTGCGCGAGCGGCTCGCCGTCCGCACCGAGGACGGCGCGGCGGCGGACGCCTGGGTGTACCTGGCCGGGCCGGCCGTCGCGGCCCGGCTGCGCGCGCACCCGGCGCTCATCGCCTCGGGCGACTGGCGCCGGCGCGGCTGAGGCGCGGGCCCTGCTGGACCCGCGCCCCTGGTACCCGCTGCCGCCCCCGGCGCCGCCACTGCCGCCGGCCGGTCAGCCCTTGCCGACGCCCTTGGCGACCCGGTCGCCCAGCGTCTTGTCGACATTGCGCCAGTACTGCACCGCCCGCTCCAGCACCGGGTCGCTCACCCCGCCCTTGAGGTGCCCGACGATGTTGGAGACCAGCCGGTCGCGCGCCGCGTCGTCCAGCACCTGCCGGACCATGGTGCCCGCCTGTCCCCAGTCGTCGTCCTCGGCGTGCAGCGAGTACGCCTCGCGCACCATGTCGCCCGAGCTGTGCCAGCCGGCCGCCGGGTCGTCGTACGCCTTCGGGTCCGCGGCCGGGCCGCCGTAGGAGTTCGGCGCGTAGGGCGCGCCCGTCCGCGCCGGGTCGAAGCGCATCGGCCCGTCCTTGGCGTAGGAGTGCACCGGCACGTGCGGCCGGTTCGGCGGCAGCTGGGCGTAGTTGGGCCCGATCCGGTACCGGTGGGTGTCCGGGTAGGAGAAGATCCGGCCGAGCAGCATCTTGTCCGGCGAGACGCTGATGCCCGGCACCAGGTTGGCCGGCTCGAAGGCCGCCTGCTCGATGTGGACGAAGTAGTCCTCCGGATTGCGGTTCAGCGTCATCGTCCCGACCCGGATCAGCGGGTAGTCGCCGTGCGGCCAGACCTTGGTCAGGTCGAAGGGGTTGAACCGGTAGCCGGGCGCGTCGTCGAACGGCATGACCTGCACGTGCAGCGTCCAGGACGGCGGGTTGCCGCCGTCGATGGCCTGCCAGAGGTCCTCGCGGTGCAGGTCCGGGTCCGAGCCGGCCAGCCGGTCGGCGTCCTCCTGGGTGAGGAAGTCGACGCCCTGGTCGGTCTTGAAGTGGTACTTCACCCAGAACCGCTCGCCGCTCGCGTTGATCCACAGATAGGTGTGCGAGCTGTACCCGTTCATGTGACGGTAGGACTTCGGGATGCCGCGGTCGCCCATCAGCCAGGTGACCTGGTGGGCGGACTCCGGGGAGAGCGTCCAGAAGTCCCACTGCATGTCGTGGTCGCGCAGACCGTTGTCGGGGCGGCGCTTCTGCGAGCGGATGAAGTCCTGGAACTTGATCGTGTCGCGGACGAAGAAGACCGGCGTGTTGTTGCCGACCAGGTCGTAGTTGCCGTCCTCGGTGTAGAACTTCAGCGCGAAGCCGCGCGGGTCGCGCCAGGTGTCCGGGCTGCCCTGCTCACCGGCCACGGTCGAGAAGCGGGCCAGCATCTCGGTGCGCTTGCCCGGCTGGAACAGGGTCGCCCTGGTATACCGGCTGACGTCCTCCGTCGTCTCGAAAACGCCGTACGCCCCGGCCCCCTTGGCGTGCACCACCCGCTCCGGCACCCGCTCCCGGTTGAACTGCGCCATCTTCTCGATCAGGTAGTGGTCGTGGAGCAGGATCGGGCCGTCCCTGCCCACCGTGAGCGAGTTGTCGTCGCTCGGCACCGGGATACCGGAGTTGTTGGTGGTGTACGGGACCGCTGACTCGGACATGCTGTCCTCCGTTGCGTGCTCAGGTCCCCCCGGAGGTGTCCCCCGCACGACGCTAACCCCGCGCGACCGGGCACGCACCCTGGCTGATCGCCGGGCGGATACCGCCAGGTAGGCTGCCCGGGCCCCCCGCGTCCACGACCTGCCCCGAGGAGCCCACCGGTGCCCCAGCAGCCACCGCCGATCACCGTCGTCGGGATCGGGGCCGACGGCTGGCCCGGCCTCGCGGGCACCGCCCGCGCCGCGCTGCGCGCCGCCGGAGCCGTCCTCGGCGGCCCCCGCCAGCTCGACCTGCTGCCCGCCGGCGAGGTCACCGCCGAACGGGTGCCCTGGCCCTCCCCGCTGCGCCCGGCCGTCGCCGGACTGCTCGACCGCTACGCCAGCCGCCCGCTCGCCGTGCTGGCCAGCGGCGACCCAATGTTCTACGGCATCGGCCGCACCCTCGCCGAGACCGCGGGCCCCGAACGGCTGCGCGTCCTGCCGCACCCCTCCTCCGTCGCGTACGCCTGCGCCCGGCTCGGCTGGCCGCTGGAGGCCACCGAGGTGGTCAGCCTGGTCGGCCGCCCGCTGGACACCCTGCGGCTCGCCCTCAACCCCGGGCGCCGGCTGCTCGTGCTCAGCGCCGGCGCCGCCACCCCCGCCACCGTCGCCGCGCTGCTCACCGCGGGCGGCCACGGCGCCGCCCGGCTGCGGGTCCTGGAGCAGCTCGGCGGCCCCGGCGAGCGGCAGCTGGACGGGCCCGCCGACGGCTGGCCGCACCCGCCCGGCGACCCGCTCAACGTCATCGCCGTCGAGCTGCCCGCCGACGGCCCGCGCACCCCGGTCGTCCCCGGCCTGCCCGACGGCGCCTACGAGAGCGACGGCCAGCTGACCAAGCGGCACGTGCGCGCCGCCACGCTGGCCACCCTGGCGCCGGTCCCCGGCGAACTGCTCTGGGACGTCGGCGGCGGCTCCGGCTCGATCGCGATCGAGTGGCTGCGCGCCCACCGCGACAACCGGGCCGTCACCGTCGAACGCGACCCGGTGCGCGCCGAACGGATCGCCCGCAACGCCGCCGCGCTCGGCGTGCCCCGGCTGCGGGTGGTCACCGGCGCCGCGCCGCAGTCCCTCGCCGGGCTGCCCGCGCCGGACGCGGTGTTCGTCGGCGGCGGGCTCACCGCGCCCGGCCTGCTGGACGCCTGCTGGGCCGCGCTGCCGGCCGGCGGCCGGCTGGTCGCCAACACGGTGACCCTGGAGTCGGAGGCGCTGCTCACCACGTGGTACCGGCGGCACGGCGGCGAGCTGCTGCGGCTCGCGGTGGCGCACGCCGTCCCGGTCGGCGGCTTCACCGGCTGGCGCCAGGCGATGCCGGTCACCCAGTGGTCCGCCGTCAAGCCCGCCGCCGGGCCCGCCGTCTCCCCCGCGCCCCTCACCCCTCAGGAGAACGCCTCGTGACCGTCCACTTCATCGGGGCCGGCCCCGGCGCCGCCGACCTCATCACCCTGCGCGGCCAGCGGATCCTCGCCCGCGCCGAGGTCTGCCTGTACGCCGGCAGCCTGGTGCCGCGCGAGCTGCTGGCCGAGTGCCCGCCCGGCGCCCGGCTGGTCGACACCGCCAACCTCACCCTCGACGAGATCACCGCCGAGCTGGTCCGCGCGCACGCCGCCGGGCAGGAGGTCGCCCGGCTGCACTCCGGAGACCCGTCCGTGTTCAGCGCCGTCGCCGAGCAGATGCGCCGGCTCGACGCGGCCGGGGTGCCGTACGAGGTGGTGCCCGGGGTGCCGGCCTTCGCCGCCGCGGCGGCCGCGCTCAAGCGCGAGCTGACCGTGCCGACCGTCGGCCAGACCGTCATCCTCACCCGGATCGCCAAGCGCGCCACCCCGATGCCGCCGGGCGAGGACCTCGCCACCCTCGGCCGCAGCGGCGCCCTGCTCGTCCTGCACCTGGCCGCCGGGTACGTGGACGACGTGGTCGAGCAGTTGCTGCCGCACTACGGGGCCGACTGCCCGGCGGCCGTGGTCGCGATGGCCAGCCGGCCGGACGAGCTGGTGCTGCGCGGCACCGTCGGGGACATCGCCGGTCAGCTGAAGGCGGCGGGCGTGGTCCGCACCGCGGTGATCATCGTCGGGCGGACGCTGGGCGCCGAGCAGTTCCGCGACAGCCACCTCTACTCCGCGGACCGCGAGCGCCCGCACGGGCCCTGCGGCGCGTGATGGCGCACGTCCTGCTGCTCGGCGGCACCACCGAGGCCCGCGCCCTCGCCGCAGCCCTGGCCGCCGACCGCCCCGCGCTGCGGGTCACCAGCTCGCTCGCCGGGCGGGTCGCCGAGCCCCGGCTGCCCGCCGGCGAGGTGCGGATCGGCGGCTTCGGCGGCCCCGGGGGCCTCGCCGCCTGGCTGCGCGCCGAACGGGTGGACGCGGTGGTGGACGCCACCCACCCGTTCGCCGCCGTGATGTCCCGCAACGCGGCCGAGGCCGCCGCGGCGACCGGCGTGCCGCTGCTCGCCCTGCGCCGCCCCGGCTGGGCGCCGGTGCCCGGCGACCGCTGGCACCGCGTGCCCTCCCTCGACTCGGCGGCGCGGCTGCTGCCGTCCCTCGGCCGGCGGGTGCTGCTCACCAGCGGCCGGCAGGGCATCGGCGCCTTCGCCCACCTGGACGGCCTGCACTTCGTCGCCCGCTCGGTCGACCCGCCGCAGCCGCCGCTGCCGGCCTCGCTCGACGTCCTGCTCGACCGCGGCCCGTTCACCCTGGACGGCGAGCGCGCGCTGCTGCGCGAGCACCGGATCGACGTCGTGGTCACCAAGGACAGCGGCGGCGCGGCCACCGCCCCCAAGCTCACCGCGGCGCGCGAACTCGGCCTGCCCGTGGTGGTCGTGGACCGCCCGCGGCCGTCGGCCGGAGTCCCCGTCGCGGAGAGCGTCGGGGCCGCCCTGGACTGGCTCGCCCCCTTCTAATTCCCGTGCCGGTGGGACCCGTTCCTGTCACCATGGCCGGATGACCGACGCCTACGACCTCGCCGATGCCGCCCGCACCGAGACCCCCCGCTTCGGCGACGAACGCGCCACCCTGACCGCCTTCCTGGACTTCCAGCGCGACACCTTCGCGATGAAGTGCGCCGGGCTGACCACCGACCAGCTCCGCGCCCGCCCCCTGCTCCCCTCCCCGCTCTCCCTGCTCGGCCTGACCCGGCACATCGCCGAGGTCGAGCGCGGCTGGTTCCGCAACGTCCTCAACAACGAGGCCCACCCCGGCTTCTGGAAGCACCCCGACGGCGGCTTCGCCGAGTTCGACGTCGACGACGCCGACCCGGACGAGGCCTTCACCGTCTGGCGCCGCGAGTGCGCCCACGCCCGGGAACTCGTCGCCGCCGCCCCGTCGTTGGACGTCCCCGGACACTACCGCGGCCCCGCCGGCGACCAGAGCTGGTCGCTGCGCTGGATCCTCACCCACATGATCGAGGAGTACGCCCGCCACAACGGCCACGCCGACCTCCTCCGCGAACACCTCGACGGCCGCACCGGCGAGTAGCCGCCGAGCCACGACGGAAGGCACCGAGACGATGAGAACCCGGCAGAAGGAACGCGGCACCCCCGGCCCGCAGGAGCCGTGGAACGAGATCGTGCCGGGCCTCTGGATGGGCGGGCACTACTTCACACCGCCCGGCGGCGACCTCGAACCCGCCGTCGTGGGAGGGGAGTTCGACCTGGTGGTGAGCCTGTTCACGCTGCCCGGCCACGGACCGGCGCCGGGTGTGGAGCACGTCGTCCGCGAGGTGCCCGACGACTACCTCGGCGCCGCCCAGCTGCGCGCCGTCCAGGAGGCGGCCACACTCACCGCGGCGGCCGTCCGGGGCGGCCGCCGCACGCTCGTCCGCTGCCACTCGGGATACAACCGCTCGGGCCTGGTGACCGCTCAGGCGCTCGTCGAGCTGGGCCACGGGGCCGACCGCGCCATCGAGCTGATCCGGGAGCGCCGCTCCCCCCGGGCGCTCAACAACCTGGCGTTCCTCGACTACCTGACCACCGGGCTGGAGACGGCGTACCTGCTGGCCGGGCTGGACGCCGGCACCGACGGCTGAGGCCGTGACCGCACGGGGGCGGCCACGGCCTCAGGCTCGGCTTCGGCCCCGGACGGCCGGATCCGGGCTCAGATGTCGCGGAAGGTCTCGATCTGGGCGCCGATGGAGTTGAGGCGCTCGGCGAGGTCCTCGTAGCCGCGGTTGATGACGTAGACGTTGCGCAGCACCGAGGTGCCCTTGGCGGCGAGCATCGCGAGGAGGATGACGACGGCGGGGCGCAGGGCGGGCGGGCAGACCATCTCGGCGGCGCGCCAGCGGGTGGGGCCCTGGACGAGGACGCGGTGCGGGTCGAGGAGCTTGATGTCCGCGCCGAGCCGGGTGAGTTCGGTGAGGTAGATGGCGCGGTTGTCGTAGACCCAGTCGTGGATCATCGTGGTGCCGTGGGCGGCCGCGGCGATGGCGGCGAAGAACGGCACGTTGTCGATGTTGATGCCGGGGAAGGGCATCGGGTGGATGGTGTCGATCGGCGCGCTGAGCTTGGAGGGGCGCACGGTGAGGTCGACCAGCCGGGTGCGGCCGTTGTGGGCGCGGTACTCGGGGGTGCGGTCGTAGTCGAGGCCCATGCCCTCCAGCACGGCGAGCTCGATCTCCAGGAACTCGATCGGCACCCGGCGCACGGTCAGCTCGGAGGAGGTGACGACGGCGGCGGCGAGCAGGCTCATCGCCTCGACCGGGTCCTCGGCCGGGGTGTAGTCGACGTCGCAGGTGATCTCGGGGACGCCGTGCACGGTGAGGGTGGTGGTGCCGATGCCCTCGATCCTGACGCCCAGCTTCTCCAGGAAGAAGCAGAGGTCCTGGACCATGTAGTTGGGCGAGGCGTTGCGGATGACGCTGACGCCGTCGTGGCGGGCGGCGGCGAGCAGGGCGTTCTCGGTGACGGTGTCCCCGCGCTCGGTCAGCACGATCGGGCGGTCCATCGGGACGCCGGGCTGGACGGAGGCGTGGTAGGCGCCGCCGGTGGTGGCGACCTCCAGGCCGAACCGGCGCAGCGCGGTGAGGTGCGGCTGGACGGTGCGGGTGCCGAGGTCGCAGCCGCCGGCGTAGGGGATGGCGAAGCTGTCGGCGCGGTGCATCAGCGGGCCGAGGAACATCAGGACGCTGCGGGTGCGGCGGGCGGCCTCGACGTCCATGCCGGCGAGGTCGAGCTCGGCGGGCGGGGTGAGTTCGAGGTCGCGGCCGTCGTTGGTCCAGCGGCTCTTGACGCCGATGCTGGTGAGCACTTCGAGGATGCGGTAGACCTCCTCGATGCGGGCGACGCTGCGCAGGGTGGTGCGGCCGGTGGTCAGCAGCGAGGCGCAGAGGATGGCGACGCACGCGTTCTTGCTGCTGCGGACGTCGATCGCGCCGGCGAGGGTGGTGCCACCGGCGACCCGAAGGTGCATCGGGCCGGCGTAGCCGAGGGAGACGATCTCGCTGTCGAGCGCTTCGCCGATGCGGGCGATCATCTCAAGGCTGACGTTCTGCTTGCCCTGTTCGATGCGGTTGACCGCGCTCTGGCTGGTGCCGAGGGCCTCGCCGAGCTGGGCCTGGGACCAGCCGCGGTGCTGACGCGCGGTACGGATGAGGGTGCCGATACGGGTGAGGTAGTCGCCTGTCACTCGCCAGACCATATCTCATGACTGAGATAGCGACAGAACCGACCCCCGGCGTGGCGTAACTTTTGTCCGTTTCTCACCCCGTATGAGCGTCAGATCTTCACATCATGGCGAAGGTCCTGGGACACGCCTGAGACGGAACGCGGCCCGTTTCAGGGCCCGAGCGGCTCCGCCCGGCCGACGATCGTCCCGGCCCGGTCGATGCAGATGACGTCCACCGCGACCGGCGAACCGACCAGCACCCCGAGCGCGGTGGCCCGCGCCGCCTCGGCCACCAGGTCGCCCAGCGGCACCCCGGCCGCCCGGCAGAGCTGGATCGCCTCCAGCGCGGTGTTGGCCGCCGCGACCGCCGCCGTCAGCTCCTCGTCCGCGCCGCCCTCGCGGGCGAGCCGGGCCAGGTAACCCTTGTCCACCTGGGAGCGCGCCGAGTGCAGGTCGAGGTGGCCGGCGGCGAGCTTGGAGAGCTTGGCGAAGCCGCCGGCGATGGTCAGACGCGGCACCGGGTGGCGCTTGAGGTACTTGAGCACCGCCCCCGCGAAGTCGCCCATGTCGAGCAGCGCGTCCTCGGGCAGGCCGTGCACGGCGACGGCCACCTTCTCCGAGGTCGAGCCGGTGCAGCCGGCCACATGGGTGCGGCCGGCGGCCCGCGCCACGTCCACCCCGCGCCGGATCGAGTCGATCCACGCGGAGCAGGAGTAGGGGACGACCACGCCGGTGGTGCCGAGGATGGAGAGCCCGCCGAGGATGCCGAGCCGGGGGTTCCAGGTCGAGCGGGCGATCTCCTCGCCGTGGTCGACGGAGATCTCCACCACCACGTCCCCGCTGCCGCCGCACTCGGCGGCCACCTCGGCGACCGCGTCCCGGATCAGCTGCCGGGGCACCGGGTTGACGGCCGGCTCGCCGACCGCCAGCGGCAGCCCGGCCTTGGTGACCGTGCCCACCCCGGGCCCGGCCCGGAACACCACGCCCGCGCCCGGCTCCCCCGCCCACACCGTGGAGCGCACCAGCGCGCCGTGCGTCACGTCGGGGTCGTCCCCGGCGTCCTTCACCACCCCGGCCATCGCCCGCGGCCCGCCGGGTCCCTCGCCGAACCCCTCCACCGCGAGCGCGAACGCCGGCCGCTGCCCCTTCGGCAGCACGATCTCCACCGGGTCCGGGAACTCCCCCGTCAGCAGCGCCCGGTACGCCGCCTTGGTCGCCGCCGTGGCGCACGCCCCGGTCGTCCAGCCGTGCCGCAGCCCACTGCTCCGCAGCTGCCCGGCCCGCCCACCGACCTCACCCATGCCGCACCATTCTCCCAGTCCCTACCACGTCGGATCTCTTCAGACCTCATGTTCGCCTGCGGGGCCGGGTCGCCACCACGCGGGTCGGCTCCAGAGCCCGGCGGCGCGCCCCGGCCGGTCCGGGGAGCGGCACGCCCCGGCAGCCCGCCGTCTCCCGCCGTCTCCCGCCGTCTGCTCGATTCACCCGTGTCGGGATGCGTCGATAACCTGTTGATCACCACAACGACACATCACGCGCCACCGCGACCGGGGAGAGACGCACGTGCACGCCCAGGAGATCACGTTCCTCAAGCTCGTCCAAGGGCAGATCCAGTTCCAGGTCCCGCTCTACCAGCGGACCTACAGCTGGACCCGCGCCGAGCTCCAACAGCTCTGGGACGACGTGGCGGATCTCGCGGAGCAGCAGCTCGCCGGTGTCACCCCGCCCTCCCACTTCCTCGGTTCGGTCGTTCTCGCGCCCAACGGCAACCAGGCCGGCGGACTCCAGCGGTGGCTGGTCGTCGACGGCCAGCAGCGGCTCACCACGATCATGCTGGCCCTGGCGGCGCTCCGTGACCACGTACGGCTGGAGGGCGGTGACGCGGCGGAGCGGACCGCCGACCGCATCCACCGGCAGTTCCTGGTGAACGAGTTCCACGACGGCGACGCCTACTACCGGCTCCTGCCCACGCAAGCCGACCGGGCGGCCTTCGTCGCCTGCCTGTCCGGAACCCCGCAGGCGGGCGGGGCCGACAACATCGGCTCCGCCTACCGCTTCTTCCTGGAGATGCTCGAAACCGGCCAGAAGCAGCACGGGGCGCCGTGGGCCGGGGTGGTGGAAACCGCGCTGCGCGATCTGCTGTCGATCGTCGAGATCGCCGCCGAACGGGGCGACAACGTCTACCGGATCTTCGAGTCCATCAACAACACCGGCGTCCGGCTCACCCAGAGCGACCTCCTGCGCAACTACGTGTTCATGCTGCTGCCGCACCGCGGGGAGCGCGTGTACGAGCAGCTCTGGCTGCCGATGCAACAGGCGCTCGGCCCGAAGAACCTCGAACTGCTCGTCTGGCTCGACCTCGTCCTGCGTGGCGACGACAAGGCCAAGCAGACCGAGATCTACCGCTCCCAGCAGCAGCGCCTGGACCTGCTCGCCGGCGACGAGGCGGCGGTCGAGGACGCCGTCGCCGAGCTGTCCCGCACGGCCGGACTGTTCGGCCGGATCCTCGACCCGGGGCTCGAACCCCATCCCGGTCTGCGGGAGCAGCTGCGCCGGCTCGGCAACTGGGGCGGACGCACCCACTATCCCGTGGCGCTGCACCTGTTGAAGCTGGTGAGCGCGGGCACCGCCACCGAGGACGAAGCGGCCGAGGCCTTGGGCTTCGTCGAGAGCTACATGGTGCGACGCCTGTTCTGCGAGTCCAGGAGCAACAACTACAACCGGGTCTTCAACTCGCTTCCTCGCGACATGGACCGGAGCCTCCCCGTCGCCCAGGCGGTGCGGTCCTACCTCTCCGGACGCCGCCGGGGCTGGCCCACGGATTCGGAGCTCACGGCCGCCATCCGCACCAAGCCGTTCTACTGGGCCGGCCAGTCCCACCAGCGCATGTTCGTCCTCAAGCGGCTGGAGGAGAGCTACCGGGCGGCCGAGCCGGTGGACTTCGACCGGTCCCGGCTGACCATCGAGCACATCCTCCCCCAGCGCCCGGCCGAATCCTGGTTCGACCTGTTGGCGGATGACGCCGAACACGACGAGACGCCCGAGGAACTCCACGAGATCCTGCTCCACACCCTCGGCAACCTCACGCTCTCGGCCGAGAACGGCCGGCTGTCGAACCACCCGTTCCAGCGCAAGCAGCAGATCCTGCAGGGCAGCGCCCTTCGCATGAACCAGGAGATCGCCGCGACCTCCCGCTGGGGGCGGCCCGAGATCCAGAACCGCGCCCATCGCCTGGCCGCCCGCGCGATCTCGCTGTGGCCGGGTCCGGAGAACTCCCGGTCCAGGGACGACGACGAGTGGCCGGGCTGGAGCGAACTGCGCTCCGCCCTGATCGCGATGCCGTCCGGCACCTGGACGACCTACGGGGATCTCGCCCAGCTGATCGGCGGCCACCCCAAGAACGTCGGGCAGTACCTGGGTGCCACCAGCGGCGTCAAGGGCGCCCACCGCGTGCTCACCGCCAACGGCCAGGTGTCACCGACGCTGCGCTGGCCGGCCGGCGGGCCCCGCGACAACCCGGTGGAGCTGCTGATGGCCGAGGGCGTCCCCTTCGACTCCGCCGGCCGCGCCAAGCGCTCGTTCCGGCTGACCGCCGAGGATCTCGCCACCCTGTTGAACAAGGCGCCCGAGACGGCCGACGCCGTCGCCCGGGACGCCGGCACGGACCGTTCCGCGCGCTTCGCCACCCAGCTCCGGACCAACCAGCCCGAGACGGCCGAGGAGGTCCTGAATCTGCTCCAGGCCTGGTCACAGCTGGGCCCGGACTGCCGCCTCGAATACGGGAAGGCCGTCGAGACCAGCTGCTTCCTGATGGTCGACAAGGGGGCGCAGAGCCGGCTCAACGGCATCTGGCCGTTCGCCCTCTACCCCGTCCTGGGCACGGTCGAGGTCGTCTTCCAGCATCTGCGACCGCGGCCTCCGTTCGACGACGTCGCACTGCGCCGGGAGTTCATGCTGCGGCTCAACAAGATCGACGGGATCGAACTGGCCGAGGCCAAGCTCGACCTCCGGCCGTCGTTCCCGCTGGAGGTCCTCGCCCTTCGCTCCGGCCCCGTCCTGGCCGCCCTGGAGTGGTTCGTCGACGTCGTGCGGCAGCATCTCGCCGAAGGATGACGGTCGCCGCGCGGGACCGCGCACCCGTGCCGCGGGCCCGGACTCCTGGGAGGCCGGGCCCGCGGCCCCGGCCTCAGGCCTCCGGGTAGCGGCGGGGGGTCCAGGTGACGTCCGGGTGCGGGGGGCGGGGGACGTGCCGGGTCTGGGAGGAGCCGATGAGGAGGATGGTGCGCATGTCGACCTCGGCCGGGTCGAGGTCGGCGAGGCGGACGGTGCGCACGCGCTCGGTGGGGCCGCCGACGTCGCGGGCCATCACCACCGGGGTCTCCGGGGCCCGGTACTCCAGGAGGAGGTCACGGGCGCGGCCGACCTGGGTGGTGCGGGACTGCGAGCCGGGGTTGTAGAGGGCGAGCACCAGGTCGGCCGCGGCCGCGGCGCGCAGCCGGGCGGCGACGACGTCCCAGGGCTTGAGGCGGTCGGAGAGCGAGACCACCGCGTAGTCGTGGCCGAGCGGGGCACCGGCCCGGGAGGCGGCCGCGTGGGCGGCGGTCATGCCGGGGACGATCCGCACCGGAACCTCCCGGTAGGCCTCCTCGCAGGCGACCTCCAGCACGGCGGTGGCCATCGCGAAGACGCCCGGATCGCCGGAGGAGACCACCACGACCCGGTGGCCGCGGCGGGCCAGGTCGAGGGCGAACTCGGCGCGCTCGGACTCCACCTTGTTGTCGGAGCCGTGCCGGGTCTGGCCGGGACGCACCGGCACCCGGTCCAGGTAGGTGGTGTAGCCGACCAGGTCGGTGGCGGCGGCCAGGGCGCCGCGCGCCTCCGGGGTCAGCCAGAGCGGGCCGGCCGGGCCGGTGCCGACGACGGTGACGCTGCCCGGGCCGCTCAGGTCGGGCGCCGGGGGCTCCAGCGGGGCGACCTTGCTGGGCAGCACGGCCACCGAGAAGTAGGGCACGTCCTCGGCGTCGACCGAGGCCAGCGGCGCCGTGCGCTCGCCCGCCATGAAGGCGCGCTCGACGTACTGGGCGTCGGCCAGCCGGCCGGCCCGCTCCAGGGCGCGGCGCACGGTCGGGAAGGTGCGGCCGAGCTTCATCACCACGGCGGAGTCGGCGGCGGCCAGCCGCGCGGTCAGCTCCTCCTCCGGCAGCGTGCCGGGGATGACGGTGAGCGTCTCCTCGGCCTCGGTGAGCGGCTGGCCGAGCCGGGCGGCGGCGGCGCTGACCGAGGTCACGCCGGGCACCACCTCGGTCGGGTAGCGGTGCGCCAGGCGCTTGTGCATGTGCTGGTAGGAGCCGTAGAAGAACGGGTCCCCCTCGGCGAGCACCACGACGTCGCGGCCGGCGTCCAGGTGGGCGGCCAGCCGGGCGGCGGCCTCCTCGTAGAAGTCGTCCAGCGCGCCCCGGTAGCCACCGGGGTGGTCGGTGGTCTCGACGGTGATCGGGTAGACGAGCTTCTCCTCGATCTGACCACCCGGCAGATAACGCTCGGCGATGGACCGCGCGATGGACCGGCCGTGCCGGGCGCTGTGGTACGCCACCACGTCGGCCTTGCCGATGAGTTCGGCGGCGCGTACGGTCACCAGCGAGGGGTCCCCGGGGCCGAGGCCGACCCCGTAGAGCCGGCCGGTCTTCTGCTGGTCCGTCACTCTTCCTCGCTCGCAATCGCGTTGATGGCCGCGGCGGCGATCGCGCTGCCGCCGCGCCGGCCCCGGACCACCAGGTGCTCCAGGCCGGCCGGGTGCGCGGCCAGCGCCTCCTTGGACTCGGCCGCGCCGATGAAGCCGACCGGCACGCCGATCACCGCGGCCGGGCGCGGGGCGCCGGCCTCGATCAGCTCCAGCAGCCGGAACAGCGAGGTCGGCGCGTTGCCGACGGCGACCACGGCGCCCTCCAGGCGGGGCAGCCACAGCTCCATCGCGGCGGCGCTGCGGGTGTTGCCCATCGCCCGGGCCAGCCCGGGCACGGCCGGGTCGGTGAGGGTGCAGATCACCTCGTTGTCGGCGGGCAGCCGCTTGCGGGTGACGCCGCTGGCGACCATGTTGACGTCGCACAGGATCGGCGCACCGGCGCGCAGGGCGGCGCGCGCCGAGGCGACCACGCCGGGCGAGTACACCAGGTCCTCGACCAGGTCGACCATGCCGCAGGCGTGGATCATCCGCACCGCGACCTGGGAGACGTCCGCGGGCAGCGCGGCGAGGTCGGCCTCGGCCCGGATGGTGGCAAAGGACTGGCGGTAGATGGACGCGCCGTCCTTCTCGTACTCGATCACGTGGTGGTCCTCCGGGCCGCGGCGACCGCCGCGGCCATCTCCTCGTTCGTCACTTCCACGGCGGTCTCCCGCCCCTGCGGCGCGCCTTCCACCGCCACCCGGTACCCCTGTCCGGTCGCCAGCACGTCCACCCGGCGTCCGGCGGGGTGGCCGCAGCGGCGCTCGCAGCCCGACCAGTGCACCGGGAGTCCGCCGGCGCCCTGCGGCGCGCCGTCCAGCGCCCGGGCGGCGTCGGCCCGGACGTCGGCCAGCGACTTCGCGCAGGCCGGCAGCCCGGTGCAGGCGCTCGCGCCGTCCCAGGCCGTCCCGGCCGCGGTCCGCAGCCCGGCCGCCGCGAGCGCGGCGAGCCGTTCGGCGGGCGCGCCGGGCAGCACCGCGCCGCGCCACGGGGTGAGCCGCAGCTCGCCCTCGGCGGCGTCCACCAGGGCCCGCCACTGCCCGGCGGTGGCCAGGCCGAACCGCAGGCCGACGTGCAGCCCGCCCCCGGGCAGGGCGCCCAGCGGCGGGCGGGTGCCGGGCAGTACGGGCATCGGCAGCGGACCGGGGTCCAGCAGGCCGGGCACCTCGCGCAGGTGCCAGGCCTTCACCCCGGCGGCGCGCTGGGCGTCCAGGAACTCGCGGGCGGCCTCCAGGGCCGCGCAGACGGCCCGGTCGGCGCGGACCGGGCGCACGGTGGCGGCCCGGCCCAGGCGCAGCAGGGCGGTGCCGTCCGGGCCTGCGATCAATGTCACATCGGCGTCCAGCGCGGCGACGTCGCCGCTGCCGTCGTCCAGGGCGAACAGGAACTTGCCGGACAGGCCGGTCGCCCAGGGGGCGGCGCACAGCGCGAGGTCGAGTCCGCGCGCCCAGGCGCGCACGTCGGCGAGGCCGCCGGCGGGGCCGGGCGAGGCGACGATGTTGCGCACCCGCTCATGGGTGTCGGAGGGCAGCAGGCCGGCGGCGCGCAGCCGCCCGCCGAGCTCGCCGCCGCAGTCCGAAGCGAGGCCCCGCAGCTGGACGTTGCCGCGCGAGGTGATCTCCAGCCGGCCGTCGCCGAGTTCCCGCGCCGCGTCGGCCAGCGCCAGCGCCTGACGAACCGTCAGGACTCCGCCGGGCAGCCGCACCCGGGCCAGGGCGCCGTCGTCGGCGGTGTGCAGACGAAGGGCCCCTGGGCAGGCGTCCGGACGCGCCCGGTCGGGTACGGCGGCGCCCGGCGCGGCGGCGTCGGGTTCGGGAGGCATGGCGGCGAGCATACAGATGATCCGATGGGTTGCCGCCGTACCGTCGCTCACACCCCCGGCCCGGCCCGGCGCCCCCGAACCTGCACTCCCCCGGGTCGGCCGTACCCCGTACGATGCTCGCGGACGGTCCCCGCGGACCGTCCGCACGCCAGCGACGGCGCAGGGGAGGAAACCGGTGCGAACCCGGTGCGGTCCCGCCACTGTGACCGCGGTTCACCGGACCTCCGGAGGACCGCGGGAGCCAGGAACTCCTGCCGTCCTCCACCGGCCCGGGGCGCGGACCCCGAGGAAGGCTTGAAGCCATGCGCCGCCGCATGCCTGTGCCCGCACCCGCCGACGAGGCCGGGAGGGCCTTCGCATGATCCTGCTGCTGTCGACGTCCGACACCGACCTGCTGAGCGCCCGTGCCTCCGAGGGGCCGGTCCGCTACCGGCTCGGCAACCCGGCCCGGCTGACGCCCGAGGACCTGCCCGCCCTGCTGGAGGGCACCGACCTGGTCGTGGTCCGCCTGCTCGGCGGTCGCCGCGCCTGGCAGGAGGGCCTGGACGCACTGCTCGCCGGCCCCCGCCCGGTGGTCGTGCTGACCGGCGAACAGGCCCCCGACGCCCAGCTGATGGAGCTGTCCACCGTCCCGGCCGGCATCGCCGCCGAGGCGCACGCCTACCTGGCCCACGGCGGCGCCGCCAACCTCGCCGAGCTCGGCTCGTTCCTCTCCGACACCGTGCTGCTCACCGGCCACGGCTTCGCCCCGCCCGCCTCCGCCCCGGCCTGGGGCCCGCTGGAGCGCGAGGCCCGGACGACCGGGGGCCCGACCGTCGCGGTGCTCTACTACCGCGCCCACCACATGAGCGGCAACACCGCCTTCGTGGAGACCCTCTGCCGGGCGATCGAGGACCAGGGCGCCCGGGCCCGCGCGTACTACTGCGCCTCGCTGCGCGGCGCCGAGGCGGAGCTGCTGGCCGCGCTCGGCGAGGCCGACGCCATCGTCACCACCGTGCTCGCCGCGGGCGGCACCCGCCCGGCCGACGCGCAGGCCGGCGGCGACGAGGAGGCCTGGGACGCGGGCGCGCTGGCCGCGCTGGACCGCCCGATCCTCCAGGCGCTCTGCCTGACCTGGTCGCGCGCCCAGTGGGAGGCCAGCGACGACGGCCTGTCCCCGCTGGACACCGCCACCCAGATCGCGGTGCCCGAGTTCGACGGCCGGCTGATCACCGTCCCGTTCTCCTTCAAGGAGCTGGACGAGGACGGCCTGACCGTCTACGCCGCCGACGAGGAGCGCGCCGCCCGGGTCGCCGGCGTGGCCGTCGCGCACGCCCGGCTGCGGCACGTCCCGGCCGCCGAGCGCCGGCTCGCGCTGGTGCTCTCCGCGTACCCGACCAAGCACGCCCGGGTCGGCAACGCCGTCGGCCTGGACACCCCCGCGAGCGCGGTGCGGCTGCTGACCGCGTTGCGCGAGGAGGGCATGGACCTCGGGCAGGACCTGCCGGGTCTGGACGGCGACGGCGGGCAGGAGCACGAGGGCGACGCGCTGATCCACGCGCTGATCGCCGCCGGCGGCTACGACCAGGACTGGCTCACCGAGGACCAGCTGGCCCGCAACCCCGTGCGCATCCCGGCCGCCGACTACCGCCGCTGGTACGCCACCCTCCCCGAGGGCCTGCGCGCCCGGGTCGAGGAGCACTGGGGCCCGGCCCCCGGCGAGCTGTACGTCGACCGCTCGCAGAACCCGGACGGCGACATCGTGCTCGCCGCGATCCGCTCCGGGAACCTCCTGGTGCTCATCCAGCCGCCGCGCGGCTTCGGCGAGAACCCGGTCGCGATCTACCACGACCCGGACCTCCCGCCGTCCCACCACTACCTGGCCGCCTACCGCTGGATCGCCGCCCCGCAGTCCGACGGCGGCTTCGGCGCGCACGCCGTGGTCCACCTCGGCAAGCACGGCAACCTGGAGTGGCTGCCCGGCAAGACCGCCGCGCTGTCCGCCGAGTGCGGCCCGGACGCCGTGCTCGGCGACCTGCCGCTGGTCTACCCCTTCCTGGTCAACGACCCGGGCGAGGGCACCCAGGCCAAGCGCCGCGCCCACGCCACCCTGGTCGACCACCTGGTGCCGCCGATGGCCCGCGCCGACTCCTACGGCGACATCGCCCGCCTGGAGCAGCTGCTCGACGAGCACTCCAACATCGCCGCGATGGACCCGGCCAAGCTGCCCGCGATCCGCGCCCAGATCTGGACGCTGATCCAGGCCGCCAGGCTCGACCACGACCTCGGCCTGGAGGAGCGCCCCGAGGACGACGGCTTCGACGACTTCCTGCTGCACGTCGACGGCTGGCTCTGCGAGGTCAAGGACGCCCAGATCCGCGACGGCCTGCACGTCCTGGGCCAGGCCCCGGCCGGCACCGACCGGGTCAACATCGTGCTCGCCATCCTGCGCGCCCGGCAGATCTGGGGCGGCGTCAGCGCGCTGCCCGGTCTGCGCGAGGCGCTCGGCCTGGACGAGGCCGCGCTCACCCTCGGCGCCACCGACGCGGCCGAGGCGAAGGCCCGCGAGCTGGTCGAGGCGATGGAGGCGGCCGACTGGGCGCCGGAGGCGGTCGAGAAGGTCGCCGCCGGGCTGCCGGAGGCGGTGCGCGAGGTGCTGGACTTCGCCGCCGTCCAGGTCGTGCCCCGGCTGGCCGCGACCACCGGCGAGCTGGACGCCGTGCTGCACGCGCTGCGCGGCGGCTTCGTCCCGGCCGGCCCGTCCGGCTCGCCGCTGCGCGGGCTGGTCAACGTGCTGCCGACCGGCCGCAACTTCTACTCCGTCGACCCCAAGGCGGTGCCCAGCAAGCTCGCCTGGGAGACCGGGCAGGCGCTCGCCGCCTCGCTGGTCGAGCGCTACCGGGCCGACAACGACGGCGCCTACCCGCCGTCGGTGGGCCTGTCGCTGTGGGGCACCAGCGCGATGCGCACCGCCGGCGACGACATCGCCGAGGCCTTCGCCCTGCTCGGCGTGCGCCCGGTGTGGGACGACGCCTCGCGCCGGGTCACCGGCCTGGAGGCCGTCCCCCTGGAGGAGCTGGGCCGCCCGCGCATCGACGTCACGCTGCGCATCTCCGGCTTCTTCCGGGACGCCTTCCCGCACGTGGTCGCCCTGCTGGACGACGCGGTGCGCCTGGCCGCCGCCCAGGAGGAGCCCGCGGCGGACAACCACGTGCGCGCCCACGTCCAGGCCGACCTCGCCGTGCACGGCGACGAGCGCAAGGCCACCGTGCGCGTCTTCGGCTCCCGCCCCGGCACCTACGGCGCCGGCCTGCTCCAGCTGATCGACAGCCGCGACTGGCGCACCGACGCCGACCTCGCCGAGGTGTACACGGTCTGGGGCGGCTACGCCTACGGACGCGGGCTGGACGGGCGCCCGGCCCGCGAGGAGATGGAGACCGCCTACAAGCGGATCACCGTCGCCGCGAAGAACACCGACACCCGCGAGCACGACATCGCCGACTCGGACGACTACTTCCAGTACCACGGCGGCATGGTGGCCACCGTACGGGCGCTCACCGGCAAGGCGCCGACCGCGTACATCGGCGACTCGACCCGCCCGGAGACGGTCCGCACCCGCACCCTGACCGAGGAGGCGGCCCGGGTCTTCCGCGCCCGGGTGGTCAACCCGCGCTGGATCGAGGCGATGCGCCGGCACGGCTACAAGGGCGCGTTCGAGATGGCCGCGACCGTCGACTACCTCTTCGGGTACGACGCCACCACCGGCGTGGTCGCCGACTGGATGTACGAGAAGCTCACCCAGGAGTACGTGCTGGACCCGGTCAACCGGGAGTTCCTGGCCGGCGCCAACCCGTGGGCGCTGCACGGGATCAGCGAGCGGCTGCTGGAGGCGGCGAGCCGGGGGCTGTGGGAGCAGCCGGACCCGGAGCTGATCGAGCAGCTGCGGGCGGCGTTCCTGGAGACCGAGGGCGACCTGGAGGGCGGCGAGGGCTGACCGGCCCTCCGCCCCGCGGTCGACCCGTACTCCATTCAGGTGATCAAGGGGCTGGTGACGGGGCGGCGCCGAGCGGACAATACGGGTCATGCCGCGCCCTTCCCTGCTCACCGGCCCCGCCGGCCCCGTCCCGTCGACGGACGCCGCCGCCCGCCCCGGCCGGGCCCTCGCCCGGTACCGGCCCCGGCTGGCGGCGCTCGCCGCCGGGGCCCTGCCGGTGCTCGCCTTCCCCGCCCCCGGGGTGGCGGCGCTCGCCTGGGTCGCGCTCGTCCCCGGCCTGCTGCTGATGCAGCGGGCCCCGGGGGCGCGCGAGGCCGCGGTGCGCGGCTGGTGGTTCGGCGCCGGGTTCATCCTGACCGGGATGTCCTGGCTGCTGTCCTCGGTCGGGCCGGCCCTGCCGCTGATCGCCGTGGTGTTCGGGTCGCTGCAGGCCGGGGTGGGCCTCGCGGTGTGGCGGCTGCTGCACCCGCCGCTGACCGTCCGCCGGGCGCTGCTGGCGCCGCCGGTGGTCGCGGCGGTCTGGCTGACCACCGAGTACGCGCGCTCCTGGCCCGCGCTGGGTGGGCCGTGGGCGCTGCTCGGCGCCACCCAGTGGCAGCACCCGGCCGTCCTGGCGCTGGCCTCGGCCGGCGGGATCTGGCTGGTCAGCGCCGCCGTGGTGGCGGTCAACACCGCCGTGCTGGTGGTGCTCACCGCCGTCGACCCGCGCCCGCGGGCGGCGGCGGCGCTGCTCGCGGCGGCGGCGCTGGCGGCCGGGCCGCTGCTGTTCGCGCTGCGGCCGGCGCCCCAGGCCGCCGCCGAGGGACCGGCCGGGCCCGCGGAACTGCGGCTCGCGCTGGTCCAGCCCGGGATCGTCGACGAGCCGCAGGCCCGGTTCGAGGCCAGTGCCCGCGCCACCGCCGCGCTGGTCGGGCAGCCCCCGGTGGACCTGGTGGTCTGGGGCGAGTCCAGCACCACGGCCGACCTCGACCGCGATCCGGCGGCGCTCGACCGGCTGCGCGCGCTGTCCGCCGCGACCGGGGCCGGCCTGCTGGCGGGCGAGGACGCGCGCAAGGCGGACGGGCGGATCTCCAAGGACGCGGTGCTGGTCTCCCCGGACGGCGTGGTCGACCGCTACCGGAAGATCCGCCTGGTGCCGTTCGGCGAGTACATCCCGCTGCGGCCGGTGCTCGGCTGGGTCGCCGGGGTCAGCCGGGCGGCGGGCGAGAACCGGGCACCCGGCAGCGGCCAGGAGCCGCTGCCGGTGGTGGACCGCTCGGGGCGGGCGCTGCCGGTCGGGGCGCTGATCTGCTTCGAGTCGGCCTTCCCGGACATGGCCCGCACGGCCGCCCGGGACGGCGCCCGGGTGCTGGTCTACCAGGCCTCGACCTCGACCTTCCAGCGCAGCTGGGCACCCGAGCAGCACGTCTCGCTGGCCGCGATCCGGGCCGCCGAGACCGGCCGGCCGGCCGTGCAGGCCTCGCTCACCGGGGTGTCGGCCGCCTTCGACGCCCAGGGGCGCGAGCTGGCCCGGCTGGGCACGGAGGACACCGGCGCGCTGGTGGTCCGGCTGCCGCTGACCGCGCCGGGCACCGCCACCTGGTACACCCGGGTGGGTGACGTGGTGCCGATGACGGCCGTGCTGGTGACGGCGGCCGCGGCGGCGCTCGCCGTCCGCCGGCGTCAGCCCCTGGTCTCCGAGCGGTAGTAGAGGCCGAACGCCGCGCCCACCGGATCGCGCAGCACCGCGATCCGCAGGCCGCCGCCCGGCAGGTCGACGGGTGCCATCAGCACGGTCGCGCCGAGGTTGCCCGCGCGGAACGCCGAGACGTCCACGTCGGCGACCGAGAAGTACGGCAGCCAGTGCGGCGGCACCTGCGGCGGGAAGTCCTCGCCCATGGTCAGCATGCCGCCGAAGTCCCCGTCGGCCAGGCCCCACTGGGTGTACCGCGGAGACGGGGAGACCTTCCAGCCGAACACCGCCGGGTAGAAGGCGCGGGCGCCGTCCGGGTCCCGGGTGAGCAGCTCCACCCAGCCGAGCGCGCCGGGCACGCCCCGCACCTCGGCGCCGCGCAGCCGGCCCGCCTGCCAGAGCCCGAACACCGCGCCGTCCGGGTCGGCCGCGATGGCGAACCGGCCGTAGTCCAGCGCGTCCGTCGGCTCCACGACCAGGCTCCCGCCCGCGGCGGCGACCGCGCGGGCGGCGGCGTCGGCCTCCTCGACCAGGAAGGAGACGCTCCAGGCGGTCGGCTGGCCCTCGCCGTAGAGCGGGGTCACCGACGCGGCCACCGCGCCGTCCAGCCGCATGAACGTGTAGCCGCCCGCCTCCGGGCGCTCGTCGGGCTCGGCCTGCCAGCCGAACAGCTCGCCGTAGAACCGCTGCGCGGCCGCCGGGTCGGCGCTGCCGTGCTCGACCCAGCACGGGCCGCCGGTGGTGACCGTCTGCTGCTTCATCGCGGGCCTCCTCCCTCAGCCGATGTCCAGGACGACCTTGCCGCGCGCGTGCCCCGACTCGACGAGGGCGATCGCCTCGGCGGCGCGGGACAGCGGGTAGCGGGCGGCGATGTGCGGGTCCAGCTCGCCGGAGG
The DNA here is from genome assembly GCF_040298605.1 of Kitasatospora sp. NPDC001527. Taxonomy (NCBI): domain Bacteria; kingdom Bacillati; phylum Actinomycetota; class Actinomycetes; order Kitasatosporales; family Streptomycetaceae; genus Kitasatospora; species Kitasatospora sp. NPDC001527. Next base: position 202,348 of record NZ_JBEPAM010000006.1, on the reverse strand, counting down.
CGACCAGGTCGGCCAGCGCGGCGAGCGTCCCGGGGCTGGTGGAGCGGGTGATGTAGCGGCCGCCGAGTTCCTCGGCGGTGCCCGGGTCGGAGGTGGACACCAGCCGGGTGCGGTCGTCCAGGGTCACCGCGGCCGCCCGGGCGTCGTCCCCGCCGACCAGGTCGAGGATGCCGTCCACGCCGTCCGGCGCGGCCGCCCGGATCCGGTCGGCGACGCCGTCGCCGTAGCGGACCTGCACCGCGCCCAGGGACTCGACGTACCCGCGGTTGGCGTCGCCCGCCGTGCCGATGACGCGGATGCCGCGGCTGCGGGCGATCTGGGCGGCCGCGCTGCCGACGCCGCCGGCGACGCCGAGGATCAGCAGGGTCTGCCCGGCGCCCACGCCGACGTCGCGGACCGCGTCGTCGGCGGTCGCGGCCGCCACCGGCAGGGTGGCGGCCTGGTCGAAGCCGACCTTGGCCGGCTTCAGCGCGCTCGACGCGGCGGCCAGCAGCGTCTGCTCGGCGAACGCGCCGGCCGCCGCGATCCCGAACACCTCGTCGCCCGGGGTGAACCCGGTTACGCCGGGCCCGACCCGCTCGACCACGCCGGCCGCCTCGGAGCCCATCACGGCGGGCAGTTCGCGCACCTGGCCGATCCAGCCCCGGCGGACCTTCCAGTCGACCGGGTTCACCCCGGCCGCCCGGACGGTGACCGCGATCTGCCCCAGCCCCGGCTCCAGCACCGGCCGGTCCAGGAACTCCTGCTTCTCCGGTCCGCCGTAGTCGACGAACCCGAACGCCTTGGCCATCCCCGCTCCACTCTCCGCTCGACGGCCCCCGCCCCAGCATGCGGGCGGGGGCACGGGGCGGCGCGGTCGTGCTGGGCCGAACGGGCGGAGAGCGTTCAGCGCGTGGTGGCGCGACCGACCGGTATCCAGAGTTGCGCCTCGGCCTCCTCGCCGCCCGGCAGGACCTCGACCCGCAGGATCTCCGGGCCGGGCCGGAACTCGTACGGGTTGGACGGGAACCACTGGGTGAAGACGTCCCGCCACATCTCCTGCAGCGCCCGCGGGTACGCCCCGCGGTTGGCGAACACCGCCCAGGTCCCGGCCGGGACCTCGCGCACGTCCAGGTCCTCCGGCACCTCGGCGCCCGCCCCCATGACCACCGCGTGGTAGTAGTCCAGCGGGACGCCCTCCTCCCGGCTGTCCGAGAAGAACTCGGTGACGGCGACGATCCCGGCCGGCTCCTGCTCCGAGAGGGCCGCGATCCGGTCGATCGTCTCCCGGCCGAGGCCCCTGATGAACTCGGCCATCGCCGGGTTGACCCCCTCGTGGACCAGGGGGACCCGCGCCCGCCGGCCCACGACCCGGAACGCCTGCCTCTCGACGATGCGGTACTCCATGCTGCTGCTCCCTTCGACGACGAGCCGGAAGGACATCCGGGGCTGGGAGACCAGCACCGCGCCCGAGCGCCGGGCCTCGCCGGGGCCGACCCCGTGCATCGCCCGGAACGCCCGGGCGAAGGCCTCGCCCGAGCCGTAGCCGTGGCGGACCGCGACGTCGAGCAGCGTCCGCTCCCCGGCCAGCACCTCCGCCCCGGCGAGGGTGAGCCGGCGCCGGCGCAGGTACTCCGACAGCGGCATCCCGGCGAGCGCCGAGAACAGCCGCCGGAAGTGGTACTCCGAGGTGGTCGCGATCCGCGCCAGTTCGGCCGGGTCGACCGCTCCGTCGAGGTGCTCCTCGATGTACTCCATGGCCTGGTTCAGCCGGTCCAGCATCGCTTCCCGCCCCCGTCCTTCCTTCTGACGCTCCTCACCGTAGGCGGCGGCCACCCGCCCGGACCCGACATCCCGTGCCCGCTCCGGTCGGGTGGCCCGCGCGGCGTCCCCGCGGCTCAGGAGCCGTCGGCGCGCACCGCGTAGACGTACCGGCGGCCGGCGTACTCGCTGAGGTTCCAGATCACCGACTCGGTGAACCTCCAGTCGGTGGTCGCCGAGCCGTGGAAGCTGAGGTCCTCGCAGCCGACCGCCAGCCGGGCCACCGTGGACGGGGTGTCGGCGCCCGAGGCCACCGCGCGCAGCGAGCCGTTGCCGGAGCCGTTGCTGGTGGACAGGTAGTGCCGGGACTGCTGGGAGACCACGCCCTGGATCTTGCCCTGCTTGACGGTGACCGCCTCGGAGGCGGTGGCCGAGGCGAGCCTGCGGTCGGTGTAGTCGAGGTTCCAGCGGACCACCTTGGGCGTGGTGATCTTCGTGCCGTTGCCGTTCCAGCCGGTGCCGGAGTAGTCGACCACCGGGGCGGCGAGGTCCTCGGCGTACTCGCCGACGGTGAGGCTGTCGGGGGTGCTGGCGCGGTCCAGGGCGAGGCAGGAGTAGCGCAGCAGCGTCCCGGTGTTGTCGTACGCGGCGCTCTGCGGCAGCACGTAGCGGTAGTCGTAGGCGTAGTACCTGCCGTCGGAGGCGTCCAGCCCGCAGACGTCGGACTTGCCGGTGGCCACCTCGAAGACCGTGTTCAGGTCGAACACCCGCAGGCCCTTGGTGGTGTCCACCATGTAGAGCAGGTTGCCGTACCAGAGGATGCCGCCCGCGTGCCGCTGCACCGGGGCGTAGGAGGGCGCGCCGGTCGCCGCCTTCACCGGCTCGACGAGCAGCACGTGGCGGTACCTGGGCGCGAGGCGGTCGGTGTAGTCGACGAAGGAGACCCGCACGCCCTTGTTGACCTCGGCGTTCGGCGTGCCGGGGTCGTTGTCCGGGTCGGTGTCGAAGTACCACGAGACCAGCACCACCCGCTTGCCGCCCCAGACGCCCGAGCCGAGCGCGTCGGCGCTGGTGGTGACGCCCTGCGGGACCCATTCGGCGACCCCCTGGTCACCGGGGTTCCAGCCGAAGCCCTCCTGGAAGGCGCCGACCCCGCTCGGGGCCGCGGCCAGGTGCACGGCGTCCCGGTTGGCGCTGGCGAGCACGTCGGCGACGGTGGCCTTCGGCAGCAGGCCCGCCAGTCCGGCGGCCAGCGCCGCGTACGTGCCGTGGCTGTTGCCGAGGCGTTCGGCGAGGGTGAACTGGCCGGGCGACAGGGTCGCGGCCTCGGCCGCCGCCGGGGCGAGGGCGGCGCCGCCGAAGGCCACGAGCGGGCCGGCCGCCATTCCCTTGATGATCGTCCTGCGTGACATGGTCATGGCGTCAGAACGTAGGGCGATCACCGGGCCCCTGACAAGCTGCCACCTCCCCGACCGGCCCAAACGGCGCCGGCCGGGGAGATGTCGTGACGGCCCGGTGTCGGTTCAGACCCGGATCGATTCACACCCGGATCGGGTCAGGCCCGGATCAGATCAGGCCCTGCGCCAGCATCGCGTCCGCCACCAGCTCGAAGCCGGCGATGTTGGCGCCCAGCACGTAGTCCCCGGGGCGGCCGTACTTCTCCGCCGTGGTGTGGCAGGCGGTGTGGATGTTCCGCATGATCTCCGCCAGCCGCTCCTCGGTCCGCTCGAAGGACCAGGCGTCGCGCGAGGCGTTCTGCTGCATCTCCAGCGCGCTGGTGGCGACGCCGCCCGCGTTGGCCGCCTTGCCCGGGCCGAAGGCCACCCCGGCCTCCAGGAAGACCCGGACCGCCTCCGGCGTGGTCGGCATGTTGGCGCCCTCGGCGACGGCGCGCACGCCGCCGCGGACCAGCGTCAGCGCGTCCGCCTCGTCCAGCTCGTTCTGGGTGGCGCAGGGCAGCGCCACGTCGACCGGCACGCTCCAGACGCCGGTGCCCTCCTGGTAGCGGACGTGGGCGCCGCGCAGCTCGGCGTACTCGGAGAGCCGGCCGCGCCGGACCTCCTTGACCTCCTTCAGCAGGTCGAGGTCGATGCCCTTCTCGTCCACCACGAAGCCGGTGGAGTCGGAGGCCGTCACCACGGTCGCGCCGAGCTGCTGGGCCTTCTCGATCGCGTACACCGCGACGTTGCCGGAGCCGGAGACGGAGACCCGCAGGCCGTCCAGCTCCTCGCCGCGGGCGCGCAGCATCTCCTGGGTGAACAGCACACAGCCGTAGCCGGTGGCCTCGGTGCGGGCCTGCGAGCCGCCCCAGCCGATGCCCTTGCCGGTCAGTACGCCGGACTCGTAGCGGTTGGTGATCCGCTTGTACTGGCCGAACAGGTAGCCGATCTCCCGGCCGCCGACGCCGATGTCACCGGCGGGGACGTCGGTGTGCTCGCCGAGGTGGCGGTGCAGCTCGGTCATGAAGGACTGGCAGAAGCGCATGATCTCGGCGTCCGAGCGGCCCTTGGGGTCGAAGTCGGAGCCGCCCTTGCCGCCGCCGATGGCGAGGCCGGTCAGCGCGTTCTTGAAGATCTGCTCGAAGCCCAGGAACTTCACGATCCCGAGGTTCACCGAGGGGTGGAAGCGCAGGCCGCCCTTGTAGGGGCCGAGCGCGCTGTTGAACTCCACCCGGAAGCCGCGGTTGACGTGGATCCGGCCCCGGTCGTCGGTCCACGGCACCCGGAAGATCACCTGCCGCTCGGGCTCCACGACGCGCTCGACGATCCGCGCGTCGATCAGCTCGGGGCGCCGCTCCAGCACCGGGCCGAGGGTCTCCACGACCTCGTGCACGGCCTGGTGGAACTCGGGCTCGCCGGGGTTGCGGCGCAGCACCTCGGCATACAGCGACTCAATGGCGGGGTTTCCGGCGTCGTGGGACGCAGCGGACACGGGGGTAGCCGACATCTTCTGAGGACCTTCCATGGTCTGAAGCGACAGACAGGGCGCCTCCCCCGTCGTCCTGGGGGGAGAACACCGGCGGTCCCCTCGCCATTGAGGGCGTCACGGCGCAATGAACACCAGCGCGGCAACTCCTGGACCGCTCGCGCGGGCACAGTCTCTCACTGCCACCCCCCGTTTGTCCGCCCCTGGTCCACCGGCCTCCGTCCGGCAACCCGTTCGTGAGCTGCACCGACCCTTCGTCCGCCCCCCGCCCGATGTTGTTCAAATTGGAACTACCTAGTACCGTCGACAGCCGAGTACCACCCGAACCGCCCGTCACGAAAGGCCCGCCATGCCCCAGGTGCAGCCGCCGCAGCAGCAGAACCACTCCCCGCAGGCCGGGGCCGCCCGGGTGCGGGCGCGGGTGCGGATTCCGCTGGTGTTCCCGGACGGCTACCGGGCGGAGGCGGAGGTGTTCACCTTCCACGGGCTGGCCGACGGGGCGGAGCACCTGGCGCTGGCGCTCGGCACGGTGCCCGAGAACGCGACGCCGCTGGTGCGGCTGCACTCGGAGTGCCTGACCGGGGACGTCTTCGGCTCCGCCCGGTGCGACTGCGGGCCGCAGCTGCGCGAGGCCGTCGAGCGGATCGCGACCTCCGGCGGCTACCTGCTCTACCTGCGCCAGGAGGGCCGCGGCATCGGCCTGTACAACAAGCTGGACGCCTACGCCCTGCAGGACTCCGGGCTCGACACCTACGACGCCAACACCGCGCTCGGGCTGCCCGAGGACGGGCGCGACTACACCGCCGCCGCGCAGATGCTCGGCGCGCTCGGTGTGCTCGACGCGCTCGGCACCGAGGGGACCGAGGGGGTCGAGGGGACCGAGGGGATCAGGGGGATCGACCTGCTGAGCAACAACCCCGACAAGGCCGCCCAGCTGGCCGCCCTCGGCGTCCCGGTGCGCCGGCGGGTGCCCACCGGCGTGCACGTGTCGGAGAGCAACGTCCACTACCTGCGGGCCAAGGCGGAGCGCACCGGGCACTCGATCGAGCTGTCCCGGCTGGTGGGCTGAGCGGACGGGCGCTCAGTCGGCGACCGGGCGGCCGCGCGGCTCCTCGGCGATCCGGCGGGCGATCTCGGACGGGCGAACCGGGCGGCCGAAGTGCCAGCCCTGCGCCCAGTCGCAGCCGATGACGCGCAGCCGCTCGGCGTCCCGGCCGGTCTCCACGCCCTCGGCGGTGACGGTCAGCCCGAGGGCGTGCGCCATCGAGACCAGTCCGCTGACGATCCGCCAGCCGGTCTCCTCGTCCTTGGCCGGGTCGTGCAGGTCGCCGACGAAGGAGCCGGCGATCTTCAGACCGGAGACCGGCAGGTCGCGCAGGTAGGCGAGGTTGGACCAGCCGGTGCCGAAGTCGTCCACGGCGAGCGAGACACCGAGGCCGACCAGGCCGTGCAGGGTGCGCAGCGCCTCGTCCTCCGGACCGACCACGGTCGACTCGGTGATCTCCAGCTGGAGCCGGGCCGGGTCGAGGCCGGTGGTGTCGAGGATCCGGCCGAGGTCGCCGACCAGGGCGGCGCTGCGGGCCTGGCGCACCGCCAGGTTGACGTTGAGCTGGGGCGCGGCGTCGCCGAAGCGCTTGATCCAGTCGGCGGCCTGGCCGCAGGCCTGCTCCAGCACCCAGCGGCCGAGCGGCATGATCAGCCCGGTCTCCTCGGCGGTGGTGACGAACTCGTCCGGGCCGAGCACGCCCATCTGCGGGTGGCGCCAGCGCACCAGCGCCTCGACGGCGGCCAGCCGGCCGTCGGCGAGCGCGTAGAGCGGCTGGTAGTCGATGAAGAACTCGCCCCGGTCGAGGGCGGCGGGCATCCGCACCGAGACGGCGTAGCGGGAGACGGCGCGGGCGTTCTCCTTGGGGTCGAAGAGAATCCAGCGGCCCCGGCCGGCCTCCTTGGCGCGGTAGAGCGTGAGGTCGGCGGCGCGCACGGCGGCGCCGGGGGTGGTGGTGGAGACCCGGCGCTCCAGGACGCCGACGCTGGCTCCGACGGCCAGCTTGTGGTCGCCGATCAGCACCGGCCCGGCGAGTGCCTTGAGCACGGTCTTGGCGGCGGCGACCGCCTCCTGCTCACCGCGGCTCTTCTCCAGCAGGACGACGAACTCGTCCCCGCCGAGCCGGGCCACCAGGTGCCCGAGCGGGGTGAGCGCGGCCTTCAGCCGGGCGGCGACGGCGCACAGCAGCTCGTCGCCGGTGTCGTGGCCGAGGCTGTCGTTGACCACCTTGAAGCCGTCGAGGTCGACGTAGCACAGACCGAACCGGGCGCCCGGGTCCGGGTCCTCGAAGAGCTTCTCCAGCCGTTCGAAGAACGCGGCCCGGTTGGGCAGCCCGGTCAGCGGGTCGTGGGTGGCCTGGTGGCGCAGCCGCTCCTGGAGCCGGTAGCGGTCGGTGACGTCCTCCAGCATGGCGACCTGGTACTGCGGGAGGCCGTCGTCGTCGCGGATCAGCGAGACCGTCAGGTGGGTCCAGACGATCTCGCCGTCCTGGCGGTAGTAGGGCTTGTCGAACTGGAAGTAGTCGCGCTTGCCGCTGATCAGGTCCTCGTAGGCCTCCCAGACGCCGTCGGCGTCCTCGGGGTGGACGAGGTCGCCGACCCGGCGGCCGATCATGTCGTCGGGGCCGGCGCCGAAGAGTTCCTGGAGGGCCTTGTTGACGGCCAGGATGTTGCCGTTGGTGTCGCCGATGCCGATGCCGATCGCGGCGCTCTCGAACAGGGCGCGGAACCGGGCCTCGGAGGCGCGCAGCGCCCGCTCGGCCTCCTTGCGGGCGACGTCGGCGGCGGTGCGGATGGCCTCCTGCTCGCGCAGGGTGCGCTCGCGCAGCGCGGCCGCCCAGCCGGCCGCGAAGGCGCCGCTCACGGCGGGGCCGCGGCCGTCGGCGGCGCGCTGGCGCTGGAGGAGTTCGACGGCCCGGGCCAGCACCACCGGGTCGGTGAAGTGGGCGTCGACCAGCTCGGCCCCGGCCTCGGCCGCCAGCTGCGGTTCGAACGGGTGGTCCAGCTGGGCGCGGTGGAGCAGCCCGGCGGTCCGGGAGACCAGCCGGCCGAGCAGGCCGGGGTGGACGGCCGTGCCGTGGTCACCGGAGAGCAGCCGCGCCCAGTCCTCGTGGAACCGCTCGGCGCCGCTGCTCGGTTCCGGTGCCTCCGTCACGGACGGAGCCCCACGCCCGCCACCCCGGTCATCCGCTCGGGGTGCTCGCCGACCGTCTCCGGCTGGTCCGGGCGCCACTGCGGCAGGTAGACGACGCCGGGCTCGACCAGCTCGAAGCCCTCGAACATCGCGGTGATCTGCTCGTGGGTGCGCATGGTCAGCGGGGTGGGCGTCATCCGGTACAGCCGCTGGTGGTCCTCGGCCTGGTCGGGGCGGCCCTCCAGGGAGGCGTGCGAGAGGACGAGGGCGCTGCCCGGCGGGAGGGCGTCGCGGATCACCGCGATCAGCTTCCACGGGTCCTCGGCGTCCTGGACGAAGTGCATGACGGCGACCAGCAGGACGGCCACCGGCTCGCCGGCGGCGAGCAGCTCGGTCACCTCGGGGCGGGACATGAGGTCCTCGACGTCCCGCACGTCGGCCTGGACGACGGAGCTGCCCGGGTCCTCCTCCAGCAGCAGGCGGCTGTGCGCGACGGCGACCGGGTCGCGGTCCACGTAGACGACCCGCGCCTCGGGGCGGATGGCGCGGGCGATCTCGTGGACGGCGCCGAAGGTGGGGATGCCGGAGCCGATGTCGAGGAAGCGGCCGATGCCGCGCTCGGCGGCGAACTGGACGGCGCGGCGCAGGAAGGCCCGGTTGGAGCGCATGATCTGGGGCAGCTCCGGCCACAGGGCGATGGCCTTGCGGGCCATCTCCCGGTCGACCTCGAAGTTGTGCGAGCCCCCGAGGTAATAGTCGTAGACCCGCGCGGCGTTCGGTTTGTCCAGGTCCGTGCCCTCCGGTACCCAGTTCGGTCGCCGCATCCTCGGGACTCCTTCGTTCCGGTTCCGGTGTACCAGCCGCCGAATGTGGCTGCTGTGACTGATGAGACTACAAGCACAAAAGATCCTCCTCTGCACGTCGGACGGGTGCAAGCGGAGTCCGGGCCTCCTTCCGGCGCCGCCCCGGCCGCCCGCACCCGGCCGCTACAGTGCCCCCGTGGATCCCAACCACTACCGGTTCCACGGGGTGTGGCGGCTGCCCGCCCCGCCTGCGGCCGTGTACCGGGCGCTCGCCGACGTCGCCGGGTACCCGCGCTGGTGGCCGGAGATCCGCGACGTCCGGAAGACCGGGCCGGACCGCGGCGAGGTGCTGGTCCGCGCGCTGCTCCCCTACCGGCTGGTCATCGGGCTCACCGCCGTCCGGCAGGACCCGGCCGCCGGAGTGCTGGAGGCGGCGATGCACGGGGACCTCACCGGCTGGTCGCGCTGGACGGTCACCGGGGACGGCGCGGGCGGCGCCCTGGCCCTGTTCGAGGAGGACACCCGCCCGGCCAAGCCACTGCTGCGCCGCCTCGCGCTGCCCGCCCGGCCGCTGTTCCGGGCCAACCACGCGGTGATGATGCGGCGCGGCCGGCGCGGCCTCGCGGCGCACCTGTCCGGGCGCCCGGACGGGGGCGCCTGACCCCACCGGACTCCCGGCCGGCCCCGAACGGCACACCCCGTCCACCCGGACGGGTACGCAAGGTCCGCCCCGTCGCGGCGGCCGGATCCATGCGCCCGGCGGCCGGATCCATGCGCCCCGGAGCCCGCTTCACCCGTCCGCACCGCCGCCGGCCTGCGGCGACCGGCCTTGACCCGATGTTTGCGCGGCGCCTTCGCATGGTCCGGGGCAGACTGGGCAGGGTAGTCCGGGCCGCACCCGTGTCCCGAGGATGGTGAGTCCGGTGATACCCCTTCGACCGCCCAACCAGACCGACCGGCGGAGCACCGCGCCGCGCACCGACGCCGCGACCCCGCGCACCGACGCGGTGACCCCGCTCACCGAGTCGGCCGCCCGCAGCCACGTGGCGGGCGTCTGCTTCAAGATCGGGCCGCCCCGGCTGGTGGGCGTCGAGGTCGAGTGGTTCGTCCACGACGACCGATGTCCCGACCGGCCGGTCCCCCCTGAACGGCTGCACGCCGCACTGGACGCACTGCCACTCGGCGGACCCGACGGGACCTCGCTCCCGTCCGGCTCCCGCCTCACTCTCGAACCCGGCGGTCAGGTCGAGCTCAGCTCCCCGCCCGCCGACAGCCTCACCGGATGCGTCGCCGACACCAGGCGCGACCTCGGAGCCCTGCGGGCCGCCTTCGCCGCCCAGGGCCTGCGGCTCACCGGCACCGGCACCGACCCGCTGGGCCGCCCCCGCACGATGGTGCTGGACCATCCGCGCTACCTCGCGATGCAGCGCCACTTCGACGCCGCGGGCCCCTGGGGCCGGATCATGATGACCGGCACCGCCTCGCTCCAGGTCTGCCTGGACGCCGGGGCGGAGGACGGCCCGCACGCCCTGGAGCGCCGCTGGCTGCTCGCCCACCGGCTCGGCCCGGTGCTGGTCGCCGCCTTCGCCAACTCCCCGCTGCTGGACGGCCGCCCCACCGGGCACCGCTCCACCCGGCAGACCGTCTGGTCCCGGATGGACCCCACCCGCACCCTCGCCCCCGCGCCCGGGGACGGCGACCCGCGCGAGTCCTGGGCCGGGTACGTCCTGGACGCCGAGGTGCTCTGCGTGCGCCGCCACGACGGCCTGCCGTGGACCGCCCCGGCCGGGCTGACCTTCCGCGACTGGCTGCGCGGCGCCGGCGAGCGCCCGCCCACCCTGGCCGACCTCGACTACCACCGCACCACGCTCTTCCCGCCGGTGCGCCCGCGCGGCCACCTGGAACTGCGGATGATCGACGCCCAGCCGGGCGACGGCTGGATCGTGCCGACAGCCCTGGTCACCGCGCTGCTGGACGACCCCCTCGCCGCGGACGCCGCGCTCGCCGCCCTGGAACCGCTGCAGCCGCCCCCGGGCGAGGACGGCCCGCCCGCGCCGCGCAGCGACGTCTGGCGCCGGGCCGCCGCCCTGGCCACCGCCGACCCCGAGCTGCGCCACGCCTCGCTCGCCTGCTTCGCCGCCGCGGACGCCGCGCTGGGCCGGATGCCCGGCGCCGAGCGGCTGCGCGCCACCCTCGCCGCCTACGCCGAGCGCTACCCCGCGCGCGGCCGCTGCCCGGCCGACGACCAGCTGGACGCCCTGCGCACCGGCACCCGACGCACTCCCCCGGAGGAGGCCGCACCATGATCGACGACGCCCGCGAGGCCGGGACCACTCCCCCGTCGGAGACCCTGGCGCCGGAGGCTCCCGCCCCGGACGCGATCGCCCCGGAGGCGCTGCGCGAGACGATCGCCGCCGAGCTGCTGGCCGCCCGCGCCCGCACCGCCGCGCTCACCGACTGCGTCGAGGACCACGACCTCACCGCCCAGCACTCCCCGCTGATGTCCCCGCTGGTCTGGGACCTCGCGCACATCGGCAACCAGGAGGAGCTCTGGCTGCTGCGCAACGTCGGCGGCCGGGACCCGATGCACCCCGAGATCGACCCGCTCTACGACGCCTTCGAGCACCCGCGCGCCGAGCGCCCGAGCCTGCCGCTGCTGCCGCCCGCCGAGGCCCGGGCGTACGCGGGCGAGGTCCGCGGCCGGGTGCTCGACCTGCTCGCCGCCAGCCCCCTGGAGGGCGCGCCGCTGCTGGCCGCCGGGTTCGCCTTCGGCATGATCGCCCAGCACGAGCAGCAGCACGACGAGACCATGCTGATCACCCACCAGCTCCGCACGGGCGAGCCCGCGCTGGCCGCTCCCCCGCCGCCGCCCGCCCCGGCGGACGCCGCCGCGCTGCCCGCCGAGGTGCTGATCCCGGCCGGCCCGTTCACCATGGGCACCGACACCGAGCCGTGGGCGCTGGACAACGAGCGCCCCGCCCACCGCGTCGACCTGCCCGCCTACCGGCTGGACACCACACCGGTCACCAACGCCGCCTACCTGCGCTTCATCGAGGACGGCGGCTACGACGAGCCGCACTGGTGGACGCCCGAGGGCTGGGCGCACCGGCGCAGCGCCGGCCTGAGCGCACCGCTGTTCTGGCGCCGCGAGGACGGCCAGTGGCTGCGCCGCCGGTTCGGCGTGCTGGAGCCGGTGCCGCTCGACGAGCCGGTGCTGCACGTCAGCTGGTACGAGGCGGACGCCTACGCCCGCTGGGCCGGGCGCCGGCTGCCGACCGAGGCCGAGTGGGAGAAGGCCGCCCGGCACGACCCGGCCACCGGCCGCTCCCGGCGCTACCCGTGGGGCGACGGCGCGCCCGGCCCCGAGCACGCCAACCTCGGCCAGCGCCACCTGCGCCCGGCCCCGGCCGGCAGCTACCCGGACGGCCGCTCCCCCTACGGGGTGCGGCAGCTGATGGGCGACGTGTGGGAGTGGACGGCCAGCGACTTCCACCCCTACCCGGGCTTCCGGGCCTGGCCCTACCGGGAGTACTCGGAGGTGTTCTTCGGGCCGGAGTACAAGGTGCTGCGCGGCGGCTGCTTCGCGGTGGCGCCGGTCGCCTGCCGGGGCACCTTCCGCAACTGGGACTACCCGGTCCGCCGGCAGATCTTCGCCGGGTTCCGCACCGCCGCCGACGTCGACGACGGCTCCGGCCCCGGGGTCGTCGCGGAGGCCGGCTGATGTGCCGCCACCTCGCCTACCTGGGCGAGCCGGTGGCACCCGGGACGCTGCTGGTGGAGCCGCCCTTCGGGCTCTACCGGCAGTCCTGGGCGCCGCGCCTGCAGCAGTACGGCACGGTCAACGCGGACGGCTTCGGCCTCGGCTGGTACGCGGACGGCGACGAGGTGCCGGCCCGCTACCGCCGGGCCGGGCCGGTCTGGGCGGACGCCTCGTTCGCCGACCTCGCCCGCGTCCTGCGCACCCGGGCGCTGCTGGCGGCGGTCCGCTCGGCCACCGAGGGCTGCGCGGCGGGCGAGGAGGCGGCCGCGCCGTTCGCCGCCGGGCGCTGGCTGTTCAGCCACAACGGGGCGCTGGCCGGCTGGCCGGAGCGGACCGGCGCGCTCGCCGCGCTGCTGCCCCCGCAGGAGTTGCTCGGCCTGGTGGCGCGCACCGACTCGGCGCTGCTCTGGGCGCTCACGCTGCACCGGCTGCGGGCGGGCGCCGGGCTCGGCGAGGCGCTGGCCGGCACCGTCGCCGAGACGGCCGCGCACACCACCGGGCGGATCAATCTGCTGCTCACCGACGGCCGGGAGATCGCCGCCACCGCCTGGGGCGACACCCTGCACCACCGCACGGTGCCCGGGCTCGGCGTGCTGGTCGCCTCCGAGCCCTCCGACGACCTTCCCGGCTGGACGGTCGTGCCGGACCGCTCGCTGCTGCTGGCCGGTCCGGACGGGGTGACCGTCAAGCCGCTCTGAACGCGGCTGCCCCGGTCCGGCCGGCCGCCTGGCCGCGACTGGCCGGTCGACCGGCGGACCGGCCGACCGGCCGACCGGCCGACTCAAGGTCCACATCTCTTCACTTCCTGAACAGAGGATCCACCTGTCATGAGCACCTTTGATCTCACCCGGCTGCTGCCCTCCGACCACTTCAGCACCGCGCTGCGGCACGACGTGCGGACCGGCCTGACCGCCGAACCCAAGTGGCTGCCGCCCAAGTGGTTCTACGACGCGCGGGGCAGCGAGCTGTTCGAGGAGATCACCCGACTGCCGGAGTACTACCCGACCCGGGCCGAGCGGGCGATCCTCACCGCCCGGGCCGGCGAGATCGCCGCCGCCACCCGGGCCCGCACCCTGGTGGAGCTGGGCTCCGGCTCCTCCGAGAAGACCCGGCTGCTGCTGGACGCGCTGCGCGACCTCGGCACGCTGGAGACGTACGTACCGGTGGACGTCAGCGAGAGCGCGCTGACCTCGGCCGGCGAGACGCTCGCCGCCGACTACCCGGGCCTCGCGGTGCACGGCGTGCTGGCCGACTTCACCGCCCGCCTCGACCTGCCGCCGGCCGGCGGCCCGCGGCTGGTCGCCTTCCTCGGCGGCACCCTCGGCAACCTGCTGCCGTCCGAGCGGGCCGCCTTCCTGCGCGGGCTGGGCTCCGCGCTCGGCCCGGACGACTCGCTGCTGCTCGGCACCGACCTGGTCAAGGACCCGGCGGTGCTGGTCGCCGCCTACGACGACGCGGCCGGGGTGACCGCGGAGTTCAACCGCAACGTGCTCAACGTGCTGAACCGCGAGCTGTCCGCCGACTTCGAGCCGGAGGCGTTCGCCCACGTGGCGCGCTGGGACGCGGAGCAGGAGTGGATCGAGATGCGGCTGCGCTCGCTGGTCACGCAGACCGTGAAGATCCCGGCGCTGGACCTGCCGGTGCACTTCACCGAGGGCGAGGAGCTGCGCACCGAGGTCTCGGCGAAGTTCCGCCGCGAGCGGGTCGCCGAGGAGCTGGCGGCGGCCGGCCTGCGACTGGCGGCCTGGTGGACGGACGAGGAGGGGCGATTCGGGCTCTCGCTGGCCCAGCCGGCCGGGGAGGGCGGCCTGATCGGTATTTGATCGTTCACCTTACTAATGGCTCAAGGGATTTGGGCAGGATCCCACGTACAACACTTGAACATTGAGGGGTTACGATCTCGGCTACCGAACTCAGCGTGGAGTACCAGGAGTCAAGATCGTGAGCGTCACCCAGCAGTCCGCGGGCCCCTCGGGGGCGACGACCGGGCCGGCACCGTCCGGCCGGCTCGGCTTCGTCGTCTTCATCACCGCCGCCGCAGCCCTCGGCGGGTTCCTGTTCGGCTACGACAGCTCCGTGATCAACGGCGCGGTCTCCGGCATCCAGGAGAAGTTCGGTGTCGGCGACGGTGTGACCGGTCTGATCGTCTCCTCCGCGCTGCTGGGCTCGGCGGTCGGCGCCGCGCTGGCCGGCCGGTTCGCCGACCGCTACGGCCGGACCACCGTGATGAAGGCCGGGGCGCTGCTCTTCGCGGTCAGTGCGATCGGCTCGATGCTGCCGTTCTCCGCCTGGGACCTCGCCCTGTGGCGCGTCCTCGGCGGAGCCGCCATCGGCATCGCCTCGGTGATCGCCCCGACCTACATCGCCGAGGTGGCGCCGGCGAAGTACCGCGGCCGGCTGGCCTCCTTCCAGCAGGCCGCCATCGTGCTCGGCATCGCGATCTCGCAGCTGGTCAACTGGCTGCTGGCGAACGCCGCCGGCGGCGACACCCGAGGCCACCTGCTCGGCCTGGAGGCCTGGCAGTGGATGCTCGGCATCTGCGTGGTGCCGGCCGCCGTCTACTTCGTGCTCGCCTCGACCATCCCCGAGTCCCCGCGCTTCCTCATCTCGGCCGGCCGGCTGGACGAGGCCCGCACCGTCCTGATCGGGATCGAGGGCGAGGGCCGCGACACCGACGCCCGGATCGCCGAGATCCGGGGCCTGATCGCCTCCGACCACCGCCCGCGCTTCCGCGACCTGCTCGGCGGGCGCTTCGGCCTGCTGCCGATCGTCTGGGCGGGCATCGGGCTGTCCGTGTTCCAGCAGCTGGTCGGCATCAACGTGATCTTCTACTACTCGTCGATCCTCTGGCAGTCGGTGGGAATCGACCAGTCCAACTCGCTGCTGATCAGCTTCATCGGCTCGGTCATCAACATCCTCGGCACCGTGATCGCGATCCTGCTGGTCGACCGGATCGGCCGCAAGCCGCTCGCGCTGATCGGCTCGGCCGGCATGGCCGTCGCGCTGGGCGCCTGCGCCTGGGCGTTCTCCTCCGCCACCGGCAGCGGCGAGGACGTCGCCCTGCCCGACCTGCAGGGCACCGTGGCGCTCATCGCCGCCAACGCCTTCGTGCTGTTCTTCGCGCTCTCCTGGGGCGTGGTGGTCTGGGTGATGCTCGGCGAGATGTTCCCCAACCGGATCCGCGCCGCCGCGCTCTCGCTGGCCGCCTCCGCGCAGTGGATCGCCAACTGGGCGATCACCGTCTCGTTCCCGGCCCTCTCGCGCTGGAACCTCTCGGCCACCTACCTCGCGTACGCGGTGTTCGCGGCGCTGTCGCTGGTGTTCGTGGCGCGCTTCCTCAAGGAGACCAAGGGCGTGCGCCTGGAGGACATGGGGTAGCCCCCGCGTGGGACAAGCCTCCCGCGCGGCCTCCGGCCCCCGCACCCTAGCGTGAAGACGCCGGGGGCGGGGGCCGAATCGTTCACTCGCTGCGGCGGCGCGGACACCTCCGGTATCCCTGTGCGGCAGGAGGGATGTCCTTGATCTTCGACCGGCTTCGCACCCGCAGCACGCGCCGATCCGCCGCCACCGCCCGCGCCTGCCCCTACTCACACGCCCACGTCCACGGCCACCTGGTGCCGGAGGAGTCCGCCGGAGCGTCCGCGCCTTCGCCTTCGCAGGCACCCGACCGACCCTTCACCGACCCCCGGCAGGCCGCCGAGTTCATCCGGCGGTTCCACGCCGAGCAGCCCGCCGCCGGCGACCCGGACGCGCGGATACGCGCCGTCCTCGACGAGATCGACCGCACCGGCAGCTACCAGCACACCCCCGCCGAACTCGCCCACGGCGCCAGGCTCGCCTGGCGCAACGCCGCCCGCTGCATCGGCCGGCTCTACTGGCGCAGCCTGGTGGTGCGCGACCTGCGCCACCTCTCCTCCGCAGACGACATCGCCACCGAGTGCTTCGAGCACCTGCGCACCGCCACCAACGGCGGGCGGATCCGCCCGGTGATCTCCGTGTTCGCCCCCGACCGGCCCGGCCGCCCCGCCGCCCGGATCCTCAACCAGCAGCTGGTCCGCTACGCCGGCCACCCCGGCCCGGACGGCCGGTGGATCGGCGACCCGGCCGGCGCGCAGCTGGCCGCCCGGGCCCGCGACCTCGGCTGGAAGGGTGGCGAGGAGCGGTTCGAGGTGCTGCCGCTGCTCGTCCAGGAACGGGCCGGCGAGCGGCCCAGCTGGTACGAGCTGCCCGAGGACACCACCCTGGAGGTCCGGCTCTCGCACCCCGGGCACCAGTGGTTCGCCGATCTCGGCCTGCGCTGGTACGCGGTGCCGGCGATCAGCGACCTCACGCTGGAGATCGGCGGCGTGCGCTACCCCACCGCGCCGTTCAACGGCTGGTACATGGGCACCGAGATCGGCGCCCGCAACCTCGCCGACGCCGACCGCTACGACATGCTGGCGACCGTCGCCGACCGGCTCGGCCTGGACACCTCCAGCGACCGCACGCTCTGGCGGGACCGCGCCCTGGTGGAGCTGAACATCGCGGTGCTGCACTCCTTCGAGGAGGCCGGGGTGACCATGGCCGACCACCACACCGAGTCCGAGCGGTTCCTGCGGCACGTGGCGCGGGAGAAGCGCGCCGGCCAGCCGACACCCGCCGACTGGAGCTGGATCGTGCCGCCGGTCTCCGGCGGGCTGACCCCCGTCTACCACCGGTACTACGACCCGGTGGACCCCGCGCTGCGCCCGGCGTTCGTGGCCCGCGAGCCCTGGTGACCCGGCCGCTCCAGCCGTTCGAAGCGCAGCTCCAGGCCGTCGAGGAGCGCCTCCAGGCCCGTCTCGAAGGCGCCCTCGTCCACCGCCGCCCGGTGCTCGGCCAGCCGGTGCGCCTCGCCGAGGTGCGGGTAGTCGGCCGCGTCGTACACCCCGGCGTCCTCCGGGAAGCCGGCCGCGAAGGAGGCCAGCGCCGAGCCGGTGACGAAGTACCGCATCAGCGCGCCGACCCTGGTCGCCTGCCCGCGCGGCCAGCCGGCCTCGACCAGGTGGCCGAAGACGGCGTCGGCCAGCCGCAGCGCGTTCGGCCGCCGCCCCGGCCCCTGGGCGAGCACCGGGACGATGTTGGGGTGGGCGGCGAGCGCGGCGCGGTAGGAGCGGGCCCAGTCGCGCAGCGCCCGCGGCCAGGGCGTGCCGGGCGCGAACATCGACAGGTCGACCTCGCCCATCACCCCGTCCACCACCGCGTCCAGCAGCTCGTCCTTGGTGGCGAAGTGGTTGTAGAGGGAGGGCCCGCTCACCGAGAGCTCGCCGGCCAGCCGGCGGGTGGAGAGCGCGGCCAGCCCCTCCTCGTCGACCAGGCGCAGCGCGGCGGCGACGATGCGTTCGCGGTTGAGCAGGGGGGTGCGCGGGCGGGGCATCGGCGCGGTTCCTCCGGTGGGTGCGTCCGGTCGGGTGGGGGGTGGACCGATTCTGGCAGGTGCCCCTTCCCAGCGCGGCCGGTCGGGGCTACAGTCCCCTCGTAAAACTTGCAGCGCTAGTTTAACCGGGAGCGCCCCGATGGACCTCGAACTCTCCGGGGAACAGGCCGCCGTCCGCGCACTCGCGGCCTCCTTCACCGACCGCGAGATCGTGCCGCACGCCGCCGCCTGGGACCGCGCCGAGTCGGTCGACCGCGCGATCGTCGGCAAGCTGGGCGGCCTCGGCTTCCTCGGCCTGACCATCCCCGAGGAGTACGGCGGCAGCGGCGGCGACCACCTCGCCTACTGCCTGGTCCTGGAGGAGCTGGGCCGGGGCGACTCCGCCGTGCGCGGCATCGTCTCGGTCTCGCTCGGCCTGGTCGCGAAGTCGGTCAACGCCTTCGGCAGCGAGGAGCAGAAACGGCACTGGCTGCCCCGGCTCACCTCCGGCGCGGCGCTCGGCTGCTTCGCCCTCACCGAACCCGGCACCGGCTCCGACGCCGCCAACCTCACCACCCGGGCCGTGCGCGAGGGCGAGCACTGGCTGCTCAGCGGCACCAAGACCTTCATCACCAACGGCACCTGGGCCGACGTCGCGCTCGTCTTCGCCCGCACCGGCGAGAGCGGCCACCGGGGCATCACCGCCTTCCTGGTCCCCACCGAGTTGCCCGGCTTCACCCGCACCGAGATCCACGGCAAGCTCGGCCTGCGCGGCCAGGCCACCGCCGAACTCTCCTTCGACCGCGTCCGGGTGCCCGACAGCGCCCGGCTCGGCGAGATCGGCAAGGGCTTCACCGTCGCCATGGCGGCGCTCGCCAAGGGCCGGATGTCGGTGGCCGCCGGCTGCGTGGGCATCGCCCGGGCCTGCCTGGACGCCGCCGTACGCTACGCCGGCGAGCGCGAGCAGTTCGGCGCGCCGATCGCCTCGCACCAGCTGGTGCAGCAGTTGCTCGCCGGGATCGCCGTGGACGTCGAGGCCGCCCGGCTGCTCACCTGGAAGGTCGCCGACCACATCGAGCGCGGCCTGCCGTTCGCCACCGAGTCCTCCGTCGCCAAGCTGTTCGCCGGCGAGGCGGCGGTGCGGGCCGCCAACAACGCCCTCCAGGTGTTCGGCGGCTACGGCTTCATCGACGAGTACCCCGTCGGCAAGTACCTGCGCGACGCGCGGGTGATGACTCTCTACGAGGGCACCAGCCAGATCCACCAGTTGCTCATCGGGCGCGCGCTCACCGGCGTCAGCGCCTTCTGACCCACGTTTCCTCGTTCCCGAAAACTCGACACCTCGACACCTCGACACCTCGACAAGGAGCCCGACGTCGTGCGTCCTGTCTACTTCGCCGCAGCCCGCCGCACACCCATCGGCCGGCTGCGCGGAGCGCTCGCCACGGTCCGCCCGGACGACCTCTCGGCCACCGTGCTGCGCGCCCTGCTCGCCGGCCTGCCCTCCCTCGACCCGGCCCGGATCGACGACGTCTACTGGGGCGCCGCCAACCAGGCCGGCGAGGACAACCGCAACGCCGCCCGGATGGCCGTGCTGCTCGCCGGGCTGCCCGACAGCGTCCCCGGCGCCACCGTCAACCGCCTCTGCGCCTCCGGCCTGGAGGCAGTCACCATGGCCGCCCGGGCCATCGGATCCGGCGAGGCGGACGTCGTGCTCGCCGGCGGCTGCGAGTCGATGACCCGCGCCCCCTTCGTCCTCCCCCGCCCCGACGAAGCGCTGCCGCACCGGATCGAGACCTTCGACACCCGGCTCGGCTGGCGGCTCACCCACCCCCGGATGGCCGAGCTGCACGGCGTGCTCTCCATGGGAGAGACCGCCGAGGAGGTGGCCGCCCGGTTCGGCATCACCCGGGAGCGGCAGGACGCCTTCGCGCTGCGCAGCCACCAGCGGGCCGCCGCCGCCCGCGAGGACGGCCACTTCGACGCCGAGTTGGTCCCGGTCGAGCGGCCCGACGGGGTGAGTGTCGAGGCGGACGAGTCGATCCGCGAGGACACCAGCCTGGAGAAGCTGGCCCGGCTCAAGCCCGCCTTCCGCCCCGGCGGCACGGTGACGGCGGGCAACGCCTCGCCGATGAACGACGGCGCGGCCGGGCTCGTCCTGGTCAGCGAGGAGGCGCTGCGCGAGTTCGGCCTGGAGCCGCTCGGCCGGTACGTGGCCGGCGCCTCGGCGGGCGTGCACCCGGACGTGATGGGCATCGGGCCGGTGCCGGCCACCCGCAAGGCGATCGCCCGGGCCGGCTGGACGCTGGACGCGGTCGAGGAGGCCGAGCTGAACGAGGCCTTCGCCGCCCAGGTGCTGGCCTCCGTCGACCAGTTGGGGATCGACCCGGAGCTGGTCAACCCGACCGGCGGCGCGATCGCGCTGGGCCACCCGCTCGGCGGTTCCGGCGCCCGGATCCTCACCACCCTGCTGCACCGGATGCGCCGCACCGGCGGGCGCCGGGGCCTGGCCACCATGTGCGTGGGGGTCGGCCAGGGCACGGCGGTGCTGGTGGAGTCCGCCTGAGGGCCGGGGGCCGAGGGCTCACGACTGACAACTGACAAATAACAGATGACAGCTGACAGATTTCAGATAACAGATTTCAGATAACAGATTCTGTCAGCTGTCAGCCGGACCTCCACCTCCCGAGGAGCAGCACCATGACGCGTTTCGCAGGCAGGGTCGCCGTCGTCACCGGCGGCGCGCAGGGCATCGGCGCGGCGACCGCGCGCCGGCTGGCCGAGGAGGGCGCGGCGGTGGCCGTGGTCGACCTCTCGGCCGAACGGGCCGCCGGAACGGCCGGGGAGATCACCGCCAAGGGCGGCACGGCCCGGGCGTACGGCTGCGACGTGGCCGACTACGACGCCGTCGAGGAGGTCTTCGCCCGGATCGCCGAGGACCTCGGCGGCCTGCACATCCTGATCAACAACGCCGGGATCACCCGGGACAACCTGTTCTTCAAGATGCCCAAGGCCGACTGGGACGCGGTGCTGACGGTCAACCTGACCAGCGCCTACAACTGCAGCCACGTGGCGCAGAAGTACATGGTGGCGCAGAAGTGGGGCAAGATCGTCTCGCTCAGCTCGCGCTCGGCGCTCGGCAACCGCGGCCAGGCGAACTACGCCGCCGCCAAGGCCGGGATCCAGGGCCTGACGGCGACCCTCGCCATCGAGCTGGGCCCGTTCAACATCAACGTCAACGCGGTGGCCCCCGGCTACATCGCCACCGCGATGACCGCCGCGACGGCCGCCCGGGTCGGCGCCACGGCCGAGGAGCACCAGTCCGAGGTGTCCGCCCGCACCCCGCTGCGGCGGGTCGGGCAGCCGGAGGAGATCGCCTCGGTGGTCGCCTTCCTCGCGAGCGAGGACGCCTCGTACGTCAGCGGCCAGACGCTGTACGTCAACGGCGGGGCGCGCTGACACGGGCTGACACGGGCAATTCTTCTGACGCCGGGTCAGCAGACCGTCCCTGGTGGTGGGTTACCTTCGCCGGGGACGGTCCCGACCTCTTCCCAGCGCCCCGAGGAGCCCGATGGCAAGCCCGCACCCCGTTCGCCGTGCCCTGGCCCTGCTCGCCGTCGGGGCCACCGCCCTCGCGGCCGGCGCCGTCTCCACCGGCACCGACACCCGCGCCTCCGCTTCCGCCGCCGCCCCGGCCGCCCACCGCGCCGCCGGCGTCCACGTCCGCCCCGCCTCGGCCGGCCGGGTGAGCGCCGTCGGCCGCACGGCGCCGCTGAGCACCTCGCAGTGCCTCGGCGAACTCGGTATCCACTGCTACTCCCCGCTCCAGTACCGCGAGGCCTACAACCTCGGCCCCCTCTACCGGGAGGGCGTCACCGGCAAGGGCCGCACCATCGTCATCGTCGACTCCTTCGGCTCGCCCACCATCCAGCACGACCTGGAGGTCTTCGACCGGCAGTGGGGCCTGCCCGACACCCAGGTCGAGGTGATCAAGTGGGGCGACGTCCCACCGTTCGACCCCACCAACCCCGACCACACCGCCTGGGCGGGCGAGGCCACCCTCGACGTCGAGTACGCGCACGCCATCGCGCCGGACGCCCACATCATCCTGGTCGAGACCGGCATCGCCGAGACGGAGGGCACCACCGGCCTGCCCGAGATGATGGACGCCGAGCGGGCCCTCATCCGCGCCGGCCGGGCCGACGTCGTCTCGCAGAGCTTCGGCGCCACCGAGAACACCTTCCCCGGCTTCGACGAGGGCGACTTCCGCTCGCTGACCGACCTGCGCTACGCCTTCGAGGAGGCCGCCGCGCACGACGTCACCGTGCTCGCCTCCTCCGGCGACGCCGGCGCCACCGACTACCAGCAGAACGGCACCGACCTCTACCCCTACCGGGTCAACTCCTGGCCCTCCTCCGACCCGCTGGTCACCTCCGTCGGCGGCACCCAGCTCACCCTCGACGACGCCGGCCGGCGCACCGCGCCCGACAAGGTCTGGCACGACGCCTACGGCGCGGGCGGCGGCGGGGTCTCCGGCGTCTTCGAGCGGCCGCTCTACCAGGCGGGCGTCGCCGCCGTCACCGGCAACCACCGCGGTACCCCCGACATCAGCATGAGCGCGGCCGTCGACGGCGGCGCGTGGACGTACGAGTCCTACGACCCCGCCCGGGCCGGCTGGCACCTCACCGGCGGCACCAGCGAGGCCGCGCCGGTCTTCGCCGGCGTGGTCGCCCTCGCCGACCAGCTCGCCGGCCACCGCCTCGGCCGGCTCAACTGGCGCCTCTACGCCCTCGATCTGCTCCCGGCGCAGCGGAGCGGCCTGGTCGACGTGACCACCGGGGACAACTCCTGGGACGGCGTCACCGGCTACCGGGCCACGAGGGGCTACGACCTCGCCAGCGGCCTCGGCACCATCGACGCCCACCGCTTCGTCCACGCCCTCGCGGGCCGCTGAAGCCGGTTGTGGAAGGCCGGCCCCGGGCAGGTCGGAGTTCGGTGGTGCCCTGCGGGTTCCCATGGTCCGGGCGAGGCTGCGCATGGGGGCGACGGCTTGCACCGCGTGGTGCAGGCCGTCGCCTTCCTGTCGGCGATCCCGGGCGCCGGGCGCAGGAGACACTCTGGTCGCGCAGAAACAGATCTGACACGATCTCACCCGAATCAGCGCAAGCTGTGGAGCTTTCGAGAAGATCCGAGGCCGACTTTGAAGACCTTACGCAACCGCGTACCGCATCTGGTGGCGTTCGCGCTGCTGCTCCTGGGAATGATGACCGGCGCAACGGCGCAGGCGCAGGCGGCTCCTCAGCAGGTCACCGCCAGCAGGACCATCTGCTCCAACGAGCCCGTCCCGACCGGGTGGGTCATCACGCACTCGTCCGGCAGCCGCAACTGTCCCAGCACCCGCGTCGAGTACTCCATCAGCGATTCGAGCGGGCAGACGTACTTCGACGTGTGCTCCTTCTCGCCCATCCCGGCGGGGTGGGCCGTCACGGGCTCGTACAGCGGCAGCCGAACCTGCGCCGGAAGCGGCGTCGACTACACCATCAGGAACACCGCCGGCCTGACCACCGCCTGGCCGTGCTCCTTCTCCCCGATCCCCACCGGATGGGTCGTCACGAGCGCGCGCAGCAGCACGACCTGCGCCGGAAGCGGTGTCGAGTACACCATCGAGAACATCACCAACAAGACGTCCGCCGTGGTGTGCTCCTACTCCCCCCGTCCGGCGGGGTGGGTCGTCACCGGCTCGTCCAACAGCAACGTCTGCGTCGGCACCAGCTACGTCCTCTCCATCAGCAGGACCTGACCAGCGGGTCGGCTTCGACCAGACCCGAGCCGCAGAGCGGCCGTCCGCCGACCGGCGGACGGCCGCACGCACCGTCAGACCGACTGCGCGAACTCGACGAAGGACTCCCAAGCAGCCGACGAAAAGGTAAGCCGAGGACCGGACTTGTCCTTGGAATCACGCACCAGGACGGATTCGGTGGTCTCGGCGACCTCGACGCAAGCGCCGCCCTCGCCGCCGCTGTAGCTGCTCTTGAACCACACCAGATCGCCGCTCATCGCTCTCCCAGCATCTTCTCGATCAACGACAGGGAATCCTGCGGAGAGTGCGCCTGCGCCCTGAGGGTGCCGTACCGCACGTTCAGGAGACGGACCTCCTCCGCATCCGTGATGAGCCTACCGTTCATCTGGACTTCCATATAGCCGGTCTGCGGGCGTCCCTTTGGCGTGATCAAGATGAACGAACCGTCCATGCCGGCGTTCTCGGCGCGGCCCATCGGCATGATCTGAAGCGTCATACCACGGGTGTCCCCGATCTCCAGGAACCGTTCGAGCTGCCTCCGGTGCACCTGCGGACCACCGAGCCTCCGGTGCAAAACACCCTCGTCGATCACCCAGCTGAAGACCGCATGGGGCCACCGGGCAAGGATCTCCTGTCGCGCCATCCGGGCCGCCACCCGAATCTCGACCATCTCCTCCGCCAGCAGCGGCTGCCGCATCCGGAACACCGCCCGGGCGTAGTCCTCCGTCTGGAGCAGTCCCGGCGCCAGGTAGGCACTCCAGTCATGGTGTTCGAGGGCCGACGCCTCCAGGGTGGCGTAGTTCCGGAACCACTCGGGGTGCCGCACGCGCACCCTGGCCTTCGCCCGCTCGATGTCCTCCGCGATGACGAGCAGCAGCCCTCTCGCGTCCAGGACCCTCTCCGCCGCCACCAGCAACTCCCGCTGCGGCGTCCGCTTGCCCTGCTCCACCGCGCCGATCAGGCTCTCGGTGTAGCCGACCTCCTTGGCGAACTCCTTCTGCGTCAGCCCCGCCAGCTCACGCAGGACCTTGATCTGCCGACCGATCGCCCGCAGGAAGTCCGACAACCCCGACAGGTCCTCGTCCAACAGCGGACGCGTCACGTCGCTGCTCTCGCCGCCGCCCTGAACCTCATCCATTTCGGCCTCCCCTGCTCTCCGCCACGCCGCACTGTCCGCACACGCGCAGGCACGCACCGTGCCCGCCGAATGCATCGTCAGCGTAGTCCGGGAGAAAGCCTGTTCCCCCACGGTCCTGCAGCTCCCCTCGACGCACCCGAGTCACCTTCCACCTCCGAGGGCCGCCACCGGGCCGCCGTCCCGCCGGACCACAGGCGACCACCCCGATGCTCAACTCCCTTGGGCTGACGGCTCTTCCACTCACATCACCCGCAGTCGAGGAGCCAACTGGCATGCCGGGGCGCGGGTTCGCTTCGCACCTCGCGCTCACCCCCGCGCGCCGGGCGTGCACCACCGTGCTCCGCACCTGCCGGTGGTCGTGGGCGGGCATGACGGAGTGGGAAGTCGGACCGGCCGACTTCCCACTCCGTCAGTCAGTGGTCGTCGCGGCCAGGACGGCCAGCCGGCGGCGGTCCGGGGCAACGGCCAGCACGCCCAGGTCCCACACCACCCGGTGGAACCACGGAGTGGCGGCACCGAACCGGTACCAGGCACAGCCCCGGACGTACTCCTCGACCTCGCCCGCCGAGGCGTCCGCCGGCGCCCCGGCGAGCGCGGCGAGCGAGCGCCACGCGCGGAGCCGACCGTACGCACCGTAGCGGCCGGGCGCGTACGCGCCGCCGGTGGAGGCCGCGGCGAACAGCACCTGCCAGACCTCGGCCGGCTCCACCGCGACCACCCCGAAGGCGGTCTCCTCGCCCGGCCCCGGCAGGTCGCCCAGGTCCACCAGGCAGTCCAGGCCCAGCGCGACGAGGGCGCCGGGCACCGCGTCCGGTTCCAGGGGGTCCGCGAAGGCGAAGGTCCGCGCCTCGACACGGCCCTCCGGCTCCTCCGGGTCGTCGGCCCAGTCCGCCACCGCCGTGGCCATGGCCGCGGCGGTGGCGGCGGTCGTCGTCTCCACCGCCGTCGGCACCCGGGTGTCCAGCCGGGGTGCCGGGTGGCGCTCCTCCGGATCCCAGTACGGCAGCCCGTGGCTGCTGCCGTCGACCGAGTAGTGCGGCAGATCCGGCTCCCGTTCCGCCGCCATCGGCGCCAACGGGAGGCCGGCCAAGGGGTGGTCGCGCCAGTGCGACGAGGTCGCCCACCCGGCGATGCCCGGCATCTCCGCCACCGGGATACCCCTGATCACCAGCTCGTGGACCAGACAGGCCCGCAACTCATCCGAGACGGCCACACCCCCAGAGCCTCCGTCGAACACCACGGTCAGGTCCTCGGGTCGCCGGCAGGCCGCCAGCATCGAGGCGACGTAGCGGTCGAACGCCGGATCGTCCGGCCTCCCCGCGGCGAGCATCCGTACCAGCTGCGCGACGGGCTCGGCCCCCGGCGTCACCGCGAGCAGCCGCACCAGCCGGTCGAAGAGGCTGTCGAACTCCGTCGCCGAGCGGTGGTGTCTCGCCAGCCCGATGCCGAGGTCCGCCACGAAGGCCACCTCGCCGTGCTTGAGCCGACGGCGCGCCAGCCTCTCCAGCTTCAGAGCGTTCCGGCTGGTCAGCGGCTTCGCCAGGATCTTCGACAGCGCATCGTCCACGGCGGTGAGCATAGGTGGCCGCCGGTCCGTGGTCGCCCGGTTTTCCCGGTCCGTCAGTGCTCCGGCGCCCGGTCCCGGGCCATCGCCCGGGCCTCCCACGGCTCGAACCCGCCCCCGAAGACCCGTGAGTCCCGCCACGTCCCCTCCCCAGCCAGCGGGACGCCCAGCAGCACATGCCCGCCCGACGGCGACAGGGTCACCTCGACCTCACTGGCAATGACGGCCTGGAGGAACTCGAGCACGAGGCACGTCGGCACCCAGTCGAAGACGTAGTCGTCGAACACGATCCGGCAGGCGTTGTGGCCGTCCACCACCATGACGATGAAGAAGTGCTCCTCCGAAGCCTCCAAGCGGAGGTCGACGAGTCGTGGCGGCTCGACCGGCACCACCTCCACCGACTCGAAGAGGCCCGACGCCTCGACCTCCGCGACGAACGCGGCCACGTCCGTCGGCGGCCAGGGCTCACCGGTCCGCCGGGAGCGCTCGGCGTGGCGGCGGTTCGCCTGCCACCGGGCGAAGGCGTTCGCGACCGCCGCCAGAACGCCCAACCCGGATCAGGCGGAGTCGGATCGAGGGCCGGCGAGTGTCGCGAGGTGGCGTTCGGCGGCGCGGAGCTTGCGGCCGTCGGGGCCCGGGAGGTGGGCGCGCAACTCGATGATCTCCGGGGCGATCCGGAGGGCCTCGGCGCGGTCCCGGATCGCCCGCCAGCAGGCCTCGGCGTTGGTCGCCGCGTGCTGGGTCTCCGGGTGCTCGGCGCCCTGGGTGCGGAGCAGGGAGAGGGCGACTTCGCGATAGAGGTCGGCCGCCTCGGCCGGCCGCCCCGCGAGGCGGGAGACGTGGGCACGGACCTGACGGACCTGCAGCACCGGAGCAGAGACCGGGCCGTGCTCGGCGATCGCCTCCAGTTCGAGGGCGAAGGCCAGGTCGGTGGCGGCCGCGTGGTCGCCGGCATCGGCGCTGCGGACGATCCGGCCGATCACCTCGCGGTAGTCGGCGCGGGGCTCGGTGAGGTCCGGGGCCGGGGCGGGCTCGGCGGGGGCGGCGGGCTCGGCGGGGGCGGCGGGCGCCTTCTCGTCCGTCGGGAACGGCTCGGGCTCGGGCTCGGGGACCGACTCACGGGCCGGCTCCGGCTCGGGGGTCGGCGGCTGCCAGGCGCCGGCCTTCACCAGGTCGACGGGGTGCGGCGGGAGCGGCGGCGTAGGCGGCACGCCGGGCTTGACCAGGCTGACCGGCCCCTCGACCACCGGCGCGGCGGCAACAGCAGCCGCAGCAGCAGTGGCTTCGGCGGCGGCCGGCTTGTCCAGGACCACGGCCGGCCGGGGCGCCGCGTCACGCGGCGGCTCGCCCCACGACCGGTCGTCCGGCCAGGCGGCCTCCTCCTCGGCGGAGGCCGCGGCCGGGCGGGGCAGCATGGCCGCCGGGCTCGGCCCCTCGTACGGAACGGCGTCGACGAGCGGGCCGTCGCCGCGCCGGGCGGTGTTGCGGAACACCGGGCGGTCCGGCGCGTGAGTACTGAGCACGATCACGTCGGGGCGGAGCACCGAGTACACCTGCTGGCGCAGCTGCTCCGGAGCCAGGACCGCCTCGGCGCCCGGGCGTCCACCGTGCAGGGCCTCGATCAGCGCGCGGGTGAAGGTGCCGATCTGCTCCGGATCGGGGCTGATCACCGCCCACAGCGGCAGGCCCTCGCCGAGCGGCGAGACGGTGCCCTGGAGCAGCGGCCAGGCGTTCTGATCGGCACTCAGGTCGGCGATGACCAGGGTCTGCCAGTCCGCCGGGCGGTGCCGCAGTTCGCCCGCGATCGCCTGCCAGGCGAGGCCGTCCTGGCGGATGCTGCCGGGCTTGGAGTCCCGCAGGGTGAGGTGGAGCTGGCCGCCGCGCTTGTCGGCGAGCAGGTGGCCGCCGAGGTGGACCAGCAGCGGCCCGGGGTGACGGGCGGCGGCGCGCAGGTGGGCGAGGACGGTGTGCGGGTCGCTGGCGCCGGGCAGGTGGACGGCGTCCACCGCGTCGGCGGCGAGCAGCACCTGCGGCGAGACGGCGGCGAGCATCGCGGACAGCACCGGTGCCTGCGCCGCTCCGCCACGACCCCAGGTGCGGCGGCCGGACGTGCCGTAGCCGCCCTCGACGACCAGGATCCGGCCGCGCGGCCCGCCGGCCAGCCCGCCGATGCCGGGCAGGCCGTGCGCGGGGGTGGCGCCGGGCGGGGTTCCGAGGGCGGCGCCCATGGCCGGCATGCCGGTGACGGTCCATCCGGTGGGCGCCGCGGGCGGTCCGGGTACCGGGCCGGGGGGCTCGTACAGGGCAGCCGGGCCGGGCGGGTGCTCCTCGTAGGCGTTGCGCGCGGACGGCGGCGGCACGGCGTCCCGGGGACCCGCGTCCGGCACGGGCTCGGGACCTCCGGGGACCGCCCTCGTCTCCGCCATCTCCAGGTCACCGCCCCGCCCCGCCGCCCAGCGGCGTTCTGCTGCCTCGTACCCCGCGTGGTGCCTGTCACCACACCGGTGTGCGCCACCCTACGAGATCCCGCCACACCCGATCCAGGCCGGGTCGACCTTGCGCGCCCCCCGCCGCCCCGCCCCTCCGAGTGACCACCACGCAACAGCCCCGAAGCCAGGCTCCGAGCTTCTCCCCAACAGGCAATCACCCACCGCACCGCGCCCACCGAAGTGCCCGGAGGGGCACAGCGACACCGGACCCCACATGCCCCGGGTACCCCACCGAGCGAGCAGAGGCCGCCCCGCCTGTCGGAGCGGGAATTCGGCCAAGCCGACCTCCAACAGGCAGGGCTGCCGCGCGGGATGGAGGTGGACCAGAAGCCGGGAGATCGGCCGAGCCGACAACCCACTCCAACAGGCCGGACAAAGCGGTGGCGAGCCAGGACGCCCTGGAAGTCGACCAGGCCGACTTTCCGCTCCAGCAGGCGGGGTGGTGGTGGAGTAGGAAGTCGGCTGGGCCGACTTCCTACTCCGGGGGCGGGGTCAGGAGCCGGCGAGGAGGTCGCGGAGGAGGGCGACGGTGTCGGCGTCCAGGTCGCGGCCGGTGCGGCGGCTGAGGGCGTCGAGGCGGTTGACGGCGCGCAGGAGCTGGTCGCGGGCGCCGGCGGAGGCGTAGGCGTAGAAGAGGTCGCGGTGGAGGAGTTCGACGTCCGGGGCGACGGCGAGGCCGCGGAAGACGGCGGCCTCGGCGCTGCGGTGGTCGCCGTACTGGAGGCGGCGGGCGGCGAGTTCGTGGGCGGTGTCGACGATCGCGGCGATCATGTCCTGCCGCTCGCTCTCGGCCCAGCCGAAGGCGGCGGGCGGGGCCTCGGCGAACGGGGCGCCGCGGACCAGGGCGAGGGCGTGGGCGAGGGCCGCGTCGGCGGTGGCGCTGGTGCTGCGCATGCCGCGCCGGTAGAGGCTGCGGAACTCGTCCCAGTCGCAGGTGACGGCGGGCGCGAAGGTGTAGCCCTCGGTCGAGTCGGTGGCCAGGAACGGCCGGCCGTCCGGGGCGTTGCCCAGCCAGGCGGCCAGGTCGGCGAGCTTGTCGGGCAGCGGACCGCGGGCGTCCGGGGTGGTGGGGTGCGGGTCCAGGTGGGCCGCGCCGGGGTGGAGGTCGTGGTCGAGGGCGAGGTGGTCGGCGCCGGGGCGCAGCACCAGGTAGGCGGCGAGCTCGGTGAGCCGGAGGACCGCACCGGGTTCGGCGCTGCCGCCGGTGCCGGCGACGTCGACCGGGCCGAGCAGGCGGATCCGGGGGGTGCTGCGGGTGGCGTGCGCCTCCGGGGAGCGGAGGATGGCGAGCAGGTCGTCGCTGTCGCTGCGGCCGGGGGTGGTGCGGGCGACCGGGGCGGACGCGGCCGGGCCGGGCTCGGGGCGGGCGGGGACGCGCGGGTCGGCGGCCGCGGGCGGCGCCGGGGCCGGGTCGTGCGTCGGCACCGGCTCGGGCACCGGAGCGGGGGCCGGGGCAGGAGCGGTCTCGGGAACGGGGGCCGGCTCGGGGACGGCGGTCGGGACGGGCGCGGCGCCGAGCGCGGGCACCGCGGCCACCGGTTGGACGGGCGCGACGGGCGCGACGGCGCCCGGCAGGCCGAGGTTCTGCGTCGTCTCGTCCCCATCACCGGAGTCGGAGCCGGAACCGGAACCGGTGTCGGTGCCGGAGCCCTCCACCGCCGGCTCCCCGGTCGCCGGGGCGACCGGGAACGCGGCGGCCGGGCCGGTCGGCACGGCGGAGGCGCCGACCTGACGCCCGAGGCCGTTGATGAGGTGCCGCGGAGCCGGCAGCGCGGCCGGTCCGGCGGCGGCCGGGATCGGCGCCACCGGGTCGGTGCCGGCGAACGGGCTGACGCCCGTGCCGATCACCCGGGCCAGCAGGCGCGGCCCGGCCGCCCCCGGGCCGCTGTCGGTGTCCTCGTCCGGATCGTCCGCGGCGTCCAGCGCCTCCAGCGCGGCGAGCGAGAAGGCCGCCGGGCCGTCCGCGCCCGGGCCGCCGGCGGCGCCGACGCCCGCGAGCACCGGCACCGGCAGGTCGGCCGGCTCCAGTTCCTCGCCGTCCAGGGTCCAGGCGGGGGCGGGGTGCTGGGTGATGTCGTCGGCGGTCCGCAGCAGCTCGGTGACCTGCTCGTACTGGCCGGTGGTCAGCCGCTGGAGCTCCAGGGTGAGGTGCAGGCCGGGGATGACGGCCTGGCCGGTGGCCGGGAGGGTCCAGCGGGCGACCGGGCCGGTGCCGCGCTCGGGCGCCCGGGTGATCACGGCGACGCAGGTGCGCGGGCGGGCGTCGAGCAGTCGGCCGAGCTCGGCCGGCACCTCCCCGCCGGGCTGGTGGGCGCAGAGCACGATCTCGGGGACCCAGGACTCGTCGGCCAGGCCGCGGCTGCGGGCCTCGCGGGGGCTGGCGGCCTCGGCGGCCACCAGCGTCGCGCGGGCCTTGGCGGTGCGCGGTCCGAGGGCGGCGAGCGCGGCCTCCAGGGTGGTGTGGCGGTGGATCCGCTCGGCGGCGGGGCCGCTGATCGGCACCTCCTCGGCGAGGTCGACCAGGTGCAGGTGGAGGCGGTCGGCGAGCGGGCTGTGGGCGAGTTCGAGGGCGAGGGTGCGCAGCACGTCGCGGGCGTCGTCCGGGTGGCCGGACAGGTGCAGCAGCCGGACGGTCTCCAGGTCGGCGAGGACCACGGAGCCGTCGGCGGCGGAGCCGAGGGTGACCAGCGCCGGGTAGGGGGCGGCGGTCTTGCGGGCCTGGGACGGGGAGAGCAGGCCGTCGGAGTCGGCGGCGCACCACCAGATGTTGGGCGCGTGGGCGGCGCGGAACGGCGCGATGGGGGCGGCGGCCCCGGAGAGGTGGAGTTCGATCGTGCGGCCGGGGGTGATCCGGGCGGCGACGATCGCGGGCAGCCGCTTGCCGCCGCGCACGGTGTTGCGGGCCATGCTGCGCAGGGCGCGGTCGAGCAGGTCGAGGCCGGCGTCGTCCTGGCGGGCCTTCAGCTCGGCCTCGAAGGCGGCGGCGGGGGCGGCGGGCAGGGCGATGCGCTGCAGCGGGCGGCGCAGGCGCAGCTGGCCGCCGCGCTTACGGGCGACGGCGCCGACCATGATCGCGGCGAGCAGCACGCCGACGGTGGAGGCGGCGAGGGCCACCGTGTAGTCGTCGTCCGGGGCCTGCTCGGCGTGGGCGGCGGGCGCCTGCGCGTCGGCCTGCGGCGCGGGCGGCTGGGCCTGGGCGGGCGCGGACGCCGGGGCCTCGGCCGGGGCCGGCGCCTCGGCGGCGGGCGGCTGCGCGGCGGGCGTCTTGGCGGCCGGCGCGGAGGGCGCCTGGGTGCCCGGTGCGGGCGGCGGCGGGGTCGGAGCCGGGGCGGGCTCGGCGGCCGGCGCGGGCGCCTGGTCGGGGGCGGGCGCCGGCGCCTGCGCGGCCGCGCCGGGAACGGTGAGGACCATGCCCGGCACCACGACGTTCGGGTCGGTGAGCCGCTCCCCGTCCGGTGCCTGTGCGCCCTTGTTGGCCTCGAACAGCCGGGGCCACGCCTCGGCGTCCCCCAGCGCCCGCTCGGCGATGGCGGACAGGCTGTCGCCGTCCTGGACCGTGACGGTGCCGCCGGCCTGGGCGCTCTGCGGTGTCCCGGCCTGCGCGGGAGCCGGCGCGGGCGCGGGGGTGGCGGCCTTGGCCTCGTCGGGCTTGGCGTCGGCCGGCATCAGCAGGGTCCACCCGGGCTGGATCGGCCGGTCCGCGTCGAAGCGGGTGCCCGAATCGTCCATCGCCCGGCCGTCGTTGAGCTTGGCGATCTCCACCCACCGCTCCCCCGAGCCCAGTTGGCGCTCGGCGATGGTCCAGAGACTGTCGGCGGGACGGCTGTCCCGCACGGTGTAGGAGGCCTGCTGCTCGGCGCCGGGCGCCGCCGACGGCGCCGCCTGCGCGGCGGGCAGGGCGGCGCGCTGCGGGCCGGCCGTCACCGAGGCCGCCGCGGCGGCGGGCGCCGGGGCGTGCTCGGCCGTGGCGGCGAAGGCCCCGCCGGCCACCGGCAGCAGCGCGATCACCGCGCCGACCAGGCCGGCCGCGGCCCGCTGGCTCCAGCCGAAGGCCGGGATCCGCCGGGCCACCCGGCCGCGCAGCTGCGCCGGGATCTCCAGCAGCACGGAGAACGCGAAGCAGGCCCAGCCGACCCAGCCGACCACCACCAGCAGCCACAGGAACAGCCGCCCGTCGTCGGGGCTGGTCAGCAGCGCGCCGAGGCCGTCGGGGGCGAGCTCGCCCATGTCGGCCACCGCGCGGGTGCCGTAGAGCAGCAGCGCGGGGACGCCGACGAGCAGTCCGAGCAGGGTGATCAGCGCCGCGAGCGCGGCGAGCACGGCGCCACCCCGGCCGCGCCCGCCGCCGCCCGCCCGGTGGGACGGCTGCGGCGCCGGCCGACGGCCGGACGCGGGGGTGGTGGTGGGCACACCCCGGGCCGGACGCCCGGCACGGGTCTGGTCCTTGACGCGTGGCGCGGCCATCAGTCGGTCTCCGCTTCCTTGACTCCGTGGACGAGGGTGGCGCTCCCCTTGCCCGTGACCTTCACCAACCCGAGGTCGCCCAGCATGATGGGGCGGAACTCGGCCCGCACCGTGATCACGACGGTGGCGCCGTCGTCCAAGAACTCCACCTTGTAGGCGTTCAGGCCGAACAGCTTGAGGTAGCTGTTGGCCGCCTCCTCGACGTACGCCCGCTTCACCTTGTAACCCTCGCCCTGCAACAGGGCCGCCTCGTCGAGCTGCTGACCGCCCACCCGGGCGGCCTCCTGGGCGTAGCCGTCCACCCGCTCCGCCAGCCGCAGCTTGCCGCCGGCGTCGATGACCAGGGCGATGACCAGCACCACGTAGCCCGCGCACATGGCGACGAAGATCGACAGCGCGCCCCGGTCGGTGCGTGCGCCGAACGGCCCGCCGAGCCGGGCGCGGCGCAGTTGCCGCACCGCGCGTCCGCGTGCCATGGCCTTCCCTCCCCACCGGTCCGTCCGCCCTCCCCAGGGCGCCCTCCGCATGCGTCTCCCCCGCCCGACGGCTCCCCAATCCCCGTCCGGCCCGCTCGTCCTCACAACCCCGTCACCACCCGACCCACGACCTGACACATCATCACCCACCGGCCGGCTCACCGCCCGCGGTACCGGTCGACCACCGAGACGAACCGGCCGGTGAGGGTCTTCGACAGCGGCACGCTCGGCCCGCCGACCAGGTCGCCGAGACCCACCTCGCACCGCACCGTCACCTCGACCGTCGCCAGCGTCGTCCCGTGGCTGACCAGTTCGCCGTGCCGGACCTCCACCTCGCTGCTCCGGCAGTGCACACCCTGCTGCTGCATGGCGTCCTCGGCGGCCTTCTTCGCCACGCCGTCCATCCCGTCGGCGCTGCGCGCCAGCGAGGCCGTCCGGGCGGCGGAGCGGGCCGCCGCCTCCACCGTGCCGGCGGCGGTCTGCACCCGGCCCGCCGCGACCGCGACCAGGATCAGCGCGACCACGGCGGGCGCGACGATCGCCGCCTCGATCGCGGCGCTGCCGCCGTCGCGCCCGCGCGCCGACCGGCCGGGCAGGCGCGCGGCGAACCGCCGCACCCACCCGGCCGGCCGCGCGGACCGGCACCGCACCCGAGCGCTCACGGCCCCACCACCTCCGGCGGGACGAAGCGCTCGCGCGGTGCCTCGGCGAACTGGGTGACGGTCGGCGACGTGATGAACGGCACGATCACCGGCGCCTTCACCTCGACGGTCACCCGGATCAGCTCCGGCGAACTGCCGTCCGTGACGACCCGGTGCTCCCGGCTGCCCTGCCGGTTGAGGAAGTCGTCCGCCTGCCGGCGCGCCGCCTCGTTCTTCTGCTCGTCGCTCCGGTTCCCCTGGATCCGCCCCGCGTCGACGCCCTCGCGGGCAGCGCTGAGCGCGAGTTGGCGCTGGTACCACCACAGCCCGGTCTGGGCGACGGCCAGGACCAGGAGCAGGACGACCGGGAAGACGATGGCCAGGCTCAGGCTCATCGACCCCCGGTCGGAACGGCGGAGGCGACGACGGCGGGTCACTTGGGGCCGTTCTCCCCGTGGTAGTCCGGGTCCTCGTTGACCTTGCCGACGACCCTGTCCTTGAGGCCCACCAGCGCGAACGTCACCAGACCCGCGATGAACACCAGCGCGATGACGGCGAGCGCCAGTTCGATGCTGATGGCGCCCTTGTCGCCGCGGGCCCGGGCGGCCCTGGCCCGGCCCATCCGGATGTGGAACAGCAGCAGGGCGAGCTGAATGGGCAGCAGGGTCGCGCCGGCCAATCGTCCGATCAGTGCTTTGAGATGAGCGTTCATCAGAGTGCTCCCAGGGATGTGGTGTGGTGACGGAGGTTTCGGCCTCCGCGGTGGTGCTGATCAGTTGAGCATCTTGTAGAGCGCGGGAAAGATGATCAGAACGGTCATCAGCATCGTCAGGGCGGAGCCCGGCGCGACCATCCGCTCGCTGTCGGCGTTGGCCCGGGCCAGGTCCTCGGCCATCAGCTCGCCGCGGAGGCCCTTGGCCCGGGCCCGCAGCGTGTCGTAGACGGCGGCCCCGTCGGTGCCGGAGATCCGCATGATGTCGGCGAGGTCCTGGAGCGGGGTCAGACCCAGCTCCACGGCCAGCGCGTCCAGTCCGGCCCACGGCGGCAGCCGGTCGGTGGCCGCCCGGTCCAGCGCGTCGCGGATCCGGAGGAACACCGCACCCCGCCCGACCGCGGCGGCGCGGCGCAGCGCCTCGGCCGGGCCGAGGTCGGCGGCCCGCTCCATCGCGACCAGCTCCAGGTAGGCGGCGATGCCGTGCAGGTACTCGACCCGCGCCTCCTTGGCCTCGCCGCGCACGATCGCGTCCGGGACGAACCAGAGCATCGCGGCCAGCAGCGGCCCGACCACCAGCGGGAGCGCGAACGGCAGGTTGACGTCCATCAGCAGCGCCGCCACCACCAGGTAGGGCGGCAGCACCAGGCCGAGCAGGGCGAACAGCAGCTTGTGCGCCATGAACCGGGCCGGGGTGCGGCCGATCAGGGCGAGTTCCCGCTCGGGAACTCGCACCCCGCGCAGGCGGACGGAGCGCTCGCCGATCCGGTCGAACCAGCGCGGCCGCTCGTCCGGGTCGGGGGTGCGGTCGGCCGGGGAGCGGTGCAGCCGGTCCAGGGCCTGGCCCAGGTCGGGCGGCGCGGGCCGGAGTTCGGCGATCAGCATGGCGACGCCGCCGGCCGCCACGGCACCGGCCAGTACGGACCACGGGGAGATCATCGCGCCTCCCCGAGCAGCCGCGCGCCGCTGTCGGCCCCGGCCGCGGCGCCGGGATCGGGCGCGTCGCCCGCATCGTCCGTGCCCTGCGCGCCGCCCGCGCCGCGCCGACGCCGCAGCGACCGGCCGGGACGGCTGCGCCGGTCCGGCTCCAGCAGCCGCGGCACCGGCGGGTACGAGGCCAGCGCCCGCATCCAGGCGATCACCGCGACGAACAGCGCACAGACCATGCCGAGCACGATCTGCCCGAGCGCGGTGCTGTACGGGCGGGTGTACTCGGTGTTGAACGAGCCCACCACCACGACGAACAGGATGATGCCGACCAGCCAGCGGATGGTGGTGCGGTGCTTGGCCCGGTCGGCCTCGATGGTGCGCCGCTGGCGGACCTCCTCGCGCACCGAGTCGGCCATGTCGGCCAGCGCCCTGGCCAGGCCCGGCCCGCTGTCCCCGGCCCGCAGCAGCAGCGCGGCCAGCACCTTGTCCGCGGTGGCGTCGGCCATACTGTCGGCGAACAGGCGCAGGGCCTCCTCCGGCCGCCAGCGGGCCTGCAGCCGGGCGGCCAGCTCGCCGACCTCGGCCTCGATCGCGGCGGGCGCGGTGCGCCGGCTGGTCACGATGGCCTGGTTGAGGCCGACGCCGAGCAGCAGCACGTCGGCGATCCGCTGGGTCCACTCGGACAGCGCCTCCAGGCGCTCGATCCGGTCGGTGTCCGAGCGGGTGGCGTCGAACAGCCAGGGCAGGCCGAACACCCCCAGCGGCACCAGCAGCACGGTCAGCGGGATGCTGGTGAACAGCCAGGCGAGCGGCGCCCCGATCAGCGCGAGCGGCACCTGGACGCGGCGCAGCCGGGCGACCCGGTGCGAGGCGGTGCCGGGCGCGCCGTACCAGAACACGTGCAGCCGGGAGGCCAGCGGGTTGGGCTCGTGGGCCTCCTCCTCCCCGGCCGGGTCGCTGCCGCGCGCCCAGACCGCCAGGGCGACCAGGCCGGCCGTGAGGGCCAGCCCGCAGAGGACGAAGAGCGGCATCATCGGGCGCCACCGCCGATCCGGAGCTGCAGCGGTGCGGCCCAGCTGCCGTACCGGGAGCCGAGCAGCGCGGCGTCGAAGCCGGCCCGGCGCAGGTCGTCCAGGCACTGCGGCGGGGTGTGCGGGACGGCGCGCGGCTCGCCGAGGTCGGGTCGCGGCCCGAACACGGTGTTCAGCGCGGGCCGGCCGCTCTCCCCGAGACCGGCGACCTCCAGGACGTGCGAGACGAAGCGGTGCCGGCGTCCGCCGACGTGCGTCTCGTCGACCATCGCCACGTGCACGATGAGGTCGACCGCGTTGGCGGTGAGCCGGTAGGCGAGCGCGTCGGTCATGTGCGAGCCGTACTCCAGGCAGAGTTCGGCGATGCGGTCGACGACCATGTGCGGGCCGCGCGCGTGCAGGGTGCACATCGAGCCGCCCTCGCCGTTGGTCATGACGCGCAGCATCGGGACGACCTCGCCGGAGCGGACCTCGCCGACGATGATGCGCGAGAGCGTCATCCGCAGCGCGGCCGGGATGAGGTCGCCGATGGTCAGCTCGCCCGCCGAACGGCCGTCCACCCGTTCGCCGTTGCCCTCGCGGGCCTCCATCGGGACGACCTGGCGCAGGTGGCCGAGGGTGTGCAGCCAGAGCTCGAACTCCGACTCCAGGGTGCCGATCCGCTCGTCCGGCGGGATCTCGGCGGCCATCGCGCGCAGCAGGCTGGTCTTGCCGACGCCCTGGGTGCCGGTGATCATCACGTTCTTCCGGGCCCGGATGGCCGAGGCCAGGAAGGCGGCGAGGGTGGTGTCCAGGGTGCCGAGGCGGACCATCTCGGGCAGCGTCGCCGAGGCCACCCGGTGCCGGCGGATCGCCACGTACGGGCGCGGGGTGACCTCGGTGAGCGCCTGGAGGCGCATGCCGCCCTCCAGGCGCAGGGCGAGGGTCGGGCTGGCGGTGGACAGGGTGCGCTCGCCGCCGCCGTGCTGGCGGGCCAGGTCCTGGAGCAGTTCGACGAGTTCGGCGTCGCTGTCGGCGACCGGCGGGACCTGGCGCAGCGGCTGGTGGACCCGGGAGACCCAGACGTCGTCGCAGCCGTTGATCAGGATGTTCTCGATCTCCGGGTCGTCGAGGTAGGGCTGCAGCCGACCGGCCCGGAACAGCAGGTCGAAGACGGCCTCGGCGAGCGCGCGGTCCTGCTCCCTGGTCGGCGGGATGCCGTGGGTCTGGGCGTAGGCGTCGGACCAGCGGGCCACGGCCTCCTCGATCAGCGCGCGGCCGCGCTGGCGACGGGTGGCGCGGTCCGGCTCGGTGCCGGAGCCGGCGGTCAGCCGGGTGATCTGCTGGTGCAGTTCGGCGGCGACCTGGCGCTTGATCTCGCGCGCGACCTGCGGGTCGACGGCCGGGCGGGTGCCGGCGCCGCGCAGGTCGAGCGAGGGCAGCGCGGAGGGGACGGCGGTGGGCGCGACGGTCGGCACGGCGTGGCCGGCCGGGGCCTGGGGCTGGGCGTAGACCTGGGCGGCCTGCGGCTGCGGCTGGTCGGCCGGGGCGACCCGGCCGGGTGCCACCGGATGGACCGGACCGGGCAGCGGCGTCGCCCAGGGCAGCGCCGCCGGGTCGGTCGCGGGCTGCTGGTGCAGCGGGCTACCGCGCACGGAGCACCTCCCCGTCGACGGGCTCGTGGTGGGCTTGGGCCCCCGGGTACGGCTGCCCGGGGTGGGGCGGTCCGGCCTGGGGCTGTCCGGCCTGGGGCTGTCCTGTGTGGGGCTGCCCGGCGTGGGGCTGTCCCGGGTACGGCTGGGCGGCGGTCGCCTCGGCGCCCGGGTAGGGCTGCCCCGGGTACGGCGCCGCCGGCTGCGGCGGGCCGCCGTGCCCGGGGAACGGCGCGGGCGCGGCGGGCTGCGGCGCCAGCCCGGCGAGCGGCGCCACCGGACCGGTGGTGATCACCGGCGGCACCGGGCCGTACGGCTGCTGGTGCTGCTGGTGCTGCGGGTAGTGCGGCTGGGGCTGGTGGTACGCCTGGGACGACCCGTACGGCTGGGCCGACTGCGGCGGCGGGACCTGCTGACCCGGCTGGACCGGCTGGCCCTGCTGCCCCGGCGGCGCGGGCTGCGGGACGGCGCCCGGCGCGGGGCGGGCGTAGTCGTACCCCGCCGCGTCCGGCTGCGGCGCGGACGCGGCGACCGGCCCCGGGGCCGGCACCGGGGTCGGCGGCGTCGGCGCCCCCGCCGCGAGCTGCGCCGGCTGGACCGGGGCGGGCGCGAGCCGCTGGCGCCGCCGGCGGACCGCCAACTGGATCTCGTCCGCAGCCGAGCGCGCGGTGCGCATCAGCTCCGAGCGGACGAACCGCCGGTCGGTGACGTCCCCGCCGTCCGACAGCACCCGGGCGGTGCGCTGCGCGTGCGGCAGCAGCCCGAGCACCGGCAGCCCGAACTCCCGGGACACCTCGGCCCCCGAGTACGGCCCCTCGGCGATCAGCAGCAGGCCCAGCGCGTCCGCGCCGGTGCCGGCCGTGGCGAGGTCCTCGGCCAGCAGGGTCAGCCGGGGCCGCACGGCGCTCAGCCCGCGCAGGGTGGTGCGCACCGTGGCGGCCACCACGTCGGCCCGGCGGGCCAGCACCGCGCTGGTACCGGTCGCGCCGGAGCGGCCGAGGTCGAGGATCACGTCGTAGCCGTGCGGCTCCAGCCCGTGCAGCACCTCCATCAGCGGCTCCCAGGTGTAGGCGAGGCCGGGCGCCTGGGTGGAGTCGGTGAGGCCGGGCAGCAGCAGGCGTTCGCCGTTGCCCTCCGGCGAGATGTCGATCAGCTGCTCCCAGATGGCCTGGGCGAGCAGCCCGCGCCGGTCGGCGACGGCGAGGTTGCGCAGCCCGTAAACCGCCTCCACCCGGCCCTCCAGGGCGCCGGCCAGCACGGCGCCGCCGTCCGGGTCGCACTCGACGAGCAGGATGCGGCGGCCGGGCCGCAGCGGCCAGGCCAGCAGCAGCGCCAGCGCCGTCGTGGTCGCGCCGGGTGCCCCCGGAGCGCCGACCACCGCGATGACGGCCATGTCAGTTCCCACCCGCCCCGGCCGGGGCGCCGGACGCGGCGGGGGCCGCGGGCGCGCCGGACGCGGCGGGGCGCGCGGTGGTGGACTGCGCACCGGAGGCAGGGGCGCCGGCCACCGGGGCGCCGGACGCCGCCGCCCCGGTGGCCGGGGCGCCCGGGGCGGAGGCCCCGGCGGCGGGCGTGCCGGCCGCCGCGCGCGGGGCCACCACCACCTGGATCCGCCCGGTGGACACCCAGGCGGCGAGCTTGCCCGCCTCCGCCTGGTCGACGACGGCGTCGAAGACCTGGCTGCCGTCGGGGTCCACCCGGCCGACCGCGTAGACGGTGGCGGCGAGCGACTCGGACCGCGCGCCGTCCGGGGTGTAGACGACGATCACCGGCTGCCCGGGCTGCAGCCGGGTGGCCGGCAGCTGGGTGCGCCGGGCCGAGACGCCGACCAGCAGCTGACCGGGCTTCAGGACGAGCGACTGCGCGAGGTCCGCCTTGGTCAGCAGCCCGCCCCGGTGGAGGTCGGTGGTGGCCCGCATCCCGACCGCGCTCGCCCGGTCGGCGGCGTCCAGCGGCTTGAGCGCCGGGTCGCTGGCGATCCGGACGACCACCAGGTCGGCCTCGGTCAGCGCCTGGCCCCACGGCACGTCCCGGGCCAGCGCCAGCACCGCGACCCGCTGGCCGGTGCTGTTGTACAGCACCGCGCCGCCCAGCCCGCCGGCGGCTATCAGGGCCACCGCCATCGCCAGCACGGCGGGGCGCCGGCGCCGCGCGCCGAGCGTCCGCCCGGGGGTGCGGGGCGCCCCGCGCCGCTGCTCCGGCACGGCCGCGGGGGCGGACGCGGCGGCGCCCGCGCTCGCCGTGGCGGTCGCGCCGGGGCCGGGCGTGGCAACTGTACGGTTCTCCACCGGGCTTCGGCCTTCCTGCATCGTTCGTCGGGGTTTGCTGTGCGTGCCGCCGTGGTCGGCGGGCGGGCTAGTTGAGGACCTGGACCTCGGCGACCCGGAAGCTGACCTGGTCCACGTGGACCCGGATCTCGATCGGGTCGACCTTCGTGCCGTCGGACACCTTCACGTCGTTCATCCACACGACCTCGACATTGCCGGTGAACAGGCCGTTCTTCTTCGTACCGGAGCCGGTCTTGAAGACGTGGCCGCAGGTGGGCGACGGGGCTGCGCCGTACTTGACGTCATACGGGGTGCCGACCGCGGCCTCTCCCTTGCAGGTCACCTTGGTGCCGTCGCCGAGGTCCCACTTCACCGAGGCCACCCGGGGGGTGACCGTCACCTTGAGAGTGCCCAGGTCCAGCACGTCCGTGGCCGGCTTCTTCGGGTCCTCCAGCCAGAGCCAGACGTTCCCTCCCACCACCGGGTCCTTCTTGGGCGCGAACCCGAGCACCGGGGGCTGGAAGTACATCTTCTGGTGGACGTACCGGTCGGCCTCGGCCCGCGGGTCCGGCGGTGCGGGAACGGGCGCCTGGGCGAGGAACTTCGACTCGGTCGGAGTGATCGAACCGTCCGAGGAACGGCAGGTCACGTTGTAGACCGTCCCGTCCTTGGGGTCATGTCCCTCCCAGCTCCGATCCCCGGCCGGGGGCTGCGGGTTGAGGGCCCGGTAGTAGCAGCCGCTGCTGGCGCTGAACCAGCCCAGCTCCGGGTCGTTGCAGGCGAGGACCTGACCGTTCCAAACACAGAGCTGCGGCCCCGAGGTGCCCCCACCCCCTCCTCCGCCACCGCCGCCGGAAGGAGGTGGCGTGCTCCCGTGCTGGCCCCCGTCGTTGCAGATGACGGTGATCTCGCAGTGCGTCGCGCCCCCCGTGGGGTTGGGAGGATCGGCCGCCGCGGTGCCCGTCGGAGCCAGGAGTAATCCGGCGAACAGCGGCGTGCCGATCACCAATCGCCGTACCGGTTTCAGCATGTGCGTCCCACCTCCCGCTTGAACTCGTTGATCAGCCAGCGCGTCTGGAACAGTCGCAGGGAAACGGTCGCCACGTACCGGTTGAGCCGGTCAGGCGGATCCTTCACCGCGAGCGTGGCGGCGTCC
The DNA here is from genome assembly GCF_040298605.1 of Kitasatospora sp. NPDC001527. Classification (NCBI taxonomy): domain Bacteria; kingdom Bacillati; phylum Actinomycetota; class Actinomycetes; order Kitasatosporales; family Streptomycetaceae; genus Kitasatospora; species Kitasatospora sp. NPDC001527. The sequence continues at coordinate 160,269 of NZ_JBEPAM010000006.1, read as the reverse complement.
GCCTGGTGCCACCCGGACACGTCCAGGCAGTCCTCGATCACGGCGGTGTGCGGATCGGCGGTCAGGTCGAGGGACTTCACCACCGCGGAATTCCGCGGCTCACCCGTCATCACCAGTTTCGCCTCGTGCAGCTGACGGAGATTCACCAGGGCTTCGGTCAGCGCCTTGCCCGAGGCGAAGATCTCGAATCTGGAACCGTCCGAATCGGCCCTCCCGAACGCCTCCGTCTGCGCCTGCCACCAGTCCTGATAGGCGCTCAGGGCCGCTCTCGCGGCGGCCCCTTCGGGCCCGTCGGTCGGCGCGTTCCCGACGTTTGCGGAACCACCCGAAGGAGGGACCGCCGTCACCCCCGCAACCGTGGGCGCATTCGTCCCCAACCGATCGGTGGAACCACCGGACCCGCTGCCCGCGCAGCCGCCCAGCAGCAACGCCAGAACCAGCCCACCGGCCCCAACGGCCCCAGGGCGCAACACAATTCCGCGCTGCCGCATCGCCCCACCTCGTCGCAGCCGACCCCGGGTGTGGTCCGGGGTCGCCAGAAGAATTCCGCCGTCCCGCCGGCGCTCTCCCGCGAACATCGATTCTTCGCCAAACCGGGCCTTCACGGCAACACCTCGGGCTTCCTGACCTTACGCGGAAGGCGGATCCGTCGGTGTGTTTTCCCGCCACAGAAGGGCCAACAGTTCCTCGGAAAGCGACAATCCGGCCAATGCGCCCCGAACCGCCGCCCGATTGCGCATCAGAAGGCGCCCGCCCTCCGGCGGAACGAGCAGGCGCACACCCGGCGCGTCGTGCTGGTTCGACGGCGCACCGGCGCCGGTGCCGTCGTGCGGGGCGCCGCCGTCGAGCAGGGCGCCGACGGCCGGCTGCAGCTCGTGCGGTCCGACGGCTGCGGGCGCGCCCGGGACGCCCTGACGGAGCACGGTGGTGAGCGCCTGGCTGAACGAGCCGGGGCCGCCCGGCAGGACGGCGTCCCGGCCGCGTCTGCCCGGGGTGTAGCGGCCCGGCGCGTGGCGGCCGATCCGCCCCCAGAGCGGGACCCGCGGGTAGCTGAGCAGTTCGCCCGCGCCGTCCTCGCCGCCGCCGCGCTCCAGCGCCGCCCAGGTGTCCTTGTCGGCCACCGCGTCGACCAGCAGCAGCGCCTCCTCCTGGTCGCCGTGCACCATCGCACTGACCACCCAGTCCCAGGCCAGACCGCGCCGGTAGGCGTTGTCGGCGGTGGAGCCCGCCGTCACCAGGGCGAGCCGGCGCCCGCGCGGGTCGGCCACCAACTGGCCCACCAGGCAGACCAGCAGCCAGCGCCCCGGACGGGCGGCCGCCTCCCGGACGGCGGTGAGCATGGTGTTGGCGTCCGCGCGCGGGTCCACCACGGCGACCCGGCTGCCGGCCGCGCCCGCGTCGAAGCACATCCCCGGCAGCACCTCGGCCAGTAACCGGGCGCCCCCGGCCGCCTGCGCGGACGCCCCGAAGGCGCGGTCCGGCCCGCCGTCCGCCCCGATGACCACCAGATCGACCCCGCTTGCCACCCGCACCGCCCCCTCCTGCCCGGCCCCGGCCTCCCGGAGCCGCCGAACCGTTCCGCCGTCCGCTGCGCCGTCCGCCCCGGCCCTGCCGCGCGCCGTCCGCCTGCTGCGGCGGCGCCGTACGGCCCCCGGCACGCCCGGCGTGCCCCGGTGCCACCGCCGGGCAGGCTACCGTCCCGCCCCGCCGCCACCGGGACTCCGGGTCGGCGTTCCGGGGCCGGATCCCACGTCCGGCCGACCACCCGGGCGCCGTCGGGCACCGTCCGGGCACCGTCGCGGCCTTCCGGCGGGCGCCGGGAGGCGTGCCGCAAGGCCCTGCCGCACCGGGACCATGGGCCCTGTCGGTCCGCTCCCGGGAGGGGGACCATCGGACCCATGGACCGTGACGACCAACTGGAGGAACTCGGCGCGGACACGTGCCTGCGCCTGCTCAGCACCGTGCCCGTCGGACGGGTGGTGTACACCGAGCACGCGCTGCCGGCCGTGTTGCCGGTCTCCTTCGAGGTGGCGCCGGACGGGCGCCTGCTGCTGGCCGTGCGCCGGGGCAGCGCCACCGCGCGCGGGTTGGACGGCACCGTGGTCGCCTTCCAGGCCGACCAGCTGGACCCGGTCACCCGGACCGGCTGGAGCGTGCTGGTGCACGGCCGGGCGGACGTGCTGCGCGATCCGGAGCAGGTCCGCCGCGCGCTGCGCTCCGGCCTGCGGCCCTGGGTCGGCGAGCCGGACCCGATGTTCGTCTCGCTGGTGCCCGAACTGATCAGCGGCCGCCGGCTGAGCCCCTCCGGACGCCCGGTCCCGCACTCCTGACGGCCGCCGCCCGAGCGCGGGCGGGCGGCCTTCCGGGGAACCCCTGACAGGTGACCGGCGAGTAGGCATACTCTGCGGAGTTCGCAGCACCAGCAGCACCCGCACCGCCGACCCTCCCGCCTGCCCCAGGAGCGCCCTGTGACGACCTTCGCCTCCCTCGCCGAGCTGACCGCCGCCGTCGGCACCGAGCTGGGGACCAGCCGGTGGCACACCGTCGAGCAGGCCCGGATCGACCTGTTCGCCGAGGCGACCGGCGACCACCAGTGGATCCACGTCGACCCGCAGCGGGCGAAGGAGAGCCAGTTCGGCTCGACCATCGCGCACGGCTACCTCACGATGTCGATGATCCCGGTGCTGGCCAAGGAGTGCTACGGCGTCGAGGGCGTGCGGATGGCCCTCAACTACGGCTCGGAGAAGGTCCGCTTCCCCGCCCCGCTGCCGGTCGGCACGGCGATCCGGGCCAAGGCCGAGCTGGTCTCCGCCACCGAGGTGCCGGGCGGCGTGCAGGCGGTGGTCCGCTTCACCATCACCAGCGCGGAGAGCGCCAAGCCGCACTGCGTCGCCGAGACGATCACCCGTTTCTACGCCTGATCACGGGGGAAGGCCCCTGGTCGGCGGACGGCGGCCGCCGCTCGCCGGGTCCGGAGAGCCGAGCACGAGTAATCTCCGACGAGATGGTTGTCGTACCGAACCGGCGCGCCGGTCGGCGGTACGCGCCCCGGCATGCCAGGTATCCGTTGCCGTCCTTGGAGGTGCCGTGCCCCGCCCAGCCGCCCCGTGGTACTCCCGCGCCCTCGGCCTGTCCTCGGCCCTGTCCGCCGCCCTCGGCGCGTCCCCCGGCCTGGCGGGACTGCCCCGGGCGGCCTGGCACCGGGTCCGCACGGACGCCTTCGGCGCCGAGCCGCGCGGCGAACGGCTGGCCCGGATCCGCCGCTCGCCGCAGTTCACCGACGGCGCCTTCCGCAACCCCGTTCCGACCCGCCGGCTGGTCTCCGCGCGCAGCCCGCTGGAGATCACCCGGGCCCAGCTGGCGGCCGACCGCGCCCGCCGGCTGCCGGCCGCCGCCGTGCCGCTGCACCGGCTGCTCCCCGCCGACCTCGCCGAGCCGCCCGCCTCCGGCCTGCGGCTCACCTGGCTCGGCCACGCCACGGTGCTCGCCGAGATCGGCGGCCGCCGGGTGCTGTTCGACCCGGTCTGGGGCGAGCGCTGCTCCCCGTTCTCGTGGACCGGACCCAAGCGGCTCCACCCGGTGCCGCTGCCGCTCGCCGAACTCGGCCCCGTCGACCTGGTCGTCGTCTCCCACGACCACTACGACCACCTCGACATGGACACCGTCCGGGCGCTGATCGGCACCGGCGCGGCCTTCGCCGTCCCGCTCGGCGTCGGGGCGCACCTGGAGCACTGGGGGGTGCCGCCCGGCCGGATCGTCGAACTCGACTGGTGGGAGTCGGCCGAGGTGGCCGGCCTCACCCTGACCGCCACCCCCGCCCGGCACTACTGCAGCCGCGGTCCGCGCACCAGCCCGCTGTTCCTCTGGGCGTCCTGGGTGGTGGCCGGCGGCGGGCGCACCGTCTTCCACAGCGGGGACACCGGGTACTTCGCCGGCTTCGCCGAGATCGGCCGCCGGCTCGGCCCGTTCGACGCGACGATGATGCAGGTCGGCGCGTACAGCGACTTCTGGCCCGATGTGCACATGACGCCCGAGGAGGGCGTGCGGGCCCACCTCGACCTGCGCGGCGAGCTGCTGCTGCCGATCCACTGGGCCACCTTCAACCTCGCGCCGCACCCGTGGGAGGAGCCCGCCGAGCGGGTGGTCGCCGCCGCGCGGGCGCAGGGTGCCCGGGTGGCGGTGCCGCGGCCCGGCAAGCCCTTCGAGCCGGCCGCGCCGCCCGCGCTGCGGCGCTGGTGGCGGGCGGTGGCCGCGCCACCCCGGGACGGCGCGGCGCTGGTGGTGCCGGACGGGCCGCCGGCCGCGGCGGACGGCTCGCGGTCCCGGGCGGCGGCCGGGGGCGACGGCGTTCCGGTCTGACCAGGCGGACAGGCGGATCCGGCCGTTCAGGCGGACCGGCGACTCGCGGCGGACCGGCGGCTCTCGGCGGCCCGGGCGCGGATGCGCCGCCAGGCGCCCTGCTGCACCAGCAGGGTGAGCACCCCGGCCAGCACGATCCCCGCCATGTTCAGCAGCAGTTGCAGGCTGGAGCCCCAGAACTGCCGGAAGTCCCCGTAGCCGAGGGCGACCGCCGCGTTGGCGGCGGCGGGCACCGTGGTCACCGAGATCGCCACGCCGACCAGCATGCCGGCCTTGGCCGAGGTCAGCGAGAGCAGCCCGGCGATGCCCGCGAGGAACGCCACCACGAAGGAGGTGGCGTCCGGCTGCCAGATGAACGAGGTGTTCGGCCGGGCCGCGTCGAACCGCTCGTGGCTGAACAGCCCGAGACCGTCCATCAGCAGCGAGAACGCGACGGTCAGCGCCATCGCCACCGCGAAACCGGCGACCAGCGCGTTCAGGGAGCGCAGCGCGGGCCGCGCGCGCCGCTGCACCAGGGCCACGCAGAGACCGGCGAGCGGCCCGAACTCCGGCCCCACCGCCATCGCCCCGACCACCAGGATCGCGCTGTCCAGCACCGCGCCGCAGGCGGCCAGCATGGTCGCCACGGTGAGGAAGGCCAGGTAGACGCCGGTGAGGGTGGACTCCTCGTGGGTGATCTCGGAGACCGACTCCCACACCAGCGCGTCCGCGCCCTCGCCCGGGGCGAGCCGCTCGGCCTCGTCGGCGGCGGCCGAGATCGTCAGTTCGACCTCCTGGACGTCGATCGCGCCGCGGTCGGGCAGCCCCGTCGCGCGCAGCCCGGCCAGCACCTCGTCCGCCGACTCGCGGGCCACGTCGCACAGGACGACGTCCCCGGCGGGCCGGACGGCCGCGTCGGGCAGCAGGACCACGTGGGTCACGCCGACGCAGTCGTCCAGGCAGGTCAGCACGGTGTCGCGCAGGTCGACGGGGACGATCAGACGAAGGTGCAGCACGGGTGCTCCGGTCGGGGGGCGCGGCGGTGGGTCCCGTTCACCCTAGGGGCCGCCCGACGTCCCGGCGCGCCGTCAGGCGGCGGGCCGCTTGGCGTGCTCGACGAGGTCGACGGTGGCACGCGGGTCCTCGACCTCCACGATCAGCCGGCTGTAGCGCTCGTCGGCGAGTTCGATCACCACGGCCTTGGCCGGGTTCTTGACGTCCCAGAAGACCCACTCGCCGCCCGAGCGGAAGGTGCCGGCGGTGATCACCCCCGGGAAGTGCGTGCCACCGACCTTGATCCCCTTGGGCTCGCGGAAGATCCCGGGGTCGACGGTCGCGCCCCGGACGTTGCCGAGCGGTATCTCGATCCGGCTGCGGATCGCCCAGAGCCGGTCGAGGCCGTCGATCTCGACGACGAGGGTGTGCTCGGTGATGCTGACACGGGCCATGGAACTGTTTCCTCCCACTGACTGATGGACTGTGTGAACCGGCAGGTGTCCGGGCCGGCCGGGGGTCAGCCGACGCGGCCGGCGAAGGCGAGGACGGCGTCGGCGGACGGACCGCCGAGACCGGCCCGGGCCCGCAGCCGCAGGCCGAGGACGGTCGCGGCGAGGACTCCGGAGGTCCCGCTCCCGGCGCCGCCGACCGCCTCGACCGCGCCGTCGAGCGCCGCCATCCCCTCGCCGACCAGCGCGCCGACCTCCGGATCGCTCCCGGCCCGCTCCACGGCGGCCGACAGCAGCAACCCGGCGGCCGGTCCGCCGTCGAACGCGGCGACCGCCTGCGCCAGCAGCGTGCCGAGCCCGTCCGCCTCCCGCAGCGCCGCCGCGAGCGGCAGCACCTCCTCGTCGAGGTGCCGGCGCAGCGCGGCGAGGTACAGCCCGCGCTTGCTCCCGAACACCTTGTAGAGGCTCCCCCGGTGCACACCGAGCCCGGTGACGAGATCGTCCACCGAGGTCCCCTCGTACCCGCGCACGGCGAACAACTCCGCCGCCGCCCGAACAGCCTGCTCCTCGTCGAAGGCGCGTGGTCTTCCCATGGCCAGGACTCTACGAGTTAAGGAACGCTCGGTCAAGAACGACCGTTCTCAAACATCGGTCCGCGGGAGCGCGCCCCCGGGGCAGTCCGCCCCGGCGGCCGAGGCGCCGGGGCGGAACACACGAGGCCACCGGGCCGGCCGGTGAGCGCGCCGCGCAGGCCCGCCCGAGGGGGGAGTGTGCGGGGGTGGGTCAGGGGGTGGCGAGGAGGTCCCGGAGGGTGCGGGCTTCCTTCAGGAGGCGGCTGGTGCCGGGGCGGGCGGCGGTGTCGGTGACTTCGGGGATCGGGCCGCGGGCGGCGCTGCGGCGGGCGGCGTCGGCGGCGAGGGCGACGAGGTCGGTGGTGCCGCGCGGGGCCTCGCCGCCGAGGAGGGACGGCAGGGCGGCGGCCAGCACGGACCAGACGGTGGTGTGGGCGCCGGTGTCGGCGGCAGCGGTCAGGGCCTGGGCGAGGCGGGTGGGCTTCACCGCGCCGAGCGCCACCAGCTCCCCCAGCTCGCGGCCGAGCATGGCGCCGTCCAGGTCACCACGGGCGGCGAGCACGAGCAGGGCGTCGACGGCGGCGGCGCGGTCCTCCGGGTAGCGGGCGCCCAGGCCGTAGCCGAGGGCGAGGTGCAGGGCGAGCCCGGCCGGGCCGCCGGCCTCGGCGAGCACCACCAGCATCGGCGCGCCACCGCGCCGCTCACGGTCGGCGCAGTCGGCGATCCGGTCCAGCCAGCGGGCGGCCAGCTCCTCGCGGTGGTGCGGCAGCATCGCGGCCCAGTGCGCGGTGGGCTCCCAGAGCCACTCGTTCACCCGGCGGGCCCGGGCCACGCTCGGCTCGGTGCCCTCCAGCAGCGCCCGGAACTCGGCGGGGAGCCGCTCGCGCGCCGGACCGGCCGGCCCGGCGCTGCCCGGCTGGGCGACCGCGACCCGCTTGACCTCCTCCCACCAGCGCTCCGCGTAGCGGTCGGCGTGCGAGGAGCCGGCGCCGGGCGCGAAGAGCACCCGCTCCGAGGGCTGGTCCGGCAGACCGCCGTCGCGCAGCCAGGCGGCCGCCCACCGCCCGGCCGCAGAGGTCAGCCGCCCGGCCGCCGCCCGCACCGCCGGGTCCGCCGTCGGGGCGACCCTCAGCAGCGCGGCGCCCAGGTCGGCCGGCCCGGCCGTGACACCGGCGGCCTCGTACCCCGCGAGCCGCTCGACCAGCGCGGTCGCGGTGATCGCGCCGGTGGCGTCGGTCGGCGTGGCGAGCAGATACGGCGGGCGGTCGGCGGCGACCCGCTCCGCGGCCTCGAGGATCCGGGCGGCCAGCACCTTGCCGTACTCGGTGTTGTGCGTGCCGTGCAGCGGGTTGCGGCCCTTCCTGCGGAAGAGGCCGCCGCCCCGGTGCGGGTCGGCCCGGCCGGCGATCACCGTGGCGAGGTACAGCGCGTCACCGGGACGGCAGTCCCGCCAGCGGCCGACGTCCTGCCACGGGTTCACCCGCAGCACCGGCTCCAGCGCCACGGCGAGCGCCGCCCGGTCGCGGTGGGCGTGCCGGACCAGGCCGTCCAGGACGCGCTCGAAGACGGCGACGTCCGGCTGTTCGGCGGCCAGCAGCACGGCCAGTTCCTCGGCGACCTCGACCGGCGTGGCGAGCGGTGCGCCGAGCGGGGCGGGCACCGGGACGGGCGGCAGCAGTTCGTCCCACGCGGTGTCGTCGTCCCCCGAGCCGCCCACCGGCGCGCCGAAGAGCTCGCTCGCCCGGGCGTGGTGGGCGGGGTTGAGCGCCTCGGCGGCGAGCAGCAGCTCCGGCAGGACGGCCCCGCCGGCGGCCTTGAGCCGCCGGGCGACCACGTTGAGCGCCCGCTCCTGGACGGCGCTGTCGGGGTGGCCGAAGGCCTCGGCGGCCGCCAGCACCACCGGGCCGGACCGCTCGGGCGAGCGCTTGGCGACCTGCTCCAGCCAGGCCAGCTGGGCACGAACCAGCTTCTTCTCGGTGCGGAACAGCACCACCGCCGAGGCCTCGCCGGCCACCTCCGGCTCGATGAGCCCGGCCTCGTCCAGACCGGCGAGCACCTGCTGGGCGTGGCCGGCCAGCACCGAGGGCCCGTCGAGCAGCGCCAGCAGGTCGCGGACCCGGGCCGCGTACTCCTGCGGGGTGGGCGCCAGCGCGGTCAGCACGGCGAGGAACGCGCGCTGGTCGGCGATCTTGCCGCCGCGCACCAGGCGGCCGAGGCAGAGGTCGATCAGCTCCTCGCGCCCGAAGTGCCCGGACTCGGCGAGTCCGGCGATCGCGTCCGGCCAGTTGTCACCCGAACGGGTGGTGTAGGCGCGGTCCAGTGGCCACGCGACATCGTCGAGTTCGAACACCCGGGGCAGCAGGGCGCGGGTGAAGGTGTCCGTCCGCAGCCGCTCCAGCAGGGTGGTGAAGGTGCCGCGCGGGCCGTTCTCCGCCCCGGCCGCCGAGCGCAGCCACTCGGCGGTGAAGTCGTCGGAGGCCGGCACCGCGCAGCCGGTGCGCCGCACCACCCGCTCGATCAGCGGGTAGAGGTCCCAGCTCCAGCCGCTGCCGCGCTTGGCCGCGAGCCGGCCGACCACCTCGATCTGCCACTCCACCGGCTGCGCCTCGACGACGTCGGCGAGGGCCGGGTGACGGGCCCAGGAGCGGCCGCTGAAGTCCCGGGCGCCGATCCAGGTGGCGGCGCCGGCCGCGCCGGGGTGGCAGCCCGCGCCGGCCACCAGCAGCGCGCCCATCCGCTGCTTGGCCTCCCCGGACCAGTCGCCGCGGTTGGTGCGGCGCAGCTCCTTGAGCGCGGGGACGCAGGAGCGCCGCTCGGCCGGCCCGAGCGCGGCGAGCAGCCCCGGCACCTCCCCGGTCCGGCCCTCGCGGACGGCCGCCAGCAGGGCCTCCACCGCCTCGGCCGGCTCCGCGGTCCCCGCCGGCCCCGTGGTCTTCGTGGTCTTCACCGTTCCGGTGCTCATCGCGCCGCTCCCTCCCGCACTTCGCCGACCGTCCCGTCCTGCGTCCGCGCCTCGCGGACCATGCCGACCGCCAGCACGTGCTTGCACGGCCCGCGCCCGCCCCGGTACTTCGCCCACCACAGGCAGGTGCAGCCGACCGCGCCGGCCGCGTCCGTACGCACCCGCTGGACGTGGTCGTCCACCGTGACGAGGGCCGTCGCGCCGCCCTCCTCCAGCCGGACCGCCCCGGCCCCGACCAGCGCGCGGGCTGCCTTCAGCCGCGGGTTGGCCGCCTCCGCGCGCCCCGCGTCGTACGGGAGCTGCCGGTGGAAGTACGCGGCCTCGGCGGCGTCGTAGCCGATCTGCCCGGCGGTGCCGAGCCGGGTGAGCGCGGCCCGCACCCGGGCGGCGTCGAGCCCGGACTGCTCGGCCAGCTCGGCGATCTCGATCCGCGGCTCCCAGGCGAGCAGCGCCGCGACCAGGTCGGCGTCCTGCTCGGCGGTCCCGGTGGCGAGCGCGCCGAGCACCCCGCCCTCACCGCTGAAGCCCCGGGAGGCGTCCGGCGAGAGGGTGAGGGTCAGCCGCATCCCGGGCAGCTCGACCTCCCAGGCGGAGGCCGCCGGGCCGGTGCCGGCGACCGGCGGGCCGTAGACCCGCAGCGCCCGCGCGTGCCGCAGGACCCGCTGCAGGGCGGCCAGCCGCTCGGGCCCGGGCAGGCAGACCGCGCCGGGCACCGGCCGGGTGGTGGGCCGCAGCGTCCGCCCGGCGGGGACCACCCACTGGGCGACCCGGGCGCCGGCCCGCCCGCCGCCGCGCGGCAGCGAGCGCAGGAAGCGGACCGCCTCGGCGGCGGGCAGCTCGGCGCGCAGGTCGAAGCCGGCGGCGGTGACCTGGGTCTCCGCGAAGCCGCGCAGCCAGCGCTCGGGCAGCGGGACCTTCTTCTCGACGACCGGCCCGTCGAAGGTGGTGACCTCCAGGGCGTCCGGGCCGACGGCGAGGTGCAGCGGCTCGGCGGGGCCGATCCGGGTGAGCGCCTCGCGCAGCGGGTTGTTGACGTCGACGTTGGTGGTGCCGTGGCCGATCTCGTCGCCGTCCAGGCCGGCGGCGAGCACGTCGAGGCGGGCGTAGACGCCGCAGCAGCCGGAGAAGGACTCGAAGCGCAGGCGGTCGCCGTTGGCGGTGACCACCGGGTCGAGCGAGGCGCGCAGCTGGGGCTGGTAGTAGCGGGCGGCGGCGACGTCGGCGACGGCGAGCAGCGCGGCGGCGGCCGGCGCGGGCTCGGCCAGGAAGCCCGCGAAGAAGCGCGGGTGGGCGGCCGCGCCCAGGGGCGTGGTGCCACCGGAGGTCTCCAGGGCGAGGCGCCGGCCGGCCTCGCCGTCGAGGACGGCGGACGGGCGCAGATAGGCGTACGCGTGTGCGGATTGCGACATGCCGAGCACGTTAGGTCGGGGCACTGACAATCACCCCCGGGCCACTCCTCGACCCCCTCCCGGTCTTCGAATTATGGAACACGTTCTAGCAAGAATGTTCGCCTTCCGGGTTACCCAGGTCACACCGGCGTACCGCCCGGGTCTGCCACTATGGGCTTGTGACAGAGCTGACCGAACAGGACAGGCGGGCCACCGGCACGGTCGGCCCGTTCGCCGAGCTGCTGTGGATCGAGCGCCTCGACGAGAACACGTTCCGCGGCCACTGCCACGCCGGTGCGCCGATGCGCGCGTTCGGCGGGCACGTCGCCGCGCAGGCGCTGGTGGCGGCCGGGCGGACGATCGGCGCGGACCGCTCGGTGCACTCGCTGCACGGCTACTTCCTGACGCCGGGCGACCCGACCCGCCCCATCGAGTACCGGGTGGACCGGGTCCGCCAGGGCACTTCCTACGCCACCCGGCGGGTGACGGCGGTCCAGCGGGGCGAGGCCGTCTTCAGCCTCTCCGCCTCCTTCAAGCGCCCCGAGCCCGCCGCCGACCGCCACCGCGAGGTGCCCGGGCTGCCCGGCCCCGAGGACCTGCCGGACGCCTTCTCGTTCTGGGACGAGGAGTCCCGGGCCGCGCTGGCCGACAGCGGCTTCGGCGCCCTGGAGCTGCGGTTCGTCCCGCCGGACGCGCCGGGCGTGCCACCGGCCGTGCCCGGCATGCCGCAGCAGTTCGTCTGGCTGCGCACCGGCTCGCCGCTGCCCGCCGACGACCCGCTGCTGCACGTCTGCGCGCTCACCTACCTCTCGGACCTCACGCTCGCCTCGACGGCCGGGCTGCACGTCCAGCCGAACTTCTTCCAGCGCACCGGGCAGCGCGCCGAGCCGCCCCGGCTGCTGATGGCGTCACTCGACCACGCGATGTGGTTCCACCGGCCGTTCCGGGCCGACGAGTGGCTGCTGTTCGCGCAGCGCAGCCCGTCCTCCTCGGACGGGCGCGGGCTGGCGCTCGGCGAGTTCTACGACCGCGAGGGCCGACTGGTGGCCTCCGCCGTCCAGGAGGCGCTGATCCGCGAACGCCTGGTCGCACCGCGCTGAGCCGCGCCCGCACCGGCCGGCCGCCCGCTCCCGCCCCCGCCACCACCCGGTGGCCGGGGGGCGAACGGCGGGCGGCCGGTCGGCGTCATATTCCTGAGCGGCCCCGGCCCGTATCATGGTGCGGGTGACCAAGGTTGACCTGTCACCACGACCGGTGGAGGCGATGTCTCCGCGTCAGCTCGAACGCCGCGAAAGCCTGATCGCGGCCGCGCTCGCCCTGGTGAACGAGATCGGCGTCGAACGGCTGCAGATGAAACAGGTCTGCGAGCGGTCCGGAGTCGCCCTGGGGACGGCGTACCGCTACTTCTCCTCCAAGGACCACCTGCTGGCGGCGGCGATCGCCGAATGGCACCGGCTCCTGCTGGCCGACCTGGTGGCGGAGCTGCGCGGACCGCGTGCGGGCCTCGGCGCCACCGACCGGGTGGCGCGGTTCGTGCGCGGCGGCATGCGGGCCTACCAGCGCCAGCCCGAGCTGGCCCGGCTGCGGGTCGCCGTCGCCGCCTCCACCGACCCCTTCGCCAGCGAGGCCCTGCAGGGCATGGCCCGGGCCGACAGCACGGCGCTCCAGGCGGTGATGGCCGACGAGGTGCCGGCCGCCGCGAGCGACCTGGTGCGGCACATCGTCGGCCACGCCTGGCAGGGCGAGCTGACCGCCTGGGTGACCGGCCGCACCACGCTCGGCGACGCCCGGCGGCGGCTGGAGGACGTGGTGCGGCTGGTGCTGACCCCCTACGAGCCCGCCTACCCGGCCCCGTACGAGGTCCCGTCCAACGTCTGACGGACGGCGGGACCGCGGGATGGCGGGACGGCGAACGGCGGGACGGCGAACGGGGCGGCCCGAGCGGTCGGGGCTCCGACGGCTCAGGCCGCCGTCACCGGGTGGACCACCACCGCGTCGAACAGGTAGCCCTCGCGGTTGAACACCGCCGTCTCGGGCTGGGTGCCGCCCAGGCGGTCGGTCGCCCGCGCCCGCAGCTCGTACCGGCCGGGCCGCTCCGGGCGCCAGTCGACGTGCCAGCGCGTCCAGTCGCCGTACCGCGGCTCGTCGCGCAGCTCGGCGCGCCGCCAGCGCCGGCCGCCGTCGACCGACACCTCGACCCGGCGCACCGGGGCCGCGCCCGACCACGACCGGCCGTGCAGCCGGTGCGTGCGGCCGGCCGGCAGGACGGCGTCGCGGGCCAGCTCGAAGGCGCTCTTCACCACCTGCGTGGTGAGCGGGGCGCTGCCGCCGGGCGGGTAGTCGGGGCCGAACAGGCGGTAGGAGTCGGTGTTCCACGGCGAGAACAGCGGCCGGTCGGCGACCTCGACGGTACCGACCCACTTGATCGAGGCGATCCCGACCCAGCCCGGCACCACCACCCGGACCGGCGCGCCGTGGTCGGGGGTCAGCGGCTCGCCGTTCATCTCGTAGGCGAGCAGCACGTCGTCGAGCGCCTTGGCGACCGGCAGCGGCCGGCGGACCCGGCCGAGTCCGACCCCGCCGACCACCGGCTCCGGGTCGAGGCCGGCGGGCATCACGTCCACCGCGTCCGCCGTCAGGCCCGCCCGGCGCAGCACCTCCGCCAGCCGCACCCCGCGCCAGCGGGCCGAGCCGATCCCGCCGAGCGTCCACGGGGTGCCGGGCACGCTCTGGTGCTGCTGGCCGGTGAAGAAGCTGCGGCCGTTGCCGGCGCACTCGATCAGCGCCGTCGTCGTGTGGGACGGCAGGGCGCGCAGCTCCGCGAGCGAGAACTCGACCGGGCGCTCGGCGGTCGGGGCGCCGCGCAGGCCACTGCCGAAGAGCCTGAGCCGCCAGGTGCCGGCGTCGATCAGCGGGGTGCTGGTGTGGTTGCGGACGAAGAACCGCTCCACCGGGACATGCCGCCCCACCGGCCGGCCGTCCGCGCCGGCGCGCAGCGCGTCGAACCGCATCTCGGCGTTGGTCCCGCGCGGCACGAACCACTCGGCGGGCAGCGGCTTGACGATCCCGGGCACCGGCCCGGCCGTCGGCCCGGCCGCCGGGGGCGGGGCGGCGGCGGGACCGGCCGGGGCGGCGGCGGCGCGCCGCGCCCCGGTCAGTACGCCCGCGGCCGGGGCGGCGGCCCCGACGGCGAGGAGTCGCAGCAGCTCACGGCGTTCCCAGCCGTCTCGGCGGCCGGCCGTCGGCTGGTGGGCGGCTTCCGAGGGGATGTCTGCGGACATCGGCACACTCCCGTTCGCGTCATGGTGATGATGGGGACGACGGTCGCTGTCGGAGCCGTGGTCACGGCCCGGGTCTGCCGCACGGGCGGCCGCGGACGCCCGGCGGCGAGCGCGGGCTCAGCGACAGCGGCGACAGCTGAGGCAACAGCCGCGACAGCGGCCGCGACGGGACCGGACGGGCGCGCCCGCGGCGCCGGCGGCGGCCGAGGGCCGCCCGGCGGGTATCACGGCGCGGCATCCCCCGGTCACGCTCGGATCATAGGCGCGCCACCGACGCCGCGTCAGGCGATCCCGGGGCTTGACCCTGACACCGGTGTGAACTCCTACCGTGCGGAGCGGGCCGACCGGCCCGAACCGCCCAACCGAACAGGAGCACCGCCATGGCCGCCTCCCCCGCCCCCGCCGCGCCCCTCGCCGCCGTCGTCCGGGGCACCGGCCCCGGACTGCTGCTCGCCCACGGCGCCGGCGGCAGCGCCCGCGACAACTGGGGCCCACTGCTCGACGACCTCGCCGCCCACCGCACCGTCGTCGCCCCCGACTACCCCGGCTCCGGCGACAGCCCCGACGAGCCGGGCACGCGGCACTCGCTCGACGAACTGGCCGACCGCCTGGTGGCCGCCGCCGACGCGGCCGGTCTCGCCGACTTCGACCTCGCCGGCTACTCCCTCGGCGCCGCCGTCGCCGTCCGGATCGCCACCCGCCACCCCGGCCGGGTCCGCTCCCTGCTGCTGCTCGCCGGCCTGGCCGGCGGCTCGCGGCGGTTCCGGCTGCTCGCCGACCAGACCGTCGCCCTGAGCGCGCACCCCGCGCTGTTCGCCGACCACTCGCTGACCGTGGGCTTCGGCCGCAGCTGGGTGGACGCGCTGCCCGCCGCCCGGCTCGCCGAGCTGCGCGCCGCCCTGACCGCCGCGCCGGTCCCGGCGGGCATCGGCTGGCAGTTCGGGCTCGGCGCGGACGCCGACGTCCGCGCCGAGCTGGCCGGCGTCGGCGTGCCGACCCTGGTCGTCTCCACCACCGAGGACGACCTGGTGGCGCCGCAGCAGCACCGCGCCCTGGCCCAGGGCATCCCCGGCGCCCGGCTGGCCGAGCTGACGTCCGGCCACCTGCCGATGGTGGAGCGGCTTCCCGAGCTGCGGAAGCTGGTGCTGGACTTCCTCACGGACACCGCCGCCCGGGGCTGACGGGCCCGCGGAGGGGAACACCCGGCGGGGGCGGCGGCGTTCACCGACCATGCGCATCGGAGAACTCGCCCGCCTGACCGGGGTGTCCACCCGTCTGCTGCGGTACTACGAGGAGCAGGGCCTGATCGAACCCACCCGTTCGGCGGCCGGCTACCGCGAGTACGGCGCGGGCGACACCGTCCGGGTCCGCCAGATCCGCAGCCTGCTCGCGGCGGGCCTGTCCACCCGGGTGATCGCGCAGATCCTCCCCTGCGCGACCGGACCGGTCCCCGCCCTGGAGGCCTGCCCCGAACTGCTCGGCACCCTCCGCGGCGAACTGGCCGAGCTCGACGCGCGCATCGACGAGCTGAGCCGCAGCCGGGACGCCCTGGCCGGGTACCTGGACGCCGCCCTGCCGCCGTCCCGCCCGTACGCGGTCGCCTGACGTCCGGCGTACGACGTCCGGCGTACGACGTCCGACATCTGACGTCCGACATCTGACGCCTGTTCAGGTCACACCTCTTCGGCGTGCCCTGCCCGCCCTCCCGGCGAGAACTGGACATAGTACGACATGTATCCCCTTTCCGATCATGTCGTCGCCGTATTGCCGTCGGCCTGCCAGTTCGCCGCGAGAGGTACCCCATGACCAGTCAGCCGCCCGAGCCGCCCGACGAACCCGCCGCCACCCTCCCCGTCGACCGGGTCGTGTTCGGGGTCGGCGCCGTCGCCGTGCTCGGGGTCGTCGCCTGGGGCGTCTTCGCCGAGGACTCCCTCGGCCGGACCTCCGGGACCGCCCTCGGCTGGGTCCTGCACAACTTCGGATGGCTCTTCGTCGTCGCCGCCGACGTCTTCCTCGCCCTGACCGTCCTGCTCGCCTTCAGCCGGTTCGGCCGGATCCGGCTCGGGCGCGACGACGACGAGCCGGAGTTCTCCACCACCGCCTGGGTCGCCATGATGTTCAGCGCGGGCATGGGCATCGGCCTGATGTTCTACGGCGTCGGCGAACCGCTCCAGCTGTTCGCCGCCCCGCAGCCCGGCTCCGGCCTCGAACCCGAGTCGGCGGCCGCCGCCCAGCAGGCACTGGAGTTCTCGCTCTTCCACTGGACCCTGCACCCCTGGGCGATCTACGCCGTCGGCGGCCTCGCGCTCGCCTACACCACCTTCCGCAAGGGCCGGGGCAACCGGATCTCCGCCGCGTTCGTCCCGCTGATCGGCGAGCGCGGCGCCAACGGCTGGAAGGGCCGGGCGATCGACCTGCTCGCCGTGTTCGCGACCGTCTTCGGCTCCGCCACCAGCCTCGGCCTCGGCGCCCTCCAGGTGGCCGACGGCCTCGGCTACATCTCCGACGTCAACAACAGCGAGCGCACCCAGCTGGTGATCATCGGCGCGCTCACCGCCGCCTTCGTGCTCTCCGCCTTCTCCGGCGTGCACCGGGGCGTCAAGTGGCTCTCCACCGCCAACGTCGTGCTGGCCTCGCTGATCATGGTCTTCGTCTTCCTCGTCGGCCCGACCGTGTTCGTGCTGGACACCGTCCCCTCGACCGTCGGCGGCTACCTCTCCGACCTGCTCGTCATGTCCTCCCAGACCGGTGCCTTCACCGACGAGGAGTGGCTCGGCACCTGGACCATCTTCTACTGGGCCTGGTGGCTGTCCTGGGCACCGTTCGTCGGCACCTTCATCGCCCGGATCTCGCGCGGCCGCACCGTGCGGCAGTTCCTGCTCGGCGTGCTGCTGGTGCCCAGCGGGGCCACCGTCTTCTGGTTCTGCGTGATGGGCGGCACCGCGATCCGGCTGGACAGCACCGGCGCCGCCGACCTCGTGGCGACCATCCCGCGCGGCGCCGAGGCCTCGCTGTTCGAGATGCTGCGGGCCCTTCCGGGAGGCGCGGTCACCAGCGTGATCGCGGTGCTGCTGGTGATGACCTTCTTCATCACCAGCGCCGACTCCGCCTCGCTGGTGCTCGGCTCGCTCTCCAGCCGCGGCTCGCTGCACCCGCGCACCTGGCTGGTGGTCGTCTGGGGCGTGCTGATGGGCGGCGTCGCGGCCGCGCTGCTGCTGGCCGGCGGGCTCACCGCGCTGCAGAACGCCACCATCCTGGTCGCGCTGCCGTTCGTCGCGGTGATGCTGCTGCTGTGCGTGGCCCTGGTGAAGGAACTGCGCGCCGATCCGTCCGCCGGCCCCTCCCGCTTCCACCCCGCGCACGGCCTGCGGGACGCCGTCCGGGTCGCGGTCGGCGAGGCCCTGGCCGATGTCCGCCGGGGCAACCGGCATCCCCCGAACGGGTGAAAAACCGCTCCCCGGGAGGATCGGCCCGTCACCTCCCGGGGGGCTTGACCTGCGACGTTGCACATGGCGCCCAAGCCGACGCCCACCTCCCATCCGGACTTCACCCGCATGTAGCGACCGTTCACACCGCCCTGGAAGCCTCCGTGTCATGAACGCCAACCCTCCGGCGACCCTCCAGGAACCGCGCTTCCCCCTGCCCAAGCGCCACCGCCGCTTCCTGGCCAGCGCCGCCGTCCTCGCCTCCGTCGCCCTCGGCACCCTCGGCGTCGGCGCCACCGTCGAAGCCGTCCAGCACGGCACCGTCGCCACGGCCACCGCCACCGTGCGGAGGTAGACGGCCGGCACCCGCCGACAGACCGGCGCGCGGGGATGCCCCCTCGCCCACGGCCTCCGGCACCCCGGCCCGCCCGGCGCGGCGGCCCCCGAGCAAGCCGCCCCACACAGCGGCGCCACCCGACCGGCCGACGCCACCACATCCGGCCCACCGGTGTGCTCCCTCGGCCCCACGTCCAAGGCATCGGCCGATCCCGGCCCCGGCGAACCCGATCCGCCAGGAACCGACTCGATCCGGTGATCCGTCAGCGAGCTCATCGGTGTCCGCCTTGATCGGGGTGTCCACCGAGTTCACGACACTCCCGCGATGGTCGTCCGATGCGAAGGCGAGCACCCGGCTCGGGGCAGCGAACCCGAGCGGGCGGCCCCCCGGGCGGCGGTGAGGTCCGGGGTGGCCAGGACAGGCGGGCAGCCGAGGTCGGGCAGGGGCGGGATTGTGAAGCCCCGGGCCGGCAAACCGGGGCTCCTCGGGCGGCCGTGGTACCCGCGACACGGCGCGCCCGTCCGGCCGGCTGACCGGCCCGGGGCGGAAGGTCCGCAGCAGGAGCGGCCACCGACGCCGAGGCGGGGCCAGTCGCCGTCGGGCAGGGTGCATCAGGGATCGGCGCCGACCGGTGGCCGGGCAGTCGTGATGCCCGGGTCGCACGGGAAAGGCGCGGGGCGGGACGCAGCCGCCGTCAGCCGGAGCAGCTTCCCCGGGGCGGGCCGGCGGCGCGGCTGCGCGCCCGGCCGGGGGAGGCGCACCGGGCCCGGGGAGGTGGTGGCAGTCAGGCCGGGAGGCCGGCGTGGGGGGTGGCGGGGGCGGGGATGGTGAGGTCGGGGTCGCGGCGGGAGTGGCGGCCGGTCCCCGGGGCGGGGAGGAGGTCGGGGGCCGGGGCGTAGCGGGCGGCGGGGGCGCGCAGGAGCCAGCCCGAGGGACGGGTGGTGATCAGGCCCATCCGGTGGAGCAGGTCGAGGGCGTCGCGGCGCAGGGCGGTGCGGTCGGCGAGGTAGTCGCGGCGCCAGCCGGACGGGAGGCCGTACTCGTCGGCGATGTCGCCGAGCACGCCGTCTATCAGCGCGTCCGGGACGGGCACGTCGGCGCCGGTGGTCTCGCCGGGCAGCGGGCGGACCTCCTCGACCAGCCGCTCGACCAGCAGCAGGGCGGCCTGGGCGGCCGTCCCGGCGCCGGACAGGGCGAGGTCGGTGAGTTCCTCCGCCGGGTCGAGGAGGGCGACGCCCTCGGCCCGCTGCTCCGCCTCCAGGCCGAGGAACTCGGCGAGCGCGGCGGGGCCGGAGTACCGGTGGTCGCGCAGCCAGGCGCGCTGGTCCTCGGGCAGGTCGGCGGTCAGGACGGCCGGGGTCTCGGCGAGGCGGCGGCGGACGGCGGTGCCGGGCTCGGCCTCGGCGGCGTGGCGGATCAGGTCGGCGGCGTCGTCGGCGAGCGCGGGCGGGCCGGCCGGGACGGCGCGGGCCAGCTCCCGGTCGACCGTCAGGACGGCGGACGCGTCGGTGAGGTCGGCCGGGACGTCGGCGAGCACCTGCCAGTCGGCGAGCACGGCGAGCGCCATGGCGAGGTCGGAGGGGTCGGAGAGGTCGCCGGTCCCCGTGGCCGGGCCGGGGTCGGCGTTGTCCATCGCGGCCAGCAGGCGGCCGAGCGGGAGCTGTTCGGGGGCGTCGACGAGCAGGGCCAGCGCGAGGGCGAGCCGGGTGTAGCCGCCGGGGGTGAACGGGGCTCCGGTGGCGGGGTGTTCGAGGCGGCGGACGGCGCCGGGGCCGGGGCCGGCCTTGTGCAGCCGGGCGTGCCAGGGGCCGACCACCAGGGGGTAGCCGAGCAGGGTGTCGAAGCGCTCGGCGAGCCAGTCGCGGTGACGGCGGATCAGCGGGAAGCCGTCCGCGTGCGGTCCGGAGGCGGTGACCAGCGGGTGGGCGAGGAGCAGCCGGGCGGCGATCCGGCGTTCGGCGGCGGTGGTCGCGGCGGAACGATCCTGCGGTACGAGGGGGACGGCGCCCCGGGAACGCTCGGGCCTTCGGTGCCGCCCGGGCTTGCCCTGCTTGACGCCCGACAGGACGACGGGCAGGGCGGCGGCGTCGCGGCGGGCGCGGCGCAGACCGGGGGCGGTGCGCGGTTCGCGGGCGCGCGGCGGCGCGGGCGTGTGCGCGGTGGGGCCGTGCCACCAGCTGACCTCGTCGCCGGACGCTCCGCCGGACGTTCCGCCGGACGGCTCGGCGGCGGCGCCGAAGTGACGGGCCGGGTAGAGGCCGAAGGCGGCGGCGCAGAGGTCGTCGGCGGTGCCGGGGGCGGCTTCGGCGAACCAGCGCGCGAGCCGCAGCAGCCCGGGGTCGGGCGACAGCTCCCCGGGCAGGAGTCCCTCGGGCGACAGCTCCCCGGGTGGCACGGCCGCGGCGTCGGCGTCCTGCGGGGCGTCAGCACCGGCCGCGCCACCCGGTACGGGGCCGGCCCCGGGACCGCGAGCGGGTTCGCGTACGACGACGACGGCGTCGGTGGTGCTCCGCCCCGCCCCGCCCGTGCGCCCGTCCGACGTGCCACCGGCCGTCCGTGCGGCGCCGGTCGCGTACTCCTGCTGCTTCATGTCGGGGACCAGACTAGACGCTGGGCGCGGCCCTCGCTGGCAGCCGCCCGGCGCGCGGCGACATCCGGCCGGACGGCGCGCCGGCCCCGACCGGGCCCCTGCCGATCCCCCACTGATCCCCTACCGATCCCCGACCGGGTCACCACCGGACGGCGGGTCGTCACCCCGGTGACCCCACCGGACCTACGCACCGGTAACAATCTCTTCCGAACCCCCGTTCCGGTCCCCTATCGTGCCCGGCACGGGCCGACCGCCCCGCAGCCCACTCCCCCACCCACCCGGAGGACACCGCCGTATGAGCATCCGTACGACCACCCGCGCCGTTCTCGGCGGCCGGCTGCGCTCGGCCTCCGGGCTGCTCGCCGGCTTCGCCACCACCTCGGCGGCCCACCTGGGGGCGCTGCTGACCGACACCCAGGTGCTGCGGCACGCCACCAAGCCGGCGCTGATGCCGCTGCTGGCCGCGCAGAGCCTCGCCAGTGCCGCCGCGGCCGGCCGGCAGGCGCCCAGGCTGCTCGCGCCGGCGCTGCTGCTGAGCGCGGGCGGCGACGTGCTGCTGCAGCTGGGCCAGGACCCGGCGTTCCTGGCCGGAATGGGCTCGTTCGCGGCGGCGCACGTCTGCTACGTGACGATGTTCGTCGGCCAGGGCGCGCTGACCGACCGGCGCCGGACGCTGGTGGTCGCGGCGGCGTACGCGACGGCCTGGGCGTCGATGGTGAGCCTGCTCTGGCCGGATCTCGGGGACCTGCGGATCCCGGTGGCCGGGTACAGCCTGCTGCTCGCCTCGACGGCGGTGACCTCGGCCGGGCTGAACCTCCGGACCGGGCTCGGCGGGGCGCTGTTCCTGCTCTCCGACACCCTGATCGCCACCAAGCTCGCCAAGTGGCGGGAGCTGCCGGGCCACGAGGTCTGGATCATGGCCACCTACATCCTGGCGCAGTACCTGCTGGCGACCGGCGCACTGCGCGCGGCCGAGGCGCAGGAGGAGCGGGAGGCCCAGGAGTTCGGCTCGGCCCTCCGGGCCCGCGGCGCGGTCTGACGGGACGGCCGCACGGCACGGCCGCACGGCACCGCCCCATCGCGCGCGGGTGCCGCCGGACGGCGTGTCCGGCGGCACCCGCGCGCTCAGGCGCGTCACTCAGGCGCGTGGCTCAGGCGCGTGGCTCAGGCGGAGCCCGCGCCGGCCCGCCGCCGCAGCAGCCAGAAGCCGCCGACGCCGCCCGCGACCAGCAGCGCGCCGCCCGCCAGCTCCGCCGGGTCGGCCGCGATCGAGCCGCCCAGGCCCGTGTTCGCCGCGCCGTGCGGGCCGACCTGCTGGCTGCCGGCTCCGGACTGCCCGAGCGAGCCCGCCCACTCGCCGGCCGCCTCGCTCCACCCGCCGATGCCGGAGGGCGCGGACCCGCCCGAGGTACCGCTGTGGGCGCCGCCGACGGCACCGCCGGAGGAGCCCCCGGAGGTGGAGACCGACACCGTGGTCACCGTGACGCTGGTGGCGAAGGCGGCGCCGTTCGGGCACGTCCCGTCGACCTTGTTGTCACCGCCGTACTTGTCGGCGAGCCGGGCGGAGCCGGTGTGCTTGCCGTCCGAGCCGAGCGTGAGGGTGGCCGGGCCGCCCTCGAAGGCGGGCGAGTTGGCGGTGATCGTCTTGGCCTCGGGCTTCTCGGACTTCTCACAGGCGACCGTGACCGTCACGGTCTGGCCCGGTGCGGCCTGGGACGGGCTGACCGAGGCCGCGCCGTCCTTGGCCGACGCGAGCGGGGCCGTCAGGCCGGTCAGCAGCGTCGCGCCGATCAGGGCGGTGGCGGCCGTACGCGTGGGGCGCATACCGGAACCTCCGGGATTCTCTCGGGCGCGGCCGGGGACTCCGACGTCCACGTGCTCGAACAACCGCACCCGGTCACTCACCGACGGTAGGCACCCGTTCCACGCCCGGCCACCGCTCTCGCCCGTTCGGGCGAGAGCCGGCCACCGCGGGTGACGGGAGGGACGCCCGTCAGAGGTCCAGGTCCACGACGACGGGCGCGTGGTCCGAGGTGCCCTTGCCCTTGCGCGCCTCGCGGTCGACGTAACTGTCCGTAACGGCGTCCACGAAGGGCTTGTTGGCGTAGGTGAGGTCGATCCGCATGCCGCGGTTCTTCGGGAAGGCCAGCTGGCGGTAGTCCCAGTAGGTGTAGGGGCGGTCGTACTTCAGCGGGCGCGGCATGACGTCGTGCAGCCCGGAGGCCTCCAGGGCGGCGAGGGCGGCCCGCTCGGCGGGGGTGACGTGGGTGAGGCCCTCGAAGGCGGCCACGTCGAAGACGTCCTCGTCGGTCGGGGCGATGTTGAAGTCGCCGAGGACGGCGAACGGGCGCTCGCCGGCCGCGTCCGCCACCGAGGCGCGGCGCAGCGCCTCCAGCCACTCCAGCTTGTAGCGGTAGTGGGCGTGGTCGACCTCGCGGCCGTTGGGCACGTAGACCGACCAGACCCGGACCGGGCCGCAGGTGGCGGCGACGGCGCGCGGCTCGACGTCGGGCAGCAGGGCGTCGTCGGCGAGGTAGCCGGGCTGCTCGGGCAGGTCGCGGACGACGTCGTCGAGGCCGATCCGGGAGACGATCGCCACGCCGTTCCAGCGGCCGGTGCCGTGCGCGGCGGTCTCGTAGCCGAGCTCGCGCACCGGCTCGTAGGGGAAGGCGTCGGCGGCGCACTTGAGCTCCTGGAGGCAGAGCACGTCGGGCTTGGCGCTCTCCAGCCATTCGAGGAGCTTGGGCAGCCGCGCGGTGACGGAGTTGATGTTCCAGGTGGCGATGCGGACGGTCACGGCGGGCGGCCTTCCCGGTGGCGGTTCGGTACGGACGGTCGGTACGGACGGTAAGGGGTGGGCGCCACGTGGACGCCCACCCCGAATCTACCGAACGGCACCGACAGCGCCGCCCGCCCGCACGCTCACGGCGCGGGCCGCACCACCGCCGCCGAGCCGCCGCCGCGGCGCACCGGTTCGGCGGCGGCGACCCAGCGGCCGTCCGGCAGCCGCTCGACGCCGGTCGCCGCGCCGATCTCCGGCGTGGCGGTGAACACGTGGCCGAGCGCCTCCAGCCGGGCCCGTTCGGGCAGCGACAGGAAGGCCGGCTCGGCCTGGGTGGCGGCGGTGTTGCGCTGGCTGGCGCGCGGCGCGGCGATCGCCTGCTCCAGGCTCAGCCCCCGGTCGAGGCGGCCGAGCAGCACCTGGAGGGTGGTGGTGATGATGGTGGCGCCGCCGGGCGAGCCGGCCGCCAGCAGGGGCTCGCCGTCGCGCAGCACGATGGTCGGCGAGAGCGAGGAGCGCGGCCGCTTGCCGGGGCCGGGCAGGTTGGGGTCGGGCACCCCGGGGAAGAGCGGGGTGAAGTTGAAGTCGGTCAGCTCGTTGTTGAGCAGGAAGCCGCGGCCGGGGACGGTGATGCCGCTGCCGCCGGTCTGCTCCAGGGTCAGGGTGTAGGAGACGACGTTGCCCCAGCGGTCGGCCACGGTGAGGTGGCTGGTGCTCAGGCCCTCGTAGGGCTCGGCGGCGGGCGCCGGGGCGGCGTCCGGGCAGCCGGCCGGGTGGCGCGGGTCACCGGGGGCGACCGGGCTGGTGAGCGCGCGGTCCGGGCTGATCAGGCAGGCGCGGGAGGCCGCGTAGCGCGCGGACAGCAGTTCCTTGACCGGGACGTCGTTGAACGCAGGGTCGCCGACCCAGCGGTTGCGGTCGGCGAAGGAGAGCCGCGAGGCCTCCAGGAAGTGGTGGTAGTACTGCGTGGCGTCGTAGTCGGCGACCTCGCCGTCCTCCAGGATGCCGAACGCCTCGCCGACGGTGGTGCCGCCGGAGCTGGAGGGGGCGATCGAGTAGACGTCGTAGTCCCGGTAGGCGACGTGGGTGGGCTGCTGGCGGCGGACCCGGTAGCCGGCCAGGTCGGCGGCGTCCACCTGGCCGGGGCGGGCGATCCGGCCGGAGGCGGGGTCGACCGGCGGGTGCTGGATGGTGCGCACGACGTCCTCGCCGATCGCGCCCCGGTACAGCGCCGCGGTGCCCTCCTTGCCGAGCTGGCGGTAGGTGGCGGCCAGGTCGGGGTTGCGGAAGGTGGAGCCGACGACCGGGAGCGCGCCGCCGGGCAGGAAGAGCTCGGCGGTGTCGGGGAAGTCCTTGAACCGGGCCTGGTTGAGCGCGGTCTGGTCCTGGAAGGTCTGGTCGACGGTGAAGCCCTGCTCGGCGATCCGCTGGGCGGGCTTCAGCACCTCGGCGAAGTCGCGCCGGCCCCAGAGCCCGACCGCGGTCTCCCAGGTGGCCGGTGAGCCCGGGACGCCGACCGACAGGCCGCTGGTGACGGCGTCGGCGAACGGCAGCGGCTTGCCGTCCTCCAGGAAGAGCGAGGTGTCGGCCTTGCGGGAGGCGGTCTCCCGGCCGTCGATGGTGTGCACCCGGCCGGTGGCGTGGTCGTAGTAGACGAAGTACCCGCCGCCGCCGATCCCGGCCGAGTAGGGCTCGGTGACACCGAGCGCCGCCGCGACCGCGACCGCCGCGTCCACGGCGTTGCCGCCCTTGCGCAGGACCTCGATGCCGGCCGCCGTGGCGTCGGCGTCCACGCTGGCCACCGCCCCGCCCCAGCCGACCGCCTCGGGCACCTTGGCCGGCGGCGGCGCCGCCCCGGCGGGTCCGGCGGTGGACCACACCAGGGCGGTGGCGAGCAGGAGCGGCGGGGCGATCCGGGCCAGTGCTCTCATCCGATACTCCTCTGAGTCGACGTCAACTCCGTTGTTTCACAGGAGCCATGACCCCGACAACAGTGCCGCGTCGCTACCAACGGGTAGTTGACGGCGGGCAACCGTTCGGCCGACGGCCGCACCGTCACGGCACGGCGCGCTCCACGCGGCGGCGCTTGATGGTGCGGAAGCGGCGGGCGACCTGGCGGGCGAGGTCGGCGGCGCCGACCAGGCCGGCCTCGTTGCCGAGGGCGGCGTGCACGATGCTCGCCTCCGGGCGGAAGCCGCGGCCGGTGAGGGTGCGGCGGAAGGTGTCGCGGGCCGGGCCGAGCAGCAGGTCGCCGGCCTCGGAGACGCCGCCGCCGACGACGAAGCGTCCCGGGTCCAGGGCGGCGGCCAGGTTGGCGATGCCGACGCCGAGCCAGGTGCCGACCTCGTAGAGCAGCTCGGTGGCGGTCGGGTCGCCGGCCCGGGCGGCCTCGGTGACCAGCGGGCCGGTGATGCCCTCGACGCTGCCGCCGGCCCGGGCCAGCAGCGGCTGGACCACCGGGGACTCCTCGGCGACCAGCTCGCGGGCGTCGCGCACCAGCGCGTTGCCGGAGGAGTACTGCTCCCAGCAGCCGCGGTTGCCGCACGGGCAGCGGTGGCCGCCGGGCACCACCTGCATGTGCCCGAACTCGCCGGCCAGCCCGTACTTGCCCCGGTCCACGAAGCCGTCGCGCACCACGGCGCCGCCGATGCCGGTGCCGAGGGTGAGCATCACCATGTGCTCCTCGCCCCGCCCGGCGCCGAAGCGCCACTCGGCCCAGGCGGCGGCGTTGGCGTCGTTCTCGACGATCACCGGGAACCGCAGCCGGGCGCTGAGCGCCTCCCGCAGCGGTTCGCCGCGCCAGTTGAGGTGCGGGGCGAAGAGCACGGTGGAGCGCTCGGCGTCGACCCAGCCGGCCGCGCCGATGCCGACCGCGTGCACGTCGTGCCGGTCGGCGAGCTCCAGCACCAGCTCGACGATGACGTCCTCGACCACCTTGGGGCTCTTGGACTTGTGGGGCGTGTCGGTGCGCAGCTTCTCCAGCACCTTGCCCTCGCCGTCGACCACGCCGGCGACGACCTTGGTGCCGCCGATGTCGACGCCGATGGTCGGCAGCCGCAGCAGGCCGGCGGGCAGCGCCCGGCGGCGGCGCTCGGCCCGCGGCCCGAGGCCGAGCAGGGTGGGCAGGACGGGCGGACGGGTGCCGCCGTGGGGGCTGGTCACGGCTGCGGACGCTCCTTGCCTGGGTCGAGGGGTTCGGGGGCGGAGGGACCGGCGTCGGGCCCGGGTCCGGAGCCGGGGGCCTGCGGCCGGGCCAGCTCGTGCGAGAGCTCGGCGAGGTCGGAGCCGCCCGCCATCTCGGTGGTGAGCTCCTCCAGGCCGATCTCCGAGCGGGCGTGACTGCCGGCCATCCGGCCCCGCTTGAGCAGGGTGAAGTGGTCCCCGACCAGGTACGCGTGGTGCGGGTTGTGGGTGATCAGCACCACGCCGAGTCCGGCGTCCCGGGCGGCGGTGACGTACTTGAGCACCACCCCGGACTGCTTGACGCCGAGCGCGGCGGTCGGCTCGTCCAGGATGAGCACCCTGGCGCCGAAGTGCACGGCGCGGGCGATCGCCACGCACTGGCGCTGGCCGCCGGACAGGGTGCCGATCGGGCGGTCGACGTCGGGCAGGTCGATGCCCATGTCGGCGAGCGCCCGGCGGGTGGTGGCGCGCATGCCGTCGGCGTCGATCCGCAGCCCGCCCCAGCGCTTGTACCCCTGCTCGGAGCCGAGGAAGAAGTTGCGCCAGACGGGCATCAGCGGCACCACGGCGAGGTCCTGGTAGACGGTGGCGATGCCGCGGTCCAGGGCCTTGCGCGGGGAGTCGAAGCGGACCTCCTCGCCGCCCACCGTGAAGGTGCCCTCGTCGTGCCGGTGCAGCCCGGCGATGATCTTGATCAGGGTGGACTTGCCGGCGCCGTTGTCGCCGAGCACGCAGCTGATCTCGCCGGCCCGCAGGGTCAGCGAGACGTCCTCCAGGGCGCGCACGGTGCCGTAGGTCTTGCCGACACCCCGCAGGGAGAGGAGCTCGGTCATCGGGGCCCCCGTTCGGCGCGGCGCTTGACCAGGGAGTTCAGCAGGGCGGCGAGCAGCAGCATCGCACCCAGGAAGAACTTGAACCAGTCGGGGTTCCACTGGGCGTAGATGATGCCCTTGCTGACCATGCCGAAGATCAGCGCGCCGAGCGCGGAGCCGACCACCGAGCCGTAGCCGCCGGTGATCAGGCAGCCGCCGATGACGGCCGCGACGATGTAGATCAGCTCGTTGCCGACGCCCTCGCCGGACTGCACCGTGTCGAAGGAGAACAGCAGGTGCTGGCCGAGCACCCAGGCGCCGAAGCCGACGAACAGGTAGAGCACGGTCTTCGTCCGGGCGACCGGCACCCCGACCGCGCGGGCCGCGGCCGCGTCCCCGCCGACCGCGAAGATCCAGTTGCCGAACCGGGTGCGCAGCAGCACCCAGCTGCCCACCAGCAGCAGGCCCAGCCACCACCAGACGGTGGCCTTGATCGTCAGCCCGCCGACGGTGACCTCGGAGGCGAACAGCCAGCGGCAGGAGGCGAAGCCCTCCATGTCGGAGATCGGCTTGGTGGAGACGGTGCCGGAGACCAGCTTGGTGACGCCGAGGTTGGCACCGGTCAGCATCAGGAAGGTGCCGAGGGTGACGATGAAGCTCGGCAGCTTGGTGCGCGAGAGCATCCAGCCGTTGAACAGGCCGACCGCCAGCGTGACGGCCAGCGAGACCAGCACGCCCACCCAGGTCACCGCGGTGAGCTGGTAGGAGACCATCGACGAGGTCAGCGCGGCGGTGGTGACCAGGACGCCGGCCGAGAGGTCGAACTCGCCGCCGATCATCAGCAGCGCGACCGGGACGGCCATGATCCCGATGGTGGAGGCCGCGTACAGCACGGTGCCCAGCGAGGAGACCCGCAGGAAGGGCTCGGCGACGGCGGCGAAGACCAGGAAGACCGCGGCGGCGGCGATCAGCGCGCCCAGCTCGGGCCGGGCGGCCAGCCGGCGCAGCGCGGCCGGGCGCTCCCCGCGATCGGCCGCCAGGACGTCGGAGGTGCTCACCTGGTCCCCCTCGCGACGTACTCGGCGAGGGCGTCCGCGTTGTCCTTGGTGAGGATCTGCGGGCCGGTGGCCACCGGCTTGCCGCCGCCGAGCATGTTGAGGTTGTACCGGTAGAGCCAGATCAGGTCGACGCCCTGGTAGCCCTGGAGGTAGGGCTGCTGGTCGACGGCGAAGCCGACGGTGCCCGCCTTGAGGCCGGACACCACCTGGGTGCCCAGGTCGAAGGTGTCGAGCTCGACCGGGCGGCGGGCGTCCTGGATCGCCTGCAGGCCGGTGGCCGCCATCGGGCCGGAGAGGGTGAGCACGGTGTCGATCGCCGGGTCGGCCTGCAGCTTGGCGGAGAGGGCCGCGCGGGCGTCGGGCATGTTGACGCCGTCGACGTACAGCACCTGGAAGGCGCCGCCGGCGGTGCTCCGGGCGCCGGAGCAGCGCTGCTCCTGGCCGACGTTGCCCTGCTCGTGGATCACGCACAGGACGTTCTTGCGGCCGCGGTGGGCCAGCTCGGTGCCGGCGGCCTGGCCGGCGGTGGCCTCGTCCTGGCCGATGTGGGTGAGGGCGCCGAACCTGGCGGAGTACTCCTGGCCGGAGTTGATGGTGATCACGGGGATGCCGGCGGCCTTGGCCTTGCCGAGCACGTCGGCCATCGCGTCGCCCTTGGCGAGGGTGACCAGCAGGCCGTCGACCTTCTGGTCGATGGCGGCCTGGACGAGCTGGACCTGGTTCTGGGTCTGCGCGTCGTTGGAGTACAGGAAGGTGATGTTGTCCTTCGCGGCGGCCTGCTCGGCGCCCTTGCGCACGGTGTCCCAGAAGGCGTCGCCGGCGCCCGCGTGGGTCACCATGGCGACCTTCCAGCGCGGGGTGGTGACGGCGCCGCCGGCGGCGGCCGCGGCCTTGGCGCGGGCCTCCTCGGCGCGTCTTCCTCCGGTGCTGCTGCAGCCGGCGACGGCGACCGTGAGGGCCAGGACGGCCAGCGCGGCGGCGGCGGGCCTCAGCCGGCGGACGGGACTCATGCGGGTTGTGCTCATCCCCATAGTCTCGCTTCCCCGCGGACGCGCCTTCGCACCGCCTCGCCCGGAGGGGCGATCCGTCCGGACGGTATCGTGCCCGGTGGGGCGATTCCTGGGAGTCCGCTGGGTGCGACGTCCGGAGGGGGTCCGCCGGGGTGGCAGACTAGGGCGGACCCGAAAAGGGGGAACCTCGCGCGAGCGTGATGTTCCTCTCAGGTTCCGCACAGATTCCGACGGCAACCGATCCCCGTTCCTGGCCGTCTGATGCCATTGAGGTGGCGGTCCGGGCGAGTGGGGCCCGGGCGGCTTCGAACCCGGATACGAGAACTTCATGCAACTGACAGGTACGCCATTCTTCATCTGCACGGTCGTTCTCGTGCCGATCTCCATCGCGGTGGCGATGTGGTTCTGGGGCCGGGTCAAGGGCCCCAAGCCGGTGCGCGTCCTGTCCAGGCTCGCCATGATCGTGTTCTGCCAGGTCACCGCGGTGGTCATGGTCTTCGTCATGGTCAACAACGCCAACCTGATCTACGGCAGCTGGGACGACCTGCTCGGCACCGGCAACCACGTGCGGGCGGTGCCGCCCGTCCCGCCGCAGGAGGCGGCCGCGGGCGGCGGCCAGGGCGCGGCCCCGGCGGGCGGCGGGGGCGGCGCGCCGGCGAGCGACGCGGCGCACACCCCGGCCAACCCGCCGGCCAACAAGGTGCAGCAGTCCTTCCGCGGCGTGGACGACCCGAAGGTGCCGGGCGACGTCCAGAAGACCGACCTCAAGGGCCAGCTGTCCGGCGTCGACGGCGAGGTGCTGGTCTGGCTGCCGCCGCAGTACCACGACCCGGCGTTCAAGGACAGGAAGTTCCCGGTGGTCGAGCTGATCCCCGGCTACCCGGGCTCCTCCTCCACCTGGTACGGCACGCTCAAGGTCTCCGAGCAGCTCAAGCCGCTGATGCAGCAGGGCAAGGTGGCGCCGTTCATCCTGGTCTCGCCGCGCACCCTGCTGCTGGGCAACCGCACCGACGCCGGCTGCACCGACGTGCCGGGCAAGGTCAACGCCGACACCTGGCTGACCCGGGACGTGCCGCAGATGATCCTGGACAACTTCCGGGCCGACCCCTCCGCCGACCGCTGGGCGATCGCCGGCTACTCGGCGGGCGCGCACTGCGCCGCCAAGCTCTCGCTGGCCCACCCGAACCGCTACCGGGCGGGCGTCAGCCTCTCGGGCTACAACGACCCGGCGACCGAGAAGGACTCGCTGGTCGGCAAGGACCCCGCGCTGCGCGAGGCCAACAACCCGGTCACCATCGTGAAGGGCGCCGCCCAGCCGCCGAAGGTCGCGCTGTACGTCTCGGGCAACAAGGGCGACGGCTACGAGGACGGCCAGGCGATCGCCGCCGCCGCCAAGGCGCCCACCACCGTGCAGGTGGTGGAGACCACCGGTCCGCACTCCAGCGACGTGTGGAAGGACATGGTGCCGGGCGTCTTCGAGTGGCTGACCGGCATCATCCCGGCCCAGTAGCCCGTTCGTGCGCAGCGGCCCCCGGGAGCGTGCTCCCGGGGGCCGCTCTCCGTCACGCGGCTCAGGCCAGTTCGAGGGCCAGGTAGAAGTCCACCCGGTCCTCCAGGCGGGACAGGTCGCGGCCGGTCAGCTCCTCGACGCGGCCGATCCGGTAGCGCAGGGTGTTGACGTGGACGTGCAGCTGGGCGGCGCACCTGGTCCAGGAGCCGTCCGAGCGCAGGAACGCCTCCAGGGTGCGCACCAGGTCCGCCTGGTGTTCGAGGTCGTAGGCGATCACGGTGTCCAGCAGCCGGCTGCGGAAGGCCCGGCGGACCTCGTCCGGGACGGCGGCCAGCAGCAGCACGTGCGAGGCCAGCTCCTCCGGCCCGGCCACGCGGACCCCGCCGGCCCGGGAAGCGGCGATCCGGCGGGCGTGCCGGGCCTCCTCCAGCGCCCCGCGCAGGCCGACGGCCTCCCGGGCGGGCGCCGAGACGCCGAGGGTGATCCGGCCCTCCGGGCCGAGCCCGGCCTCCAGCGGGGCCAGCAGCCCGCGCAGTTCCTCGGCGGGCAGCGGGCCCTCGGCCGCGGGCATCACCACCACCGCGCCGGTGCCGTCCCCGGCGACCAGCGCGCGGTCGCCGGCGCCGCCCAGCGCCTCCTCCAGGACGGCCCGCACCACGCCCTCGGGCAGTGCGGTGCCCTCGGCGCTGAGCACCAGCCAGGCGTCGTCCTCCTCGCGCGGCCCGGGGCCCTCGTCGCGGGCGGCCATCGCCGCGGAGGCGTAGAGGGTGCGGCTGATCTCGGCCGGGTCGGCGTCGCGCCGCAGCAGGGCGAGCACCTCGTCGGCGAGGCGGCGGCGCAGCCGGCGGCCCTCGTCGCGGCGGTGGCGCTCGGCGGCGACCAGCCGGGCGAGGTTCTCGGCGAGCTGCTGGCGCTTGCCGGTCCACTCGGTGACGTCACCGGCCACCACGAGCACCCAGTCGGCCAGCGGGGACGGCGCCTGCGGGTCGACGGGCGCGGGCAGCAGCGAGTAGGCGCCGGCCGCCAGGCGGGCCCGGTGCGGGGGGCGGCGGCGCTGGCGCTGGGCGGCCAGGTGGGCGCGGACCAGCTGGTCGCGGTCCTCGGCGGGCAGCCGGTCGGCGGGGCCGGCGATCACCGCGGCGGTCGGGGTGAGCACCCAGCAGTCGAGGTCGAGGTCGCCGCCGAGCAGGTCGAGGACGGCGTCCAGTCCGCCGCCGCCGGCCGCCGAGACCAGCAGCCGGTGCCGGTCGACGAGGGCGGCGAGGTCGGCGGCCCGGTCGGCGGAGACCTGGCGGCCGACGAACTCGGTGACGGTGCCGAAGGCGATGTCGTCGGGCACCGCGAGCAGCGGCATCCGGTGCCGGCGGCAGGCCTCGACGAGGTCCTCGGGCACCGGGCCGACCTCGGCCTCCCCGGCCGCCAGGGCGACCGCCCCGCCCGCCGCGAGGGTGCGCACGAACCGCTCGGAGTCGGCCGGGGAGCTGCGCCAGAGCATGCCGGTGAGGACCAGCTCGCCGCCGTGCAGGTACCGGCCGGGGTCGTGCAGGTCGGTCGTCATCACCCCGCTGACCTGCCGGTCCAGCTCCTCCTCGGCCGCGAGCAGACGCAGGCGCGGGGCGCCGGGGGCGAGCAGGTCACGGACACGCATCCGCGGGCTCCTTCGGGGGCTGGTGGCTGGGGTCGGGGGGCGGGGCGGCAGGAGGGGTGGGGCGGGGCGGGGATCGCGGGGCCGTGACTCGGGGACGACGGCCGGACTACGGTCGTAGGTGGGACCGCGCGGCCGGCCCGCGGCGCCGTCCCCGGCGCCGTCCCCGGCGCGGGCCCCTTGGAGGAACGTACAGGATGCCGGGCGACCGCGCGGCCGGGGCTTCATGCCATCGGTGACTGCCCGCGGCCCGGTCGCGGCGGTTCACTGTCCACACGCCCCCGACCCGCCCCGTGACCGGGACGGCGACGACGTGAGGAGGCCCGCATGGAGTTCCTTCGCCCCGCCACCTGGGACGAGGCGCTCGCGGCGAAGGCCGAACACCCGGCCGCGCTGCCCCTCGCCGGCGGCACGGACGTCATGGTCGAGCTGAACTTCGACGTGCGCCGCCCGCCCGCGGTCCTCGACCTGAACCGCGTCACCGAGCTCACCGAGTGGTCGGACGACGGCGCGGTGGTCCGGCTCGGCGCCGCCGTCCCCTACAGCCGGATCATCGCCGAGCTGTCCGGTCCGCTGCCCGGCCTGGCGCTGGCCGCCCGCACCGTCGGCTCCCCGCAGATCCGCAACCGCGGCAGCGTCGGCGGCAACCTGGGCGCGGCCTCCCCCGCCGGCGACGCGCACCCGCCGCTGCTGGCGGCCGGCCGCGACGTGTTCGTCGAGGCGGCCTCGGTGCGCGGCACCCGGCTGATCCCCATCGACGACTTCTACACCGGGGTGAAGCGCAACAGCCTGGCGGCCGACGAGCTGATCCGCGCCGTGCGGATCCCGGTCGCCGACGGCCCGCAGCAGTTCTCCAAGATCGGCACCCGCAACGCCATGGTGATCGCGGTCTGCGCGTTCGGCCTCGCGCTGCACCCGCGCACCGGCACCGTCGGCACCGGCATCGGCTCGGCCGCCCCCACCCCGCGCCGCGCCGCCGAGGCCGAGGAGTACCTGCGCGAGACGCTCGCCGGGCGCGGCCTGTGGCGAAGCGGCGAACCGCTCGGCACCGAGGTGGTCCGGCGGTTCGGCGAGCTGGTCACGGCCGCCGCCGCCCCGATCGACGACGTCCGGGGCACCGCCGACTACCGGCGGCACGCGCTCGCCGTGATGGCCCGGCGCACGCTCACCTGGGCCTGGAACGACTACCGCGAGCAGATCAGGAGCGCGGCATGAGGGTCACCTTCACCGCCAACGGCAGGCCAGTCGAGGCCGACGACGTGTGGGAGGGCGAGAGCCTGCTGCACGTGCTGCGCGAGCGCGTCGGCCTGCCCGGCTCGAAGAACGCCTGCGAACAGGGCGAATGCGGATCCTGCACGGTCTACCTGGACGGCGTGCCGGTCTGCGCCTGCCTGGTCGCGGCCGGCCAGGTGCAGGACCGCGAAGTGCGCACCGTCGAGGGCCTGGGCACCGAGGACGGCGGGCTCGGCCCGGTCCAGCAGGCCTTCCTGGACGCCGGCGCCGTCCAGTGCGGCTTCTGCACGCCCGGCCTGCTGGTGCAGACCGACGCGCTGCTGGCCCGCGACCCGCAGCCCTCCGACGCGGACATCCGCGAGGCGCTCTCGGGCAACCTGTGCCGGTGCACCGGCTACGAGAAGATCATGGACGCGGTGCGGCTGGCGTCCGCCCGGGCGTGTGCCGGCAGGGCGGTGACCGAATGAACGCGCGGACCCCCCGGGAGCGGCGGACCCCCCGGGCGCAGCGGACCGTCCAGGGGCAGAAGAACCTCCAGGCGATCCGGCAGAGCAACCGGCACGGCGTCGGCGGCTCGCCGCTGCGCCCGGACGGCGTCCTCAAGGTGCGCGGCGAGTTCGCCTACTCCTCCGACCTGTGGCACGAGGACATGCTGTGGGGCACGGCGCTGCGCTCGCCGCACCCCCGGGCGAACATCCTGTCCGTCGACGTCTCCGGCGCGCTCGCCGTGCCCGGGGTCTTCGCTGTGCTCACCCACGAGGACATCCCCGGCAGCAAGTACTACGGACTGGACGTCCCCGACCAGCCGGCCCTGGCGATCGACAAGGTCCGCTACCAGGGCGAGCCGGTCGCGCTGGTCGCCGCCGACCACCCGGAGACCGCCCGGCGCGCGGCGCGGCGGATCGAGGTCGAGTACGAGGTGCTGACCCCGATCGTCACCGAGGAGCAGTGCCTCGACCCGCGGACGTACGGGTACGTGCACGAGCCTCACGAGTACCGGTCGCACGCGCACGGCAACATCTGCCACGAGCAGCGGGTGGTCTGCGGCCTCGGCGTCACCGACGAGGTGCGGGCGCGGGCGGACGTGGTGGTCCGCGGCACCTACGAGGTGGGCATGCAGGACCAGGCCTTCCTCGGCCCGGAGTCCGGGCTGGCGGTGCCGGCCGAGGACGGCGGCGTCGACCTCTACATCGCCACCCAGTGGCTGCACGCGGACCGCCGGCAGATGGCGCCGGTGCTCGGGCTGCCGGAGGAGAAGGTCCGGCTCACCCTGGCCGGGGTCGGCGGCGCGTTCGGCGGCCGCGAGGACCTCTCGATGCAGATCCACGCCTGCCTGCTGGCGCTGCGCACCGGCCGGCCGGTCAAGATCGTCTACTCCCGGGACGAGTCCTTCTTCGGCCACGTCCACCGCCACCCGGCGCGGATGACCTACGAGCACGGCGCCACCCGGGACGGCAGGCTGGTCTACGCCGACGCCCGGATCGTGCTGGACGGCGGCGCGTACGCCTCCACCTCGCCCGCCGTGGTCGGCAACGCGGCCTCGCTCGGCCACGGCCCGTACGCGATCCCGAACGTGCGGATGCACGCCCTCGCGCTGTACAGCAACAACCCGTCCTGCGGGGCGATGCGCGGCTTCGGCGCGGTGCAGGCGGCGTTCGGCTACGAGAGCCAGATGGACCGGCTGGCCGCCGAACTGGGCATGGACCCGGTCGAGTTCCGCCGGATCAACGCGGTGCGGCAGGGCGACCGGATGCCCACCGGCCAGGAGATCGACGCGCCCGCACCGGTCGCCGAACTGCTGCGGCGGGTCAAGGACATGCCGCTGCCGCCGCCGCTGGACCCCGATGACCCCGACGTGCGGCGGCTGCCCGGCGCGCTGTCCAACACCTCGCACGGCGAGGGCATCGTGCGCGGCGTCGGCTACTCGGTCGGCATCAAGAACGTCGGCTTCTCCGAGGGCTTCGACGACTACTCCACCGCGCGGGTGCGGCTGGAGGTGATCGGCGGCGAGCCGGTCGCCCTGGTGCACACCGCGATGGCCGAGGTCGGCCAGGGCGGCGTCACCGTGCAC
The DNA here is from genome assembly GCF_040298605.1 of Kitasatospora sp. NPDC001527. Classification (NCBI taxonomy): domain Bacteria; kingdom Bacillati; phylum Actinomycetota; class Actinomycetes; order Kitasatosporales; family Streptomycetaceae; genus Kitasatospora; species Kitasatospora sp. NPDC001527. The sequence goes on along the minus strand of NZ_JBEPAM010000006.1, from coordinate 124,627 downwards.
GCCCAGATCGCCCGCACCGAGCTGGGCGTCGAGCAGGTGACCATCCAGCCCGCCGACACCGGGATCGGCTCGGCCGGTTCGACCTCCGCCTCCCGGCAGACCTACATGACGGGCGGCGCGGTCAAGCTGGCCGCCGAGGCGGTCCGGCGGGCGCTGATCGAACGGGGCCGGCGCCGCTACGGCTGGACCGGGCAGGACCTCACGCTGGCCGGCGGCAAGGTCGTCTCCGCCGCGGCCGGCCCGCTGGTCGCCGTCGCCGACCTGCTCGGCGACGACGCCATCGAGGTGACCCGCGAGTTCCGCCACCGCCCCACCACCCCCTTCGACCGGGAGACCGGGCAGGGCGTCGGCCACGTCCAGTACAGCTTCTGCGCCAACCGCGCGGTGGTCGACGTGGACGTCGAACTCGGCCTGGTCAAGGTGGTCGAGCTGAGCGCCGTCCAGGACGTCGGCAAGGCGCTCAACCCGCTCGCGGTGGTCGGCCAGATCCAGGGCGGCTGCACCCAGGCGCTGGGGCTCGCGGTGATGGAGGAGATCGTCCTGCGGGACGGGAAGGTGCGCAACGCCTCCTTCACCGACTACCTCATCCCGACCATCCTGGACACCCCGCCGATCCCGGTCGAGCTGCTCGAACTGCCGGACCCGCACGCCCCGTACGGGCTGCGCGGGGTGGGCGAGGCGCCGACCGTCTCGGCCACGCCGTCCATCGTGGCGGCCATCCGTGCCGCCACCGGCCTGGCGCTGAACCGCATCCCGGTGCGGCCCGAGCACCTGACCACCGAGCGGCCCGGGGGCCGGTAGGGGTCCGGCCGTCCTCCCGGGAGTCCGTTCCCCTTCCCGCGCCCCCTCGTTGACCGGCTGTCAGGTGCCGGCCGGGCGCGTACCGGACGCGTGCGGGCGCATACCGGGCGCGTGCCGGGCGCGTGCCGGGCCCGCCGCCGCGGGGACCGCCGCCGTGCGGGATCGTTCTCCCGTACGGCGGCGGATCACGGGCGGCACGGATCACGGGCGGCGCGGATCACCGGCAGCGCGGATCACCGGCAGCGCGGATCACGGGCAGTGCCCCGGCCCGCCCGGTTCGCCTACCCTCGAAGGCACGAAGGAGCTCCCGTCATGCAGGACATCGCCCAGCAGCTGCTGGCCTGGCACGCGTCCGGCCGCTCCTTCGCCGTGGCCACCGTGGTCGGCGTCACCGGCAGCGCCCCGCGCGACCCGGGCGCCGCGCTCGCCGTCGACGCGGACGGCGAGGCCGTCGGCAGCGTCTCCGGCGGCTGCGTCGAGGGGGCCGTCTACGAGCTGTGCCGGGCCGCCATCGCCTCCGGCGAGCCGGTGCTGGAACGGTTCGGTTACAGCGACGAGGACGCCTTCGCCGTCGGCCTGACCTGCGGCGGCGCCCTGGACGTCTTCGTCCAGCCGGTCGTCCCCGGCGCCGATCCCGCGCTCGACGCCGGCATCGCGCTGGTCGCCGCCGGCACCCCCGTGGCACTCGCCCGCGTCGTCGCCGGCCCCTCCGGGCTGCTCGGCGCCACCCTCGCCGTCACCGCCGGGACCCACCACGGCGCCCTCTCCCCCGCCCCCACGGTGTCGGCCGCGCTGGAGCGGGCCGCCGTCACCGAGGCGCGCGCCCTGCTCGACGCCGGCCGCACCGGCCGGCTCGTCCTCGGCCTCGACGGACGCCCCTGCGACGAGCACGGGCGCGGCACCGTCACCCTGTTCGTCGAGTCGTACGTGCCCGCGCCCCGGATGCTGGTGTTCGGCGCGATCGACTTCGCCGCGGCCGTCGTGCGGATCGGCAAGTTCCTCGGCTACGACGTCACCGTCTGCGACGCCCGGCCCGTCTTCGCCACCGAACGGCGCTTCCCCGACGCGGACCGGGTGGTCGTCGACTGGCCGCACCGCTACCTGGACTCCCAGCTGGACCGGCTGGACGGCCGCACGGTGCTCTGCGTGCTCACCCACGACGCCAAGTTCGACCTGCCGCTGCTGGAACGCGCGCTGCGGCTGCCGCTCGGCTACGTCGGCGCGATGGGCTCGCGCCGCACCCACCGCGAACGGGTGGCCGGGCTGCGCGAGGCCGGGCTGACCGATGCCGAACTCGCCCGGCTGCGCTCCCCGATCGGCCTGGACCTCGGCGCCCGCACGCCCGAGGAGACCGCCGTCTCGGTCGCCGCCGAGATCGTCGCCCACCGGCGGGGCGGCGGCTGCCTGCCGCTCAGCGCCGGGGACGGGCCGATCCACCACGCCCTCACGGCCGGGGGTGCGGAGGAGCGGGCGACCGGCGGGGCGGCGGGCGAGCCGCACGCGGCCTGAGCGGGGCCCGGCCGGTGCGGGACCTCAGCGCACCACGTTGTAGGCCTCGCAGACCAGCGGCGGGGCGGTCGCCATCCCCACCTCGCGCAGGATCGGCAGCAGCACCGCCGCGAAGTGGTCGAAGGCCTCCCGGGACTCCCAGACGTCCGTGACGTGCCAGCCCGCGCCGTCCGGCAGCGGACCGGCCGCGTGCGTCAGCAGCCCGCGCACCGGCCAGTCCTCGGGCCGGTTCAGCCCGGTGCCGCCGGTGAGCCGGTCCACCGACTCCTCGTACTGCTCCCGGGTCACCCCGGGAAGGTCGAACACCACGATGATCGCCATGGGACGGGCTCCTGTTCCGCCGGCCGTCGTCCGGTCGTCGTCCGGACGCCTCCCAGTGCAGCCCGCGGGACGGCGCAGCGGCCAATCCGGTACCGCCGACCGGGTGAATTGCGGGCCCCGCGCGGCGGCGGGAGGCTGGAACGGAGGACTCGCCCGAGCCCGGAAAAGGGGCACCGCCATGCGCGCGCTGCTGGAGATCGAACTCGACACCCAGACGACCAACCGGGCCATCACGGACGGCGCCCTCGCGGCGAAGTTCAACCAGATCATGGCCGGCCTCAAGCCCGAGGCCGCCTACGCCTTCCCCCGGCACGGCCGGCGCTGCCAGATCGTCGTGGTCGACGTGCCCGACGAGGCGTCCATCGTCAGGATCTGCGAGCCGTTCTGGTTGGAGTTCAACGCCCACATCGACATGCACATCTGCATGGACCCGGACGATCTCCGCGAGGGCCTGAGCCGCCTGGGCCGCTGATCCCCCGGGCTCCGGTCAGTCGGAGACCGCCAGCTTCACGCCGAAGCCGACCACCACCACACCCGTCACCCGGTCCATCGCCCGGCGCGCCACCGGACGGCGCAGCCAGCCGCGCAGCGCCCGGGCGAAGGCGACCAGCACCAGCGACCAGAGCAGGCCCTCCAGCACGTGGACGCCGGTCAGGGCCACCCCGGCGGCGAAGTGCGGGGCACTCGCCGGGATGAACTGCGGCAGCATCGCGACGTAGAAGACGCCCACCTTCGGGTTGAGCAGGTTGGTCAGCAGGCCGCGCCGCCAGCCGGACGCCAGACCGCCCACCGGGGCCTTCTCCTCGTCCGGCCCTGACTCCTGCTCCCGCCCGTCCCCGGCTGCCGTTCCGTCCCCGCCCGCCGCGCCGGCCCGGGCGCGGAGCATCCCGATCCCCATCCACACCAGGTAGGCGGCGCCCGCCCAGCGCAACACCTCGTAGCCGACCTTCGAGGCGGTGAGCAGCACCGTCACGCCGGCCGAGGTGAGCGTCCCCCAGAGCAGCGTGCCGGTCTGGATCCCGAGCACCACGCCCCACGCCTGCCGCCGATGGCCCAGCGCCGAGGTGCGCAGGATGAGGGCGGTGTCCAGCCCCGGGGTGAGCGTGAGCAGGCCCACGACGAGGGCGAAGGACCAGAGGGCGGTCGTCATCTCCATGGCCCTGATCGTACGGGGGCGCGGACCGCCCGCCGGACGGGTTCTCCACCTGCGGTTCTGCGCCCGCGGCCGAGGGCCTCAGGCCGCGCGCCGCACCCGCTCGGCGACCGGGCGGCCCTCCTGCTCGGTCGGGTCGTACTCGACCCGCTCGCCCTCGGCCAGCCTCCGGTCACCGCCGGCGGACGTCAGGATCGAGTCGTAGTACACGTACAGCGGCGGGCCGTCGTCATCGGGGGTGATCAGGCCGTACCCGTGGTCGGCGTGGTAGGACTGCACGGTGCCGGTGGCCATCGGGGACTCCTCGGGTCCGTGGGGCGTGCGGGTGCGGGAACGTGCGGGGCACGGGGGCGCGAGGCCGAAACCTCCCCCGGCCACCCATGATCGGTGCTGGACCGGCCGGGCGCGCCCCGGCCCCGAGAGGGAGGACGGTCGGCGGATGCGCACGGCCCGGGCGATCTCGCTGCTCCTGCTGCTCCAGGCGCGCCGCGCCATGACCGGCGCCGAACTGGCCGCCGAGCTGGAGGTCTCCGAGCGCACGGTGCAGCGCGACGTGCTGGCACTGGCCGAGGCCGGCGTCCCCGTGTACGCCGACCGGGGGCGGGCCGGCGGCTACCGGCTGCTCGACGGCTACCGCACCCGGCTGACCGGTCTCGACCGGGCCGAGGCGGAGGTGCTGCTGCTGGCCGGCCTGCCCGGGCCGCTCGGGGCGATGGGCCTCGCCGATCCGGCCCTGGCCGCCCGGCTCAAGGTGGCCGGCGAACTCGGCGAGGCCCCCGCCGCCGGGGCCCGGCGGTTCCACCTGGACGCGCCCGGGTGGTTCCGCGACGCGCCCGTGCCGCCGCTGCTGGCCGAGGTCGCGCGGGCGGTGTGGGGCGGGTGGCTGCTGCGGGTGCGCTACCGGCGGCGCCCCGGCGCGGAGCAGGGCGGCGTCGAGCGGCTGCTGCGGCCGTACGGGCTGGTGCTGAAGGCGGGCGCCTGGTACCTGGTCGCCCGGCCGGACGGCGACGCCCGGCCGGACGGCGGTGATGGTGACGGTGACGGCGGCGGTGACGGCGGCGGTGACGGTGACGGCAGCGGTGACGGCGGCCACCGGGTGTACCGGGTCGACCGGCTGGCCGTCGCCGAACCGCTCGCCGACCGGCCGTTCGAACGCGACGAGGCCTTCGACCTCGCCGCGTTCTGGGACGCCAAGGCCGCCGGGTTCGCCCGCTCGCTGCTGCGCGAGCGCGTCACCGTCCGGATCAGCCGCACGGCCTCGACCGGCTGCCGCACCTGCTCGAACCGGTCGCCGTCCAGGAGGCGCTCGCCGCCGCCGGGGAGCCGGACGGACACGGGTGGGTGACCATCCGGCTGCCAGTGGAGTCCCTGGACGTCGGCTACGAGGAACTGCTGCGGCTCGGACCGGAGGCCGAGGTGCTCGAACCGCCGGCCCTGCGCCGACGGCTGGCCGAGGCGGCGGCCCGCGCCGCCGCGCTCTACGGCCCGCCGCAGCGGTAGCCGGCCCCAGCGCTGGCCCGGCGGTGCTCAGCGGTAGCCGGCCGGGTCCAGCGGGCCGTCCGCCGCCTCCACGTCGACCAGGTAGCGGAAGGCGTCCGGGCGGCTGCCGTCCAGGTCGGTGAAGCCGTACTCGCCGGCCAGGGCGCCGCTGGAGAACGAACCGCCGTTGAACCGCGCCACCCGCGGATCCGCGGCCAGCGCCACCACCGCCCGGCCCACGTACGCCGGCGACTCCGAGATGCCGAACTGCGGCTCGGCCGCCGTCGCCTCGCGCCAGGTCTCCTCGGTGACGCCGAAGTGCTCCAGCATCATCTCCGAACGCATCCACCCCGGCGTCAGCGCCACCGCCGTCGCCCCGCGCGGGGCCAGCTCGTGCCCCAGCGCGAAGGCCATCCGCAGCACGGCGGCCTTCGCGACGTCGTAGAAGAAGGAGTTCCGGTACCGGGTGGCGTTGTACTCGGCCGTGCCGTCGGTCATCTCCACCACCAGCCCGCCGGGGCGGCGCAGCAGCAGGGGCAGCAGGTGGTGGCTGGTGATCGCGTGCGTCTCGACGGCCAGCCGCAACAGCCGCAGACCCTTGTCCAGGTCGTGCTCCCAGACCGGGCTGTCCCAGGCGAACAGCTGCTCACCGCCCCAGATGTCGTTCACCAGGATGTCCAGCCCACCCTGCTCGGCCTCGATCCGCGCGGCCACCGCCGCCACCTCGGCGGGCACCAGGTGGTCGGCGCGCACCGCGATGCCGCGCCCGCCGGCCGCCGTCACCAGCTCCGCCGTCTCCTCCAGCGTCTCCGCGCGCCCGTACTCGCCCCGGTGGCCCTCGGCGCTGCGCCCCGTCCCGTACACCGTCGCCCCCGCGGCCCCCAACTGCACCGCGATCCCCCTCCCGGCCCCCCGGGTGGCCCCCGCCACCAGTGCGACCTTGCCCTTCAGCGGCTGCTCCGTCATTCCCTCGCCCTTCCTCGGTGCCCATGGTGTCTCCACCCGTCACCACCGATGCTCCCCCGGAATCCCGACACCTCCTGTCGGGATTGCGGGCCGATCGAGGCCGAGGAACGTATGGCAGCGGCACCCTACGCAGATGGCTCTCAAGCGCACGACCGTCTACGTCGACGCCGAAGACCTCGCCGTGATCAAGGAGGCGGCAGCCCGGGAGGGGATGGCGGAGGCGGAGATCATCCGGGAAGGGATCCATCTCGCCGCCATGTCCCCCCGGCGCACCTGGGACGAACCGTTCTTCAGCCGGACCCACAAGCCGATCGGCGAGGCCACTGAGGACGACCTCTGGGCCGACAGGGCAGCGGCCTACGAGCGAACGAAGCGGGCCGCCGCCCTGCCCGAGCGAGAGCAGGGCCCTGCGTGATGTCAACGAGACTTCCGGGCGGTCCGCCCTCTGACGGCCGAGCACAAAGCCTTCCGGATCCTGCCCTTCGATCTGTGAGCCGTCCTCATCGGTCCGGGGCGCGCGGTGCCACCGCGTGCCCCGGGCCTCGGCGCCCCCGTTCAGGTGACGTCGAGGCGGGCCGCGAGGCGCAGGAGACCGGGGGCGAGGCGGCTGAGGAGCCGGGCGGCCTTGGCCTCGGGGGTGACGGGGACGACGGGCTTGTTGGTGCGGACGGCGGTCAGGATCGCGGTGGCGACCTTCTCCGGCGGGAAGCCGCGCCGGGCGTAGAGGCGGGCGGCGCGGGCCCGCTTGGCGGCCTGTTCGTCGGCGGTGGTGGCGGAGAAGGTGGAGGTGCGGGTGATGTTGGTGTTGACGATGCCGGGGCAGATGGTGGAGACGCCGATGCCGTGGCCGGCGAGTTCGGCGCGCAGGCAGTCGGAGAGCATGAAGACGGCGGCCTTGCTGGTCGCGTAGGCGGTGAGCGCCTTGGACGGCAGATAGGCGGCGGCGGAGGAGAGGTTGACGATGTGGCCGCCCTCGCCGCGCTCGGCCATCAGGGCGCCGAAGGCGCGGCAACCGTGGATGACGCCCCAGAGGTTGACGTCCAGGACCCGCTGCCACTCCTTCTCGGTGGTCTCCAGGAAGGAGCCGGAGTGGCCGATGCCGGCGTTGTTGACGACCACGTCGGGCACACCGTGCTCGGCGGCGATCTGCTGGGCGAAGGCGTCGACGGCGGCGCCGTCCGCGACGTCGACCCGGTAGGCGTACGCGGTCGGGCCGATCAGGCCGGCGAGGTCGGCGGTGCGGCGGGCCGCGTCGAGGTCGACGTCGCAGACCACCACCCGGGCGCCCTCCTCGGCGAAGGCGAGGGCGGTGGCCCGGCCGATGCCGCTGCCGCCTCCGGTGACGACGACCAGCCGGCCGTCGTGGGGCGTGCCCGCGCCGGCCGCGGGGCGGGCGGCCTCGCCGGCCTCGGTGCGGGCGACGTGTCGGCGGACGAGTCCGGCCACGGTGGTTCCCTTCTCCAGCAGCGCGGACCAGTGGGTGGCGCGCAGGGTACGGCGGGTCAGTCGGGGCACCCAGCGCTCCAGGCCCTCGGAGAGGTAGCCGCCGACGTAGTGGTCCTCGGTGAGGGTGATCAGCTGGACCGGCACCTCGGTGCGGCGTTCGCGCGGGTGGCGCAGGGTGGGGCGCATGTTGGCCCGGTAGAGCTCTATGCCGCGCACCGCGTCGCGGCGCAGGCTGGGCTGCGGGTGGCCGGGGCGCGGGGTGACGCCCTCCAGGTCGCGCAGCACCCGGGGCCAGGCGCGGGCGAGGCCCAGGCGCCAGACGCCGGGGGCGAGGTAGGGCAGGTGGAAGGCGGTGATGTACCAGGAGTGGGCGCCCTGGGAGAGCAGTTGCCGCAGGTGGCGGGGGGTGGGGCGGCGCAGCCGCTCGCGCAGCCAGTGGCCCATGTGGTCCAGGCAGGGCCCGGACATGGTGGTGTAGGAGGCGAGGCGGCGTTCGGCGCCGGGGGTGGTGACGGCCTCCCAGGACTGCAGCGAGCCCCAGTCGTGGGCGACGACGTGCACCGGGCGGTCGGGGCTGACGGCGTCGGCGACGGCGAACAGGTCGGCGGCGAGCTGTTCGAGGCGGTAGCCGGCGCGGTCGGCGGGGACGCCGGAGGCGCCGGCGCCGCGCACGTCGTAGCGGACCACGTGGTGGTCGCGGGCGAGGTCGGCGGCGACGTCGTCCCAGACGGCGTGGGTGTCGGGGTAGCCGTGGACCAGCAGGACGGTGGGGGCGGAGGGGTCGCCCTGCTCGTGGACGGCGAGCGGCAGGCCTCCGGAGTGGACCGTGCGGCGGCGGGTGGGGGTGCTCATCGGGCGGCTCCCTCGGTGGCGGTCGCGGTGGTCTTGGCGGTGGTCTTGGCGGTGGGCGCGCTGGGCTCGGTGGTCGTGGTGGTGGTCTTGATGGCGGCAGTATTCCAGCGGCGGACGTGCGGGAGGTCGTCGTCCAGCCAGTAGGCGTCGTCCTCGGTGACCACCAGCAGTTCCTCGAACTTGATGCCGACCTCGCGGAACCCGATGTGCGGTTCCACCGCCCACAGGCCCGGGGTGGGCGCGTGCCGGGAGGAGCGGCCGTCCGCCCAGAGCGGGGAGCGGCCGTGCAGGCGCTCGCTGACGAGTTCGCGGCCGAGCGTCTGGAGGGTTCGCACGCCGAAGCCGAAGACGTTCACCCCGGCCGGGCCGCGGGCCGTCATCCGGGTGACCTGGTGGCCGATCACCCGGCCCGGGTAGACCCGGTGGCGGTTGTCGTAGCCGTGCGCCTCGATCTGGGCGTCGACGGCCGCGTACACCTCGGCGAGCGGCTTGCGGGCGCGGACCTCGGCGAGGATCAGCTCGCGGTAGACCCGCAGGTCGGCGGCCAGGCGGTCCCAGACGCGGTTCTCGCCGACCTTGCCGCCGTAGCCGATGTCGGCGGTGTAGCCGTCGACGACGGGCGCGCAGTCCAGCACGTACGGCATGCCCTCCTGGAGGCGGCGGTTGCCGGCGAAGAACTGCAGCGGGGTGTGGAAGTGGCGGAAGGCCGTCCGGTCGCCGAACCAGGCGAAGGGGACGTGGAAGAAGTCCTGCACGCCGGCGGCGACCAGGCGGCGGCGCAGCTCCGCGGTGGCCTGGCGCTCGGTGACGCCGGGTTCGATCCAGGCGGCCACCTGCTCGGCGCAGTCGTAGGCGAGCTGCTGGGTCTCCCGGAAGCGGGCGAGGTCGCGCTCGGTGAACGGGAAGGCGGGGGTGCGCGGCACGGCGGGGCTCTCCTTCTAGAGGTCCAGCACGAGGGTCTCGCCCTCGGCGGCGCGGGAGACGCAGGGCAGCAGGGCGCCGGCGGCGCGCTGGTCGGGGGTGAGGCGGCGGTCGCGGTGGTCGGCGGTGCCGGCCAGCAGGCGGACCTCGCAGGTGCCGCAGAAGCCCTGCCGGCAGGAGTAGGCGAGGTCGGGGCGGGCCTCGCGCAGCACGTCCAGGGCGGAGCGGTCGGCGGGGACGGCCAGTTCGGGGCCCCCGGCGCCGAGGCGGACGGTGAACGGTTCGCCGTCGGTGACCGGGGCGGCGCCGAAGCGTTCGAAGTGCAGGGCGGCGGCGGGCGAGCCGTCGAGGGCCCGCCGCACGGCGGCGAGCATCGGCGCCGGGCCGCAGCAGTAGACGGCGGCGCCGCGCGGGGCGTGGGCGAGCAGGTCGGCGCCGGTGGGCGGGCCGCCGTGCTCGTCGTCGGTGCGCAGGTGGACCCGGCCCGGGTCGAGGGCGCGCAGTTCGGCGGCGAACGGGAGGGTGTCGGCGCTGCGGCCGGTGTGGACCAACTGCCAGTCCAGGCCGTGCCGCTGGGCCTCGCGGGCCATCGGCAGCAGCGGAGTGACGCCGATGCCGCCGGCCAGCAGCAGCACGGCCGGCTCGGCGCAGAAGGCGAAGCCGTTGCGCGGGCGGCGGGCGGTGAGCCGGGTGCCGGGGTGGACGGTGTCGTGGAGCTCGACGGAGCCGCCGCCCCCGTCGGGCAGGCGGCGCACGGCGACCCGGTAGGCGGCGCGGTCGGCGGGGTCGCCGCAGAGCGAGTAGTGGCGCTCACGGCCGGAGGGGAGGGTCAGGCGCAGGTGGGCGCCGGGCTGCCAGGCCGGGAGGGGGCTGCCGGAGGGGTCGGCGAGGGTCAGCTCGACGGCGTCGGCGGCGACGGCGCGGCGGGCGGTGACCACCAGGGCGAGCGCCGGGGCGGGGCGGCTGACGGGGCGCCGGGGGTTGCGGCGCAGCAGCGGGCCGCCGAGGGCCGGGCTGTAGCGGTCGCCGAACGCGGTGAGGAAGCGGAAGAAGGTGTCGGCGCGGGGGCGGCCGTAAAGGTCGGGGGGTGGGGTGCGCAGGTCCATCCGGCGGGGTCCTTGGGGGATCGGGCTCGAACGCGGGCGGGGGGACGGGCTCGGGTCCTCGGGGGCGGCTGACAACTGACAACTGACAGCTGACAGATTTCAGATGACAGATAACAGATAACGTCATCTGTCAGTTGTCAGCTGTCAGTGGCCTCCGGAGGCGGCGCGGGCGGCCGGGGAGGTCGCGAGGTAGCCGAGGGCCTGACTGGAGGAGCCCTCCTGGGTGGGGTGGTAGCCCGGGCGCAGGTAGCGCAGCCCGGAGCGGAGCGACCTGACCGGATCGGGCAGCAGACCGCGCCGGGCGATCCGGCCGGCCTCGCGCCAGGTGGGCCTGAGCCGGCCGTCCAGGGTGGGATCGGCGGCGAGCAGGAAGCGGGCGCCGCGCACCCAGAGGTGCACCAGCAGCGGACCGGAGACCAGCATGCCGCGGATCCGGCGGGCGTAGCCGGGGTCGAGGTGGACCATCAGGTCGAAGGCGACGCTGCGGTGCTCGACCTCCTCGGCGCCGTGCCAGCGCAGCAGATCGAGCATCGTCGGGTCGGCCTTGGCGCGGTCCAGGCCCGGGGAGTTGAGCGCCCAGTCGCCGAGGAAGGCGGTGAAGTGCTCGATCGCCGCGATGAAGGCGACGCGTTCGATGAGGTTCTCGCGGCGGCGGGCGGCGGACAGCCCGGGCTTGTCGCCGAGGACGCGCTGGAACAGCCAGGCGATCTGGCGCACGTACGGGCGCGGGTCGAGGCCCTGGCCGAGCAGGTGGTCGAGGACCTCCTGGTGCGCCTCGGCGTGGATGGCCTCCTGACCGATGAACCCCAGCACCTCCTCACGGAGTTGCTCGTCGCGGATCAGCGGCAGGGCCTCCTTGAAGACCTTGACGAACCAGCGCTCGCCCTCCGGCAGCAGCAGGTGCAGGACATTGATGACGTGGGTGGCCATCGGCTCGTCGGGGATCCAGTGCAGCGGCAGAGCCGCCCAGTCGAAGCGGACGTCGCGGGGCTCCAGGACGAGGCCCTCGTGCACCCGGGCGGCGGGCGCGGCGAGGGCGGGGACGGGGGTGGGGCTGGGCATGGAAGGGCCCTCCTGACCTGCGGGCGGCGGCTCGACCCGGCTCAACGTACTCGCGGGTAGCCCGCGCCACAAGGGTTTCGGCGGCCCCTATCGACATCGAGTCTAATAAGTGCCGCGCACCCCTCGCCCGCCCGACGAACCCCGCTGGACCCCTCCGCGCCCCTCCGCGCCCCTCCGGAAAACGCGAGGACCCCGCCGGAGCGGGGTCCCTGGGCGCATGCGGCGCGGTCAGACCGCCATCGCGAGCATCAACGGCGCCGCGCGGGCCGCGAGCAGTTCTGCCGCCGCCTTCAGCCGGTGCACGCTGTCGACCGGCAACGAGGTCGCCAGACAGCCGACCGTGCTGCCGGCGGTCACCGGCACGGCCGCGCACACCGTGCCGAGGGCATACTCCTGGATGTCCAGCACCGGCACGGTGGCCGGCTGGCGCTCCAGGCGGTGCATCAACTGGTCGGCGTCGGTGACCGTCCGCGAGGTCAGGCGGGCCACCGGGTGGCGGGACAGGTGGTCCCGGCGGGCGTCGTGGTCGAGCTGGCTGAGCAGGCACTTGCCGATCGCGCTGGCGTGCGCGGTGGCCCGGAAGTCCACCCACTCCTGCACCGCCGGCGCGTACTCGGAGGCCGAGACCGCCTCGACCGACAACTCCCCTTCGTGGTAGCGGCCGAAGTACACCGCGGCGCCCAACTCGTCGCGCAGCTCGGCGAGTTTGCTGTCCAGCCGGGCTCGGACCAGCTGCTCCCGGTTGTGCTGGCCGAGCAGCGCGAAGGTTCCGCCGAGCACCCAGCCGCCGTCCTGACAGGTGAGGTAGCCCTCGATCTCCAGGATCTCCGCGAGCCGGCGAACCGTCGGCAGCCCCAGGGACGTCTCCCTCGCCAGGGCGACCAGAGTGACGCCGCCGGGGTGCCGGTCGACGGCTTCCAGCAGTCTGAGGGCGTGCTGCAAGGAGGCGAACGAACCGGGCACGCCCTGCTCCGGTACGGCGTGGCGGCCCGGGGCTGGTGTCGACATGTCGTCCCCTTCCGATGTCCCCCCGCGGCGTGACCGGCGGGTAGCTCCAGCCTATAGACCGCCGGACTCCGTCAACGCCCGCTTCGCCGGATATCCGTCCGGACGCGGTGGAACACTTGACTGGCATATGCCCCACCGCGCCCCCTCATACCCCCTTGCGGCCGGCGGCGGTCAGCAGTGCGGGACCACCGGGTCGTTGCTGCCGGTGTAGACCCAGGCGTCCGGGACGGCCAGGGTGCGGAAGGTGAAGCCCGACGCGCCCGCGCCCGGCCACTCGTACAACTCCACCTTGTCCCAGACCGTGCTGGTGCCCCACGGTCCCTGGACCGCCGGGCCGCTGAGCCAGCAGCTGATCGACAGCCCGGTGTTGTACGGGAACGCCGTGAACAGTTCGTCGGACCAGGCGACCTGCGGGCGCCCGTCGTAGAAGCGGGACCACAGGCCGTCGGTGGCCGCCACGCAGCCGTTCCACCCGATCCAGGGACGGTCGCTGGCGTGTCCCCCGATCGCGTCGCACCCGTCGGCCGCCCGGGCCGTTCCCGCTCCGCTCGCGATACCGCCGGCCATCAGGCCGGCCGACATGGCCACGGCGGCCAGTGCCTTCCTCACCCGCATGTCAACTCCTCCGTTCCGTCACGACGTTCGCCGCGTCCGGTGGCACTCAGTGCAACACCGTCCGACCCCACCGGACCAGGCCCCGCCGAACCCGGCGACCACCGGTGGACAGTCGCGCGGAGGCGGAGCCACCCGGCCGACCCGCCGCAGGCGTGGGCGCGGATCACCCGGTCCGGACGGGGCCCGCGCCGGGGCCGACGAGTCGGACACCGAAGGGCTCGCCGGCGACGTCCACCACCCGGCCGCGCAGCCAGGTGGTGCGCACCGCGCCGGTGAGCGTGCGGCCCGCGTACGGGGTGACCGGGTTGCGGTGGTGCAACTCGCCGGGGTGCACGGTGAACCGGGCGTCCGGGTCGAAGGCGACCAGGTCGGCGTCACGGCCGACCGCGATCGCGCCCTTCCGTCCGTCGAGGCCGACCAGCCGGGCCGGCCCCGCCGACATCCAGCCGGCCACGTCGGCGAGGGTGTGGCCGCGCCGCCGGGCCTCGGTCCAGACCGCCGACAGGCCGAGCTGGAGGGAGGCGATGCCGCCCCAGGCCACCGCGAAGTCCCCGCTGCCACCCTGCGCGGGCAGCAGCTTGAGGTCGGGGGTGCACGGCGAGTGGTCGGAGACCACGGCCGCGAACTCCCCCGCTGCCAGGGCCGTCCAGAGCGCTTCGCGGTTGGCCTCCTCGCGGATCGGCGGGCAGCACTTGAACGCCGTGTCGCCGTCCGGGACCTGCTCGGCGGCCAGGGTCAGGTAGTGCGGGCAGGTCTCGGCGGTGACCTCGACGCCCTCCGCCCGGGCCCGGCGCAGCAGCGGCAGCACCGCGGCCGAGGAGACGTGCAGGACGTGCACCCGGGCGCCGGTCCGGCGGGCCGCCGCCAGCAGCCGGGCAACGGCGGCGGTCTCCGCGCCTGCGGGGCGGGAGGCAAGGAAGTCCCGGTAGTGGACGCCGGGTTGCCGCGGTGCGGCGGCCAGCACGGCCGGGTCCTCGGCGTGGATGACGGCCAGCGCCCCGAGCCCGGCCTGCTCGGCGAGCGCGGCCTCCAGGGCGGTCGGCTCCAGGTGCGGGAACTCGTCCACGCCGCTCGGCGCGAGGAAGGACTTGAAGCCGAACACGCCCGCGCGGTGCAGGGGTTCGAGGTCGGCGAGGTTGCCGGGGACGGCTCCGCCCCAGAAGCCGAGGTCCACCCAGGTCTGCCCCTCGGCGGCCTTCCGCTTGGCCTCCAGGCCGGGGAGCGTGGTGGTGGGGGGCACCGAGTTGAGCGGCATGTCGACGATGGTGGTGACACCACCGGCTGCGGCCGCCCGGGTGGCGGTGGCGAAACCCTCCCACGCGGTGCGGCCGGGCTCGTTGACGTGCACGTGGGTGTCGACCAGGCCGGGCAGCAGGGCGGTGTCACCGAGGTCGGTCGGCCCGGCGCCGTCGGCCGCCAGGGAGCCGTGCGCGGCGATCCGCGCGATCCTGCCGTCCCGGACCAGCACGTCCGCGGGGCCTTCGCCGTCCGGCAGCACCACCCGGCGGGAGCGGATCACCACGGTCTCGCTGAGGGACATGGGGCCTCCGGAGCCTGGCCGAGGGGTGGGGTGGGTCGAAGGTCGGCCCGGAGCCTAGGCGGCCTTCAACAAAGCGTCAATGGAGCCATCGGGATCGAACGGCCGCTAGCGGCGCAGGAGTTCCACCGCCAGCCGCTCCCCCGCGACCTCGGCCAGCTCTCCGGCCCTGGTCAGGCTCTCGGCGGGGCTCCGGCCCAACTCGCTGAGCGCGTACGCGGCGACGAAGCCGGCCTCCCGCCACTCGCGTTCGGACAGCTCGACCCGCCCCGCCACGGCGGCCACCCGGACCCCCGCCCTGGCGGCCGCCGCGGCGACGCCGGCGGGGGCCTTGCCGTGGAGCGTCTGCGCGTCCAGGCAGCCCTCGCCGGTGACGACCAGGCGCGCCCCGCGCACCGCCTCCTCGAAGCCCAGCAGGTCGAGCAGGAACTCGATGCCGGGTCGCATGGTGGCGCCCAGCAGGGCCAGCGCGGCGAAGCCGACGCCGCCCGCGGCCCCGGCCCCGGGGGCCGCGCGGAGGTCCCGGCCGACGGCGGCGCCGACGACGTCGGCGAACCGGGTCAGCCCCTCTTCCAGCACCACCAGGTCCTCGCCGCTCGCGCCCTTCTGCGGGCCGTAGACGGTGGCGGCCCCGCGCGGGCCGAGCAGCGGGTTGTCGACGTCGCAGGCCACGATCACCTCGACGCCCTCCAGCGTGCGGGCCAGCGGGCCGGGGACGATCCGCTCCAGCCTTCTCAACGCGGCGCCACCGGGGAGCAGTTCGGCGCCCTCGGCGTCCAGCAGGGAAACCCCGAGCGCCTGCAGCAGACCGGCGCCGCCGTCGGTGCCGGCGCTGCCGCCGAGTCCGAGCACGATCCGCCGGGAGCCCCGGCCGACCGCCCGGCCGATCAGCTGGCCGACCCCGTAGGAGCCGGCCGTCAGCGGGGCGGTCCGGCCTCCGGGCAGCCTGGCCAGCCCGGAGGCCTGGGCGAGTTCGACGACGGCGGTGGTGCCGCGGACGGCGAGCGCGGCGTCCACCGGCAGGCCGGTGGGGCCGGCCACCGTGGCGGGAACCCTGGCGAAGCCGGCCGCGAGGGCGGCGGCCAGGGTGCCCTCGCCTCCGTCGGCGACCGGCAGTTCGCGAACCTCGGTGCCGGGGGCGGCGCGGCGGATGCCTGCGGCGATCCGGGCGGCCGCCTCGGCGCCCTCCAGGGTGCCCTTGAACTTGTCGGGCGCGACGACCACATGACCCTGGTGGCGGTTGGCGGACATGGTGGGGGCCTCACTTCCGGGCTGGGTCTGGCGATGGTTCATCAAGCATGGGCCCCCGCCGGGTGCGAAGCGCCGGGCAGAGGTCGGCACCCGTCGGCCGACGACTGACAGCTGACAGCTGACAAATTTCAGATGACAGATAACAGATAACAGATTCTGTCAGCTGTCAGTCCCGTCCCCGGGCCGGCGACCGCAGCCACCGGGTGCTCCGCGATGCGGAAGAGGAATTCTGTTCCACGGAATCCTCCCCAGCCCGTCGAGCGACCACCAAGGCACCCGCAACCACCCACCCGCCGAATCGAACCGACCCCCCTCCCGCCCATCGCTAGAGTGAGCAGGTGCGATTGATGGTGGAGTTCACGACAGAACCGTTCGAGCTGGAGACCTTCCCGCCGCACGCGGCGGCGGCCCGCCGGGCGGTCGACGAGGCCGGACTGGCCGTCTCGGTCGGCCCGTTCGGCACCGGCGCCGAGGGCGGGGCGGACCAGGTGCTGACCGCCGTGACCGCGCTGCTCCGCGAGAGCCTGGAGGCCGGCGCGACCCGGATCTCGCTCCAGCTCAGCGTGCTCGGCGACGCCGGGAACACGGACGGCGCGAGCGGCGAAGCCGGCGAGGGTGGCAGGCCGTGACCGAGCAACCGCAGCACCCGCTCGCCTCGGCGCTCAAGCCGCTGCTCGACGCGGTCGGCGCGACGGCCGTCCCGCTGGACGAGGCGAAGCCCGAGGACGTCGTCCTGGAGTGGGAGGGCGAGCGGGCGCTGGCCGTCCGCCTGCCGCACCTCGGCAGCGCGCTGGACCGCCTGCTGGCCGAGACGACCCGCCAGTTCGGCGGCCGGCCACTGGCCGAACTGGAGCGCTCCGAGAAGCAGCGCGTGGTCGCCCTCCTGGAGGAGCGCGGCGCGTTCACCGTCCGCCACGGCGTGGAGACGGTCGCGACGGCGCTCGGCGTCAGCCGCTTCACCGTGTACAACTACCTCAACCGCCAGGACGCTTCGAAGTCGAACTGACCCGGAACCGCACCGGAGCCGCCCACGGACCCGCTCCGGGCCGCACGTCAGCCCGAACGGGCACGCCCCGCCGAGGAGGTCACTCCGACCCGCGCCCCGGCGGGGCACACTTGTCTCATCATCCATAACCCGCCCCGGCGGCCAGGCCCGCCGGAGGCGATGACACCAACCGTTCAACAAAGTGTTGACGGCCCGATCCCGCCGATCTAGCTTGTGCGGGTGGCACCACTCCCAGGAGGTCCACTCGTGACCAACCACCCCCGCGCCGTCGACGCCCCTGACGGCCTCGACGCCCTGGCGGCCGCCGACGCCGCCGGGCTGAGGGAGATCCTGCTGGGCGTCTGCGCCAGCCGCGCCTGGGCCGACGCCGTCGCGGCGACCCGCCCCTGGCGGGGCCGCCGGGCCCTGCTCGACGCCAGCGCCGCGGCCACGGCGGCCCTCTCCGCGGCCGGTCTTCGCGACGCGCTGGCCGGCCACGCCCGGATCGGCGTCCCCGGGGCGGGCGACGCCACCACCGAGCGGGAGCAGGCCGGAGTCCGCGGCGCCGACCCGGCCCTGCTCGACGAGCTGCGGAGAGCGAACGCCGCCTACGAGGCCAGATTCGGCCAGGTGTTCCTGATCTGCGCGACCGGCCGCACCGCCGCCACCGTGCTCGCCGCCCTGCGCGAGCGCCTCCCCAACACCCCCGCCGCCGAGACGGAGATCGTCCGGGACGAACTGCGGAAGATCAACGAGATCCGCATCACCCGAATGCTCGACGGAGCCTGACGTGGCGTCGGATCAAGAATCAGTGAGGCCACCCCGCCCATGACCGGTATCTCCACCCACGTGCTCGACACCAGCCTCGGCCGCCCCGCCGAGGGCGTCCCGGTCGAGCTCGCACTGCGCACCGGGGGCGGCTGGACGGTGCTCGGCACCTCCGCCACGGACTCCGACGGCCGGGCCACGGACCTGCCGGCCGTGCAGGCGGGCGCGGTCGTCCGGCTGGTCTTCGACACCGCCGCGTACTTCGCCCGGACGACCGAGGACCAGCCGTTCTTCCCGGAGGTCTCGATCGTCTTCACCGTCGCGCCCGCGCAACACCACTACCACGTGCCGTTGCTGCTGAACCCGTTCGGCTACTCGGTCTACCGCGGCAGCTAGGCCGTTCGATTGAGAGGGGCACCACGCCATGGCCCACGTGCTCGGTCAGAACCAGTACGGCAAGGCGGAGAACCGCATCGTCCGCGTGTGCCGGGATTCCGCCCGCCACGAGATCAAGGACCTGAACGTCTCGGTCTCCCTCTCCGGCGACCTGGCGGACGTCCACCTCACCGGATCCAACGCCAACTGCCTTCCCACCGACACCACCAAGAACACCGTCTTCGCCTTCGCCAAGCAGTACGGCATCGAGTCCGCCGAGGCCTTCGGCATCCTGCTGGCCCGGCACTTCGTGGACCACACCGAGCGCGGGGTCATCCACCGGGCCCGGATCCGGATCGAGGAGTACGCGTGGGAGCGGATCCCCACCTCCGGCACCGCCACCCGCCCCACCGGCTCCGAGGAGGCCGGCCACTCCTTCGTGCGCAGCGGCCAGGAGGTCCGCACCAGCGAGATCGTCTACGACGGCCAGGGCGTCCAGGTGATCTCCGGTCTGAAGGACCTGGTCGTGCTGAACTCCACCGACTCGGAGTTCTGGGGCTACATCAAGGACAGGTACACCACCCTCCAGGAGGCGTACGACCGGATCCTCGCCACCCAGGTCACCGCCCGCTGGAAGTACGGCTACACCGGCCGTGACGGCGAGGCCCAGCCGCACTGGAACGCCTGCTACACCCAGGTCCGGCGGGACCTGCTGGAGGCCTTCGCCGAGACCTACTCCTACTCGCTGCAGCAGACCCTGCACGCGATGGGCACCCGCGTCCTCGACCGCCGCGCCGAGGTCGACGAGGTGCGCCTCGAACTCCCCAACAAGCACCACTTCCTGGTCGACCTGGAGCCGTTCGGGCTCACCAACGACAACGAGGTCTACTACGCCGCCGACCGGATGTACGGCCTCATCGAGGGCACCGTGCACCGCGAGGGCGTCGTCCCGGTCATCCCGGTCGCCTGACCGGCATCTCCCCTGGAGTTCCCATGGCCGTCCAGCCCCCGCCCGCCGACCGGCGGACCGTCATCGAGAACGCGGCGATCGCCACCGTCGACGCCCACGACACCGAGTACGCCCGCGGCCACGTCGTCGTCCTCGGCAACCGGATCGAGTCGGTCGGCGAGGGCCCCGCCCCGGCGTGGCCGGACCCCGCGGCGCGCCGGATCGACGCGCGGGGCCACCTGGTCACCCCCGGCCTGGTCAACACCCACCACCACTTCTACCAGTGGATCACCCGCGGCCTCGCCCAGGACGACATCCTCTTCGACTGGCTGGTCGCCCTCTACCCGACCTGGGCCCGGATCGACGACCGGCTCGTGCACGCCGCCGCCCGGGGCTCCGCCGCCGCCCTGCTCAAGTCCGGCTGCACCACCGCCGCCGACCACCACTACGTCTTCCCCCGGGACGGCGGCGACATCCTCGGCGCCGAGATCGAGGCCGTGCGCGAACTCGGCCTGCGGTTCACCGCGTCGCGCGGCTCCATGGACCGGGGCAGGAAGGACGGCGGCCTGCCCCCCGACCACGCCGTCGAGGACCTCGACGCCATCCTCGCCGCCTCCGAGGAGGCCGTCGACCGCCACCACGACGCCTCCCCCGGCTCCATGCTGCGGATCGCCCTCGCCCCCTGCTCGCCGTTCTCGGTCTCCACCCGGCTGATGCGCGAGTCCGCCGAACTCGCCCGCCGCAAGGGCGTCCGGCTGCACACCCACGGCTCCGAGACGGCCGAGGAGGAGGCGTTCTGCAAGGAGTTGTTCGGCATGGGCCCCACCGACTACTTCGAGTCGGTCGGCTGGCTGGGCGAGGACGTCTGGATGGCGCACTGCGTCCACATGAACGACTCCGACATCGCCAAGTTCGCCGGGACCGGCACCGGCGTGGCGCACTGCCCGTCCTCCAACGCCCGGCTGGGCGCCGGGATCGCGCGGGTGCCCGAGATGCTGGCGGCCGGCGTCCCGGTCGGCCTCGGCGTCGACGGCACCGCCTCCAACGAGTCCGGCGAACTCGGCACCGAACTGCGCAACGCCCTGCTGCTCAACCGCCTGCACGGCTCACCACGGGCGCTCACCGCCCGCCGGGCCCTGCGGCTGGGCACCATGGGCGGCGCCCGGGTGCTCGGGCGGCAGGACGAGATCGGCTCGATCGAGGCCGGCAAGCTCGCCGACCTCGCGCTGTGGAAGGTCGACGGCCTGATGCACTCCTCGATCGCCGACCCGGTCGCCGCGCTCGTCCTCGGCGCGCTGCCGCCGCTGGCGCTCCTCCTCGTCAACGGCAACACCGTCGTCGAGCAGGGGCGGCTGACCACGGTGGACGAGGAGCGGATCGCGCGGGACTGCGCCCGCGCGGCCAGGGATCTCTCCACTCGCGCGATCTGACGCTGTCTCGGACCTCCCCGGAAATCCCGGTGGTACAGGGACGGCGCCGGCTCCCACCCCCGTGGGGCGCCGGCGCCGCACCCGGCTCAGGAGGTCTGCGGCGCGGCCGACCCCCGCACGGCCGCGCCCCGTACCGCCGGCAGCAGCGCGGGACCGGCCAGCGCGAACACCCCCGCCAGCACCACCCAGCCGACCGCCCCGTGGTCCACCGCCATCAGCGTGACCACCAGCGGCCCGATCACGTGCGCGCCCGCCTGCCCGCTCAGGAACACCCCCTGGTACTCGCCGTGCGCCCGCGGATCCGCCAGGTCCAGGCTGAGCGTCCAGCCGCCCGCCGAGGTGAGCAACTCCCCCACGGTGTGCACCAGCGCGCCCGCCAGCAGCGCCGCGGCCGCCGCCCACCCCGGGCCGTACCCCGCCACCGCGTAGGCCAGGCAGCCGGCCGCCAGCAGCAGCGCCCCCTGCGAGCAGGCCCGCGCCGCCGAGGGGACGTCCGCCACGCCCCGGCTCGCCCGCACCTGGAACAGCACCACCAGCAGGCAGTTGACCACGTTCACCGCCGCGACCGTGGCGGCCGGCGCCTCGGTGCCGAGCACGATCCACAACGGCAACCCGACGGTCAGCACGGCGAGTTGCAGCTCCAGCACCGCGTGCAGCACGGTGACCAGCAGATACCGGCGGTCCCGCAGCGCCGTCCAGCGCCCACCCGGGCCGGTCCGGCCAACCCCACCGCCGGCCGCGGAGGTTGCGGGCAGCGACAGCCCCACCAGCAGCGCCGTCACCCCCAGGAAGCTCACCGCGTCCAGCACCGCCATCGTCACGTACCCGGCGTAGGAGTCCGCCTGCAGGGCGAGCGCCGCGCCGCCCGAACCGACCACCAGGCCCGCGTTCGCCACCGACCGCAGCAGCGCCCGCGACCGCACCTGCCCCTCGGCCGGCAGCGCCCGCGCGATCAGCGCGCTGCGCACCGCCGCCGCACCCCGCGAGAGCACCGTCGCGGCGCAGGCCAGCGCCACGAAGGCGGCGAAGGAGTGCACGAAGGCGTAGCCGAGCACCGCCGCCGCCTCCAGCGGGCCGAGCACGAGCAGCAGCCGCCTGCTCCCGGTCCGGTCGGCGAGCCGCCCCATCGGCACCCCGGCGAACACCCCGCAGATCCCGGCGACGGTGAGGCCGAGCGCCACCGATCCGGGCGTCAGGCCGATGGCGCGGGTGAAGAACAGCACGTTCACCGTGACGAACAGCCCGTCACCGACGGCGTTCACCAGGGTCATCAGCGCCAGCCGGCGCAGCAGCGGATCGGCGGGCAGCAGGCGGCGGCCGGGGGCACGCGGGCGTGCCCCCGCAGAGGTGGAGGAGGTCATGGCAGAAGCACAGCGGGGTTCCCGGACGGGCGGAATTCTTTTACCGTTACGGTCAATGTTCGAGTTCCGTCTCGGCGTCGACGACCTCGCCGCCACCTGGTTCGCCTACTCCCCGCTGCAGGAGGCGGTGCTGGGCCTGCGCGCCCGCCGCCGGCCGTCGTACTACCCGGAGCAGCAGCCGTGGATCGCCGGCTGGCAGGACCGCTACGCCACCCTGGACACCGAACTGCTGGACGTGCTGACCGCGCCGAGCGGCTTCGTGCCGGACTTCCTGACGCCCCGCCCGGACGTGCCCCGGCCGGACTTCGACAGCGAACTGGCACGACTGGCCGCCACCCCGCCGGAGGTGGTGCGGGCGGACCTGCTGGCCGCCTACCCGGGCGGCGGATGCCCGCTGCCCCCGGTGCTGGCGGCGCCGATCGACGACCCGGCGGCGCTGGCCGCGCTGACCGCCCGGGCGGCGGAGGCGCTGTCCGGGTACTGGAGACGGTGCCTGGCCCCGGCGTGGTGGCCGCGGGCGCGGTCGGTGCTGGAGGCGGACCTCGCGTACCGGGCCCGGCTGCTCTCCGAACGCGGCGCGGAGGGCCTGTTCGCGGACCTCGACGCCCGGATCTCCTGGCGGGACGGGGTGCTGCGGCTGATCGACCACACTCCGGTGGTCCGGGCGCTCGGCACCTCGGTGGTGGACGTGGCGGGCCGCGGACTGGTGCTGATCCCGACACTGGGCGGACGCGGCGCGCAGACCGACATCACCCAGGACGGCCCGCCGCTGATCACCTACCCGGCGCGCGGCAGGGCCACCATGGCGGAGGGCCTGCCGGGCACCGCCTGCACGGAGGGGCGGGCGCTGCCGGCCGGGCTGGTGGGGCTGATCGGCCCGGCCCGGGCGCGGCTGCTGGTGCTGCTGGCGGCCCCGGCCAGCACCACGGAACTCGCCCACCGGCTGGGGGTGACGCCGGGCGCGGTCAGCCGGCACCTCGGCGCGCTGGCGGCGGCCGGCCTGCTGGAGCGCACCCGGCACGGCCGCCGGGTGCTCTACCGGCGCAGCGGCCTCGGCGACGCGCTGGCGGCAGGCCGGCCCTGAGGCGGCCCCGGTACGGCCCGGGGCGCCCCGGGGCGGCTGACGGCGGCCGAGGGTGCCTGAGGCGCTTGACGGCGGCCGAGGGTGTCTCAGTCCAGCAGGGGCAGCGCGGGCAGGGTCAGGAAGTCCACGAACTCCTCGTCCAGGGCGACCTGTTCGAACAGTCGCGCGGCCTCGTCCCAGCGTCCGGCGGCGTAGCCCTCGTCGCCGAGTCCGGAGCGCAGCGCGGCCAGCTCGTCGGCGACCAGGCGGCGCACCAGTTCGGCGGTGGCCTTCTCGCCGGTGTCGGCGAGGACGACGTCGTTGTGGATCCACTGCCAGATCTGCGAGCGGGAGATCTCGGCGGTCGCGGCGTCCTCCATCATGTGGAAGATGGCGACCGCGCCGAGGCCGCGCAGCCAGGCCTCGATGTAGCGGATGCCGACCTGGACGGCGTTGTGCAGCCCCCGGCGGGTGCAGCTGCCGCCGGCGCCGGCGATGTCGAGGAGCTGCCCGGCGGTGACCTCTCCGGCCGGTCCGGGGGCGTCCTTCTGGTGCGGGCGCCCGCCGAGGACGGCGTCGAAGCAGGCGCGGGCGACCGGGACGAGGTCGGGGTGGGCGACCCAGGAGCCGTCGAAGCCCTGGCCGGCCTCGCGGTCCTTGTCGGCCCTGACCTTCTCCAGGGCGGCCGCGTTGACCTCGGGGTCCTTGCGGCTGGGGATGAAGGCGGCCATCCCGCCGATCGCGTGGGCGCCGCGCCGGTGGCAGGTGCGCACCAGCAGCCGGGCGTAGGCGGCCATGAACGGGGAGGCCATGGTGACGCTGTTGCGGTCCGGCAGGATGTGGTGCGCGCCGGCGTCGCGGAAGTTCTTGACGAGGGAGAACAGGTAGTCCCAGCGGCCGGCGTTGAGGCCGGCGGCGTGGTCGCGCAGTTCGTGGAGGATCTCGTCCATCTCGAACGCGGCGGTGATGGTCTCGATGAGCACGGTGGCGCGGATCGTGCCGTACGGGATGCCGAGTTCGGCCTGGGCATGGGTGAAGACGTCGTTCCAGAGCCGGGCCTCCAGGTGGCTCTCGGTCTTCGGGAGGTAGAAGTACGGCCCGGAGTTGGGGTCGTCCGCGCCGCGCGCGAGCAGCCGGGCGGCGTTGTGGAAGAAGTAGAGGCCGAAGTCGAGGAGGGCGCCGGCCACCGGTTCGCCGTCGACCAGCAGGTGGCGCTCGTCGAGGTGCCAGCCGCGCGGGCGGACGACGACGGTGGCCAGCTCGGCGGCGGGCCGCAGGGTGTAGGCCTTGCCGGCGGGGGTGGTGAAGTCGATCCGGCCCTCGAAGGCGTCGGTCAGGTTGATCTGGCCGCCGAGCACGTTCTCCCAGGTGGGCGAGGTGGCGTCCTCGAAGTCGGCGAGCCAGACCTTCGCGCCGGAGTTGAGCGCGTTGATCGCCATCTTGCGGTCGGTGGGGCCGGTGATCTCGACCCGGCGGTCCCGCAGCGCCCTGGGGGCCTCGGCGACCCGCCAGTCGGCGGCGCGGACGGCGGCCGTCCCGGGGAGGAAGTCCAGGGTGCCGGTGCGGGCGATCTCGGAGCGGCGTTCCCGTCGGCGGGCGAGCAGCTCGCGACGCCGGCCGTCGAACGCGCGGTGCAGACCGGCGACGAAGGCGAGCGCCGGCGCCGTGAGCACCTCCTCGGCCCGGTCGACGGGCGGACCCGCGACCGTGACGGCCGCGGTGGCGGAGGCTCCGGATCCCTGATCTTCAGCCATGAGCACGACACTCCTTGCTGGAGGACTGGATTCTGTAAGGTGGAGATTAGTTTCCGCGATACAGAATTTCAACGGACTGTTGAGCTGATTGCCGGACCGCACCCCTCCCCGACAGCGCTCCTCCCGACAGCGAAGGGACCGCCGGTGGCCCCGACCTCCGACAGCACCGAGAGAACGACGACGGAGCGCGCGAGCGGCGGAGTGCAGTCCGTCGAGCGCGCCTTCCAGCTGCTGGAGGCGCTCGCCGACTCCGGCGGCGTGGCGACGCTCAGCGAGCTCGCCGCCTCCTCCGGCCTGCCGATGCCGACCATCCACCGCCTGGTTCGTACCCTCGTCCAGCAGGGCTATGTCCGCCAGGACTCCGCCCGCCGCTACACGCTCGGCCCCCGGCTGATCCGGCTCGGCGAGACCGCCGGCCGGCTGCTCGGCAGCTGGGCCCGCCCCTACCTGGCGGAACTCATGGAGGCCACCGGCGAGACCGCCAACCTGGCGGTACTGGAGGGCGGCGAGGTGGTCTACGTCGGCCAGGTGCAGTCGCGGCGCTCGATGCGGATGTTCACCGAGGTCGGCCGGCGGGTGCAGCCGCACTGCACCGGCGTCGGGAAGGCGCTGCTGGCGCAGCTGCCGGAGGAGGAGGCCCGCGCCGTCCTCGGCCCCGACCCGCTGCCCGCGCACACCCCGCACACGGTGACCGACCCGCAGGAGCTGATGCGCCAGCTGGCCGAGGCCCGCGAGCGCGGCTTCGTGGTGGACGACCAGGAGCAGGAGATCGGGGTGCGCTGCATCGCGCTCGCCGTCCCGGGCGCGCCGACCCCGACGGCGCTGTCGGTCTCCGGTCCGGAGGCCCGGATCCGGGCCCTGGAGGAGCCGGACGGCGCGGCGTCCCTGGTGCCGGTGATGCAGGCGATCGCGACCAGGCTCGGGCAGGTCCTGGCCCCCTGACAGCCGGCCCCGCGGACGGGGAACGTCCGTACGTCTGGCGTTCGCCCGTTCGAGCCCTCCCGAGGGCGGGTTGCCCCCGGGTTGCCCGGGCCCGGCGGACCCGTCGGCGACGCTGGTCCGGACGCGGCCCGCGACGGCGCGGGGCGCCGGACACGGAGGGCAGGTGGGCGGGATGACCCGCAGTGGATCCGTTCGAGGTCTCCTCGGTAGGTCCTTGGCGGTGGGGTGCGCGGTGGCGGCGCTGGCCGCCGGGCAGGCGTGGGCGGACGACTGCACGGCGGACGACCAGGCTCTCGCACCGGCCGTGAGCGCCCCGGCGGCCGAGCCGGCGGGCGACCAGGCGGCGGGCGACCAAGCCGCGGGCGACCAAGCCGCGGGCGGACAGGCGGCGGACGATCAGGCCGCGGGCGACCCTGCGACGGTGGGCCCGGACGCGGCGAACCCGGGGGCTTCCGGCACCGGCTCGGCAGCGGCGGCCCGGCCGTCGGACTCCGACCTCTACGTGGTCCGGATCGACCCGGACGCCGCCCCGCCCGGCGGCACCACGACGGTGCACGCCTTCATCGGCAACCTCGGCCCGGACACCACGGCCTCGCCGTTCACCGTCGTGGTCACCCTGCCCGATGGCGTCAGCGCCGAGGGCCCGTACTTCCCGGAGAACTGTTACGCCTTCCAGGAGGGCCACCGGGTGCGCTGCACCTTCCCGGCCGGGCTGCCACAGTTCCGCAGCGCGACGGCGCTCGTTCCCGTCCGGCTGGCGGAGACCGTGCCGGCCCCCGGCACGCTGACCGGGGGCTGGGTCTCGGTGCGCAGCGTCGACGACTGCAACGAGGAGAACAACCGGCAGCCGTTCGAGATCGCGGTCGTCGAGACCACCGGTCCGCGACCGGCGGTCTGACCGGCGGACTGGGGGGGGCGGACTGGGGGGGCGGGCTGAGGGGCGGACCGAACGGCACTCCGGCCGCCCGCTGGAGCGGCCGGGTTCTCGGCCTGCTGCCGGGCCGGCGGCCGTCCTCCGCCGGCCCGACGGCCGCCGTGGCCGGTCGGCGGTGGACGCGATCGGCTCCGCCGGGCGTCCCGGCGGACGGCGGAGCGGGGTGCCGGAGCTGTCCGGGGTGGCGGGTCCGACAGGGAAAGTGCGCCACGGAGGCGGGGTGGTCGGATAGGTTGGAGATCCATCCGCGCCGACCGGAACCGTCCGGACCGCGCCGGGCACCTCACCCGGAGACAAGGAGACCCGCCCCACCATGACCGCGTCCCTGCCCGCCTTCGCCGGCCGCACCTACCTGTTCCGGGTCGACAACGGCGCGGCCTTCCGCAACGCCTACTCGGCCGACGGCAAGCGGCTGCGCTGGGAGGGGCTCGGCGAGTCGGCGGGCCAGTGGGAGGACGTCACCCTGCACGTCGCCGAGGTCGGGCCGCAGCTGTACTTCGTGAGCTGGACCGAGGTGAGCGGCATCACCGTCAGCCACGTCATGGACCTGGCCCGGATGACGGTCCGCGCGTTCTGGACCTACGAGGGCGAGGGCGGCCGGGTCGGCGAACTGCACACCGGCACCCTGGAGCAGGTGGCCTGAGCCGGATCCCCGGGCCGGGTCCGCTTCCGGTCCCCGGCTCCTGGTTCCCGGCTCCTGGCCGCTGCTTTCCGGCCACCGCGCTCCGCGCCGGATCCGGTCAGGCCGGCCGGCCGGCGGCCGGGACGGCCAGGCGCTGGGAGATCCACTCCAGCGAGGACGGCAGCAGCCGGCTCCAGGTCTCGAAGTTGTGGCCGCCGGTCTCCAGCATGCTGTAGGAGACCTTCATCGGGCTGTGCGCGGCGGCCACGAACGCCTCGGTATCGCGGCGGTAGTCGCCGTCGCCCTCCTTGGTGCCGGCCAGCAGCACGGCGATCTTGGGCTGCGGGAGGTTCTTGAGCCGCCACATCAGGTCGGCCTCGTTGCGCCGCTGGGCGCTGCCCTTGAAGAGGTCACCGGTGGTCGGGTCCTCGGCCGCCTGGTAGTAGCCGGAGAGCGAGACGGCGGTCGGGAAGACCTCCGGGTGGCGCATCGCCAGCTTGAGCGCGCAGTAGCCGCCGGTCGAGTTGCCCATGAAGGCCCAGGCCTGCGGGTCGGCCGACACCCGGTAGGTCGCCTGGACCGCCGAGGGCACGTCCTTGGTGAAGTACGTCTCGGACTGCGCGCCGCCCGGGATGTCCTCGCACTCGGTGTCCTGCGGCAGCGCCGGGGAGGGGCGAACCAGCACCATCACGGTCGGCTGCATGCGGCCCTCCTGGAGCAGCTTGAGCGCCGCGCCCGGGTAGTTGAGCCGGGTGACGAGGTTCTTGGCGATGCCGGGGAAGCCGGTGCTGACGATCAGGACCGGGAACTGCTTCTGCGCGTACTCCGGCTGGAAGTACTGCGGCGGCAGGTACACGTACCCCTCGGTGGAGAGGCGGGTGGTGGCCCCGTCGATGCGGACCTCGCGGATCTCGCCGGACTTCTCGGGGTCGCGGCCGAGCGCCCCGCCACCCTGCACCTCGGCGTGGCCGATGGTCTCCACGCGCAGCCGCCCGGAGGCGTCCACCTTGTTCTGGATGACCACCGGACCGTTGTCGCCGGTGCCCAGCAGGTCGTCCCAACTGCTGTAGAACGCGAAGTAGTTGTTGGCCACCAGGCCGAGCGCGGCGAGCACGGTCAGCTGGGTGGCGAGCAGGGCGCCGATCCGGCCGAGGACGGCCTGCCAGCTCCGCTTCGACAGTCTGGGCCACAGCCAGACCGTTCCGGCCATCGCCGCGACGGCGATCAGGACGGTCAACGCCAGCACCTTGTGGCTCGTCAGACCCATGTCGTGTTTGCTCCCACGCCTCGTACTCCCCCGCCCCCGGGGGAAGGACACCCGGGAGGGCCGCCCCGGTTCCCCCGTCCGCGACGGGGCCGTCGCCCGGCGCGACCACTCAGCCTAGCGCCCCCGTGAGCCGCTCCGCCCCCGCCGACCAGCGGTGACGGTCTCGCCCTGGAGGAGGAGACGCCGCGCGGAGGTGACGGATGGGGGACGGCGACGGGCGTGGGACGAGCCGTGGGTGGCGCGCGCGGGTGACGCGGGCGCGGTCAGTTGACGTGCTTCCCGAGGTGCTCCCAGAGGCCGAGGCCCTCGGTGAGTTCGCGCACGCAGCGGGCGCCGAGTTCGCGGGGCGAGCCGGGTCCGGTGGCCGGGGCGCCGGAGAGCGCCCACTGCTCCAGGGCGACCCGGATGGCAGCGGTGGCGGCGGCAGCGGCGAGCCGGATCTCCAGGGCATCGGTCCCCGGCGGGCAGCGGTCGGCGATCGCGGCCCGCAGCCGCTCCTCGGAATCGGCGTGCACCCGCTGCCAGACCGAGGCCAGGCCGGGGTCGCGCAGCAGCTCGCGGGTCCAGCGCATGGCCTCGTCGGCCTGCGCGTCGCTCGGGCTCAGCGACTCGGCCGCCGAGCGCTCCAGCGCCTCGCGGACCGGCAGGTCGGCCGCGCTCTCGGTGAACAGCCGCACCCAGCGCTCCCCGCCGGCCGCCAGCAGCGGGGCGATGGCGTCCTCCTTCTCCGAGAAGTAGCGGTAGAAGGTCCGCAGCGAGATGCCGGCCGCGTGGGCGATCTCCTCGGCGGTGGTGGCCTCGGCGCCGCGGGCGGCGAACAGTTCGGCCGCGGCCTGGGCGATCTCCAGCCGGGTGCTCTCGCGGCGGCGCTGGGTCAGGGTGGGGCGTCCGGTCACGGGCTCAGCGTACGCGGACGAAGCGATTGTCGGCACGTCGCGCCGAACCTGCACGTCGAGACTTTTTGGCACGACGTGCCATATGGGCGTACCGTGCCAGTGAGGTCGAGAGACCACGAACGGAACGGAGTACCACCATGGAGCGCTTCACCGGACGCAACGTCCTGATCACCGGCGGCGGCTCGGGCATCGGCCAGGCCACCGTGCACCGGATCCTCGCCGAGGGCGGGCGCGTCGTCGCCGTCGACGTCAACGAGGACGGCCTGAAGGCGACGCTGGACCGCGCCACCGCCGACGGCGTCGCCGACCGCCTCACCACGACGGTGCTGGACGTGTCGGACGAGGCCGCCGTCAAGGCGGGTGTCGCCGGGGCCGTGGCTGCGCTCGGCGGCCTGGACGCGCTGGTCAACGCGGCCGGGATCCTGCGTTCCGCGCACACCCACGAGACCAGCCTGGAGTTCTGGAACAAGCTGATCGCGGTCAACCTGACCGGCACGTTCCTGATGACCCGCGAGGCGCTGCCCGCACTGCTCGCGGGCGGCAAGGGCGTGGTGGTGAACTTCAGCTCCACCTCGGCGACCTTCGCCCACCCCTACATGGCCGCGTACGCCGCGACCAAGGGCGGCATCCAGTCCTTCACCCACGCGATCGCCGCCGAGTACGCCAAGCAGGGCCTGCGTGCCGTCTGCGTCGCGCCGGGCAGCATCGACAGCGGCATGACCCACAACCCGGGCCTGCCAGCGGACGCGGACTTCAGCCTGCTCGCCAAGCTCTCCCCCGCGCTCGGGCAGGGCTTCGCCGGGCCGGAGACCGTCGCCGGCGTGATCGCCATGCTCGCCTCGGACGACGGCGCGTTCGTCACCGGCACCGAGCTGCGGATCGACGGCGGCACCCACATGTGACGCCGGGGCGGCGCCGCCGGAGCAGCGCCGGGCTCAGGCCTGGCCGACCGGGCTCGACGGGCTGACAGCTGACAGATTTCAGATGACAGATAACAGATTTCAGATTCTGTCAGCTGTCAGCTGTCAGCCCCCGCCGGTACCGCCCGCCACGCGACCGCGAAGGCCCGGGCGGGGTTCGCGGTGAGGAGGCGGTGCGGGAGCTCGGGGCCGAACTCGCGGGCCAGGCGGGGCGCGAGGGCGGTGAGCAGGTGGGTGGGGCCCGGGGCGTGGCGGGCGCTGCGGGTGGTGGTGTCGCCGCCGAGGAGCAGGCGGTCGGCGTGGCCGGCCTCCACGAGGGCGGCCACCGTGTCGAACAGGTGGTGGTCGGTCGCGTGGTGCGCGCGGGAGGGACCGTCCAGCGCCAGGAAGGCTCCGGCGGCGGCGAGTTCACGGTGCAGGCGCAGGTCCGGGTGCCGGTTGAGGTGGCCGAGGATCACCCGCCGGGGCGGGACGCCGTGGCGCTCGCACAGCAGGTCGAGGACGTCCGGCGCGGCGGTGCCGAGTTCGTGGTGGACGGCGATCGGCGCGCCGGTGGCGTGGTGCGCCTCGGCGGCGGCCGCCATCACCCGCCGGGTGTGGGCGTCCAGGCCGTGGTAGTCGCCGGCCACCTTGATCAGTCCGGCGCGGACGCCCCCGGGCGCGCCGTGCAGTCCGGTGGTGAGTTCGGCGGTGAAGAACCCGGCCAGCCCGGCGTAACGCCGTTCGAGGTCGGCCGGGTCGTAGTGGACGGCCTGGTGGAGCCCGGTGGCGGCGACCAGGTGGACCCCGGTCGCGCGGGAGAGCCCCGGCAGCGCGCCGGACGCCCGCCCCATTCCGGCGGGCGTCCACTGGACGAACGCCCGGCCGCCGGCCGCCGCGAAGGCGCGCAGCACCTGCTCGGCGGCGGCCGGGTCGTCGAGCTCCTCGCCGGGTAGCCGGGGGCTGCGCAGGAAGAGGTGGTCGTGGGCGTCGCAGACGCCGAGTTCGGCGGGGTCCACGTCACCGAGGACGGTGCGGACGGCGACGGACGGACCGGCGGTGGCGTTCACGCCGTCTCCGCGAAGGTGGCGGCGGCGACCCGCAGTCCGGCCAGTGCCTTGGGGACGCCGACGTAGGGCGCGAGGTGGACCAGGACCTCGGTGATCTCCTCCTTGGTCAGGCCGACCCGCAGGCTGTTGCGGACGTGGTCGGCGAGCTGCGGTTCCACGCCGCCGAGCGCGGTGAGCGCGGCCAGGTTGGCCACCTGGCGGTCGCGCAGGGCGAGTCCGGGCCGCTGGTAGGTGCCGCCGAAGAGCGCGGTGACGATCCAGTCGGGGAATCCGGGGGCGAGGCCTTCGAGCGCGTCCAGGGTGTCGGCCCGGGTCTTCGGCCCCGCGAGCTCGGCGAGCAGGGCGTAGCCGGCGGCCCGGTCGAGCGGCGCGGGAGCGAGGCCTTCGCCTCCGTCGACGCCGGTTCCGGGTTCGGGGGTTGTCGAGGCCGGGCGCATCGGGCTGGGTGGTCCTTTCACCAGTGGCGGCCGACGGGCAGCCGGTCGAGTTCGGGGCTGGAGAGGTGGTGCACGCGGAAGCGGGTGCCGGGCACGGCGTCCGGGGCGGCGCCTCGCCAGAGGGCGAAGCTCAGCAGTTCCCAGCGGGCCGGGTCGACGGCGACGGCGGCGGTGTGCAGTTCGGGGTGGTCCGGCAGCGCGGCGAGGGCGTGCTCGACGGCCTCGGCGGGGTCGGCGCCCTCCGGGAGGAGGTCGATCTGCCGGGTCGCGGTGGCGGGCGCTCCCACGCCGGGTGCGCCCACGGCGGGGCCGCGGCGCAGGCCCGCGCCGAGCCAGTGCCGGACGGCGGGGCGCCCGAAGTCGGCGCCGAGGCCGCGGAATCCGGGGCCCCAGAGGAAGGAGTTCATGCCCTCGGCCGTGCGCCAGAGGTAGAACGGCGCGTACTGGTTGACGGGTGAGCCGTCGAGACCGCGTTCACGCACCAGATAGGCCTTGAGGCCGAGCCCGGGGTGGTCGTCGAGCAGGTGGCCGCGGGTGGCGACCCGCCGGTGGATGATCCCCATGTCGTAGTCGGCGGGGAGGGTGATCTCGTACTGCATGGCATGCACGGGGGGCTCCTCGGGGGTCGGGCCGACGAGGCTCAGTCGGCGCGGTGCGCGGCGAGCAGGGCGAGGGCCCCGCGGACGGCCCGCTCGAACGGTTCGGCGCTGTCGGCGGCGCGGGCGAGCACGTAGCCGCCCTGCACGACGGCGACCACGGCGGCGGCGAGGTCGGCGGGCTCGGCGCCCGGCCGCAGCTCGCCGGTCGCCTGGCCCTCGGCGATCACCTCGGCGATCCGGCCGCGCAGCCAGTCGAAGGTCTCCTCGACGGGCGCCCGCAACCGGGGGTCGGCGATCACCTCCGGGTCCTGGGCCATCCGGCCGATCCGGCAGCCGCGCAGCACGTCGCGCTCGCGCCGCAGGTAGGCGGCGACCCGGTCGTGGACGCCGCCGGGGCCGGAGAGGTCGGCCTCCGCGACGGCGCGCATCTGCTCGGCGCTGCGCCGCAGGGCGGCGGCGGCCAGGCCGGGCTTCCCGTCGAAGTGGTGGTACATGCTGCCCTGGCCGACGCCGGCGCGCTGCTGGATGGCCTTGGGGCTGGTGCCGACGTAGCCGCGTTCCCAGAGGAGTTCCTGGGTGCTCTCGATGAGGCGGTCCTGGGTTGCCATGCCGATCACTGTACCTACAGGTACAGGATGCTGTACATACCAGTAGGTACAGAACGCTGCGGCGGACCCGGAACCACGAGGCCGTGGGCCGCCCCCCGGCGGTCCACGGCCCTGCGTGATCGTCGTCCCCGCCCGGCCCGGCCCGCACTCCTCGGCGGACGGTGGCGCAGATCACCCCGGGCGGCCTCGGCCTGGCAGGATGTCGGCATGACCTACCTCGCCGCGGATGACCGCTACGCCTCGATGTCCTACCGCCGGGCCGGCCGCAGTGGCGTGCTGCTCCCCGCCGTCTCCCTGGGCCTGTGGCACAACTTCGGTGACGCCCAGCCGCTGGACGTCCAGCGGGCGGTGCTGCGCCGCGCCTTCGACCGTGGTGTCACCCACTTCGACCTCGCCAACAACTACGGCCCGCCGTACGGCAGTGCGGAGCGCAACTTCGGCCACCTCTTCGCGCAGGACTTCCGCCCGTACCGGGACGAGCTGTTCATCGCCTCCAAGGCCGGCTACGACATGTGGCCCGGCCCGTACGGCCAGGGCGGCAGCCGCAAGTACGTGCTGGCCAGCCTGGACCAGTCGCTGGACCGGATGGGCCTCGACTACGTCGACGTCTTCTACTCGCACCGCTACGACCCGGACACCCCGCTCGAGGAGACCATGGGAGCGCTGGCCTCGGCGGTCCGGGCGGGCAAGGCGCTGTACGCGAGCATCTCCAACTACCCGGCGGAGCAGCACCGGGAGGCCGTGGCGATCCTGCGCGAGCTGGGCACGCCGGTCCTGATGAACCAGTGCGCGTACTCCGTCCTCAACCGCTACGTCGAGGAGGAGGGGGTGCTGGACGCGGTCGCCGACACGCAGACCAGCCTGATCGCCTACTCCCCGCTGGCGCAGGGCCTGCTGACCGACCGCTACCTGTCCGGGAAGGTGCCGGCCGGGTCGCGGATGTCGATCGGCCGGTTCCTGCGCGAGGAGGCGCTCACCGAGGGGAAGCTGGAGCAGCTGCGGGCGCTCAACAAGGTGGCGGAGCGCCGCGGGCAGACGCTGGCGCAGCTGGCGCTGACCTGGGTGCTGCGGGACCCGCGGGTGGTGTCGGTGATCATCGGCGCGAGCAGCGTGGCGCAGCTGGACCAGAACCTCGACGCGCTGGCGGGCGGTCCGCTGACGGACGAGGAGCTGGCCGACATCGACGCGCTCACCCGGTGAGCCGCTGCTCCGGCAGGGTGCTGACCCGGTGAGTCGCTGATCCGGTGATCCGGTGATCCGGTGAACGGCTGACCTGCCGGGCGGCCCGCCGGGCGGGCATGCCACGGTGCCCGGCCGGTTGACGCGCGATGCGTGACCGGCCGGGCACCGCGCTCGTTGGACCGCGCGTACGGGACCGTCCGTACGCGTCCTTCGAGACCTCGGGAGCCCGCCGTGCGGACGTACCTCCTCCGGGCCGTCGCCCGTTTCGCCCGGCAGCTGGCGCTGACCTCGCCGCTGCCGTTCCCCGTCCTGCTCGGCTCGCTACCGCCGGCGGATGCCCAGCGCTGGTAGCACCGTCTCGGCGACCCGGTGGGCCTCCTCCAGCAGCGGGTTGCCGGAGAGGATGAAGGTGTCCACACCGAGCGACTCGAACTCCTGGAGCCGCTCGATCACCTGGGCCGTGGAGCCGACCACGGCGGTGCCGGGGCCGGGGCGGAACAGGCTCATCCCGGGCCAGAGGTTGGGGTACACCTCCAGCTCCCGCGCCCTCGCCGGGACCTTGCCGCCGTGCTGGCGGAACTGCCGCTGCCAGCCGACCCCGTCCTCCCCGCGCACCCCGCCGAGCTGCCGGGCGTAGGTGGCCTCGCTGGTGACGTCGAGCAGCCGGTCGGCGGCGGCCCAGGCCTCGTCCTCGGTGTCGCGGACGATGAGGTGCAGCCGCAGCCCGATCCGCAGGCTCCGGCCGTGCGCGGCGGCCCGCTCGCGGACCAGGTCGAGCTTCTCCTTCAGCTGCTGCGGCGGCTCGCCCCAGGTCAGGTAGACGTCCACGTGCTCGGCGGCCATCTCGATACCGGCCGCCGAACTGCCGCCGAACCAGAGCGGGATGCCGCCCGGCTGGACCGGGGCGAGTTCGCGCAGGCTCGCCCCGGCGTTCCGCAGGTCGTAGAACTCTCCCTTGTGGTCGAAGACTTCACCGGCGGTGAGGCGCTTGACGATCGACCAGTACTCGGCGCTGAGCCGGTAGCGGTCGTCGTGCTCGACGTGCAGGCCGTACTCGCGCAGCTGCTCGGTGGAGCCGTTGACCACGTTGAAGCGCAGCCGGCCGCCGTGCAGGTGGTCGAAGCTGAGCGCCATCTTCGCCAGCAGGGTGGGCGCGATCAGCCCGGGGTGGACGGCCAGCAGCGGCTTGAACGCCGGGGTGGTGGCGGCGGCCAGGGCGTTGCCGAGGTCCCACACGTCGTAGAGGTCGGTGGCCAGCAGGGCGCCGGTGTAGCCCAGGCGCTCGACGCTGCCCGCGAGTTGCTGGAGGTAGCGGACGTCGACCGGGCGGCGGCCGGCCGGCTCCCACGGGTAGTGGCCCTCGCGCGGGATGATGTACCAGAGGACTTCGGAGGCCATCGGTCAGACCGCCTCGGAGCCGGTGCCGGCGACGGCGACAGCGACGGCGGCGGCCACCGGGGCCTCCAGCGCGGGCAGATGGGCGTCGGCGACGGTCACGGCGCGGTCGATGAAGCCGACCCGGTGGAAGATGTCGGCCGCCTCCTGCTGCTCGGCGACGAACGCGGCGGTCGCCGGCTCCAGGCGCCACGGCAGTGCGGCCAGCGCCGTGTGCCAGTCCTCGGCGGTGCCGCCGAGGTCCTCGGCGGCGATCGCGGCGGCCTCCGGCAGGTGTGCGGCCACCCAGGCGTCCGCGCGGCGCAGTGCGGTGGCGATCGCGGCGACCACCTCGGGGCGGTCGGCCGCGAAGCCGCGCCGGG
Organism: Kitasatospora sp. NPDC001527; assembly: GCF_040298605.1. Taxonomy (NCBI): domain Bacteria; kingdom Bacillati; phylum Actinomycetota; class Actinomycetes; order Kitasatosporales; family Streptomycetaceae; genus Kitasatospora; species Kitasatospora sp. NPDC001527. The sequence goes on along the minus strand of NZ_JBEPAM010000006.1, from coordinate 88,702 downwards.
TGAAGAACACCGAGCGGTCGGTGATCACGTCACCGGTGCGGACCAGCTCGCGGAACTCGCCGCCGCGCCGGGCGGCGGCCAGCTCGGCGCCCTGGGCGATCCAGCCGGCGATCGCGCCCTCGCGCAGCCGCTGCGCCTGGTCCTCCCCGGCGGACGGGCGGACGGCGGTGACGTCGGTGGCGTAGGAGAGGCCCTCCGCGTGCAGGGCCTTGGCGAGCAGGTGGGTCTGCCAGGAGCCGATGGCGAGGACGACGGTGCCGCCCTTGAGGTCGGCGACCGTCCGCACCGGGCCGTCGGCCCGCACCAGCAGCGCGCCGTGGTCGGGGCGGGGCGCGGAGACCGCCGCGTAGACGAGGTCGTGGCCGGCGGCCTGGGCGGTGACCGGCGGGGTGGAGCCGGTGCCGCCGAAGTCGATGGTGCCGTCGGCGAGCAGCTCGCCGGTGCGGGTGCCGTCGCTGTAGTGGTGGAACGCGCCGGTCTCACCGAGCGGGGCCAACTCCTCGTCCAGGTAGTCGAGTCGGGAGAGGTAGTAGAGCGAGGGGTTGCTGGCGTGGACGCCAAGGGTGATGGCCATGGGGATCAACTCCTGTGGTGCGGGCGGGGGTCGGACGGGCAGGCGGGGAGGAAGGGGTGGGCGGTACGGAGGGGCAGGCGGGTGGTTCGCAGGGGTCAGTGGACGCCGAGGTCGGCGAGCAGACGGCGGCGCAGCTCGGCGAAGGCCGGGTCGGCCGGGTCGCGCGGGCGCTCGACGATGACGCGTTCGTCGCGCACCAGCTTGCCGTCCCGCAGCACGGCGACCCGGTCGGCGAGCCGGACGGCCTCGTCCACGTCATGGGTGACCAGCAGGACGGCCGGCCGGTGACGGCGGACCAGATCGCCCACGAGGTCCTGCATGCGCAGCCGGGTGAGCGCGTCCAGTGCGGCGAACGGCTCGTCCAGAAGGAGCAGTTGGGGTTCGCGGACGAGCGCCCGGGCGAGCGCGGCGCGCTGCGCCTCGCCGCCGGAGAGGGTGGCCGGCCAGGCGTCGGCGTGCCGGTCGAGGCCGACCTCGGCGAGCGCCTTGAGCCCGGTCTCCCGGGTGGCGGCGCCGCGCGGCAGGCCGACGGTGACATTGGCGAGCACCCGCTTCGAGGGGACCAGCCGGGGCTCCTGGAAGACCACCGTCCGCACCGGCGGCACCAGGACGGTGCCGGCGTCGGCCCGGTCCAGGGCTCCGAGGATACGCAGCAGGGTGGTCTTGCCGGTGCCGCTGGCGCCGAGCAGGGCGACGAACTCGCCGCGGCCGATGGACAGGTCGACGCCGTCGAGGACGGCCCGGGTGCCGAACACCCGGCGCAGGCCGCGCAGGTGGACGGCGGGCTCGGTGGCGGGCTCGGTGGCGGTGGCGGGGGTGGCGGTGGTGTTGGGGACGGTGGCGGCGGGTGCGGGGGCGGTGCTCATCGGGTGGCTCCCTGGGTGACCTTGCGCCAGGGCATCAGGACGCGCTCCAGGAGGCGCACGACGCCGTCGGCGGTGAGTCCCAGCAGTCCGTAGATCAGGATGCAGACGGCGAGGATGTCGGTGCGCGAGTAGTTCTGGGCCTGGGCCATCAGATAGCCGATCCCCTCGGTGGAGTTGATCTCCTCGGCGGCGATCAGCGCGATCACGCTGAGCGTCATGGACAGCCGCAGTCCGGACAGCAGCGCCGGCAGCGCGCCGGGCAGCACGACGGTGCGCACGATCGCCCAGCGGCCGAGGCCGAAGCTGCGCATGGCCTCGATGAGCTTGCGGTCGGTGGTGCGGACGCCGCCGGAGGCCGACACATACATCGGGAAGCTGGTGGCGACGCCGATCAGCGCGACCTTGGCGGTCTCGGTGATGCCGAACCAGACCATGAACAGCGGGACGAGGGCGAGGAAGGGGACGGTGCGCAGGACCTGGATCGCCGAGTCCAGCAGTTCCTCTCCGAGGCGGAAGAAGCCGGTCACGACGCCCAGCACCAGGCCGGTGGTGGCGCCGATCAGCAGACCGAGGCCGGCCCGGGTGAGCGAGACGGTCAGGGCGTCGGCGAGTTGGCCGTTGCCCCACAGTTCACCGACCGCCTCGGCGACCTGGGCGGGCGAGGCGAGCACGTCCTGGGTGAGGACGCCGGTGGCGGAAGCGAGGGCCCAGCCGCCGAGCAGGGCCAGCGGGCCGAGGGTGCGCAGGGTGAGGGCGAGGGCCCGGGGGCGCGGGGCCTGCAGGCGGGTGCGGGGTTCGACCAGGCCCGCCGCGCGGGCGGCGGCGGTGGCGTGGTCGGCATCCCCGCCGGTGGCGGCGGGTATGGCGGCGGGCGTGCCGGCGGGTGCGGCCGTCGCGCCCAGCGGATCGGTGGTGGTGCTCACTTGGCACCGGTCCCGAGCTTGTCGACGTCGATCAGGTAGGGCTTGACGTCGACGAGTTGCTTGGTGACCTTCTGGTCGGCGAAGAACGCGGCGACGGTGCCGAAGCGGGTGATGTCGCCCTCGGCGATGGCCCCGGCGGCGGAACCCTGCCGGGTGACCGCGATCGCGACGTCCTTCTCGGCGGGGGTGACGGCGGTCGGCCCGGAGTCGGTGAAGACGTTGAGGTAGGCGGCCGGATCGGCCTTCTCCTTGAGGCCGTTCTCGCGCAGGTAGTCGTAGAAGGCCCGGACCACCTCGGGGTGCTTGTCGGCGAACCCGTTGCGGACCGCCCAGACGGCGTAGTTGTCGGAGCCGACCTCCTTGCCGTTGACCAGGAAGTGGGCACCGGAGTTGGCGATCGACGGGGTGGAGAAGGTGTTCCAGGTGGCCCAGGCGTCGACCTGGCCGGAGTTGAAGACGCCCGCGGTCTGGTCGGCGCGCAGGTAGACCCGCTCGACCTTGTCCGCCGGGACGCCGTTCTTCTCCAGCGCCTTGAGCAGCAGGTACTCGCTGGTGCCGCCCTGGCTGACGGCGACCTTGCGGCCGACGAGGTCCTGCACGCTCTTGATCGGCGATTCGTTCTTCACCAGGATGCCCTCGCCGACGCCGTCGGGGGCGGTCTGGGCGAACAGCTTGAAGCCGGGCTTCTGGGCGAGCGCGGCGACGGCGGAGGTGATCGAGCCCTGGGCGACGTCGAGCTGGTCGGCGGAGAGTGCCTGGGCGGCCGGCGCGAACGGGCCGGCGCTGCCGGTCCAGGAGACCTTGGCGTGGACGGCGGCCAGCGCCCGGTCCAGCGAGCCGTCCTTCTTGCCGAGGGCGAGGAAGCCGTTGTTGCCGGGGTCGGGCACCCGCAGCACCACCTCGGCCTTGCCGCCGTCGGCGGAGGCCTTGGCCCCGTCGGCGGACGAGCCGCAGGCGGCCAGGGCGGTGGTGGAAAGCAGTGCGGTGGCGGCGAGGGCGAGGCGGGAGGGCTTCACGGGGTCGACTCCTGAGGAGGGTGTGGCGGGGGGGGTGACGGGGGTGGCGGCGGGTGTGCGGGTGGAGGGGTAGCGGCGCTGGGCGGGAGCGGCTGACAAATGACAGCTGACAGATTTCAGCTGACAGATTTCAGCTGACAGATAACAGATGACAGATTTTGAAATCTGTCAGCCGATCCCCGTCAGCGGCCGTGGGTCCGGCCTTCGGCGCGGCGGGCGGCGAGCAGGGTGCGGGCGGCGTGGAGCGGCTCGGGGTCGGTCCAGGCGTGGACGTCGACCGGGCCGGCCAGGAATCCGCTCCGCTCAAGGAATCGCTTCTGCTGGTCGAGGAGGGTGAGCCGCTCCTCGGAGAGATCGAGGTGCAGGGTGCGGTGGCCGCCGCGCGCGTACGCTCCGGCCACACCCTCCTCCCCCGCACCGGTCTCGGCGCTCAGGATGCGCGCGACCTCCGCCGGGCGGGCGGCGGCCCAGTCGGCGGCCTCCAGCAGCACGGCGAGGAAGCGGGCCACCAGGTCCGGGTGCTCGTCCAGCAGTTGCTGGTGGACGGTGATCGGCCGGGGCGTGCCGTTGTTCACCCGGACGCGGCGGTCCGGCACCTCGTCCAGCTCGACGGCGACCTCCGCCCCGATCCGGCGGGCCGCCTCGACCGCGAGCGCGCCCTTCACGTAGACCGCGTCCACGACGCCGTCGCGCAGCGCCGCCAGCTCCGCGGCCCACTGCCCGCCACCCGGCGCGGCCGGCACGTCCACCAACTCGGCGTCGTCCAGCGTGAGCCCGGCGATCGACAGGGCGCCGTGCAGGCCGGCCAGGGCCATCGCCCGCCAGAAGTCGATCGCTATCCCATGCTGTGGGACGGCCAGCCGGCGGCCGCGCAGTTGCCCGGGCCCGGTGATGCCACTGCCGGCCCGGACCAGGACGACCTGGCGCTCCTCGATCCAGGTGAGCCCGATCAGCCTGGTCCGCTCACCGCGCGAACGGGCCCAGAGCGCCGGCACGTTGCCGCCCTCGCGGAACAGGCCGGTCAGGGCGTGGGTGTAGTGGTGGTCGGCGGCCACCTCCGGCGGCACGTCCTGGAGCGAGCGGACGGCGATGCCGTCGGCGGCGAACTCCCGGCCGAGCCAGCCCTGATCGGCCGCGATGCCGGTCGCGGTGGGCACGGGGCAGCGGGTGAACCAGAGGGTGTCGGGCACGTCGGGGGCGTCGGGGGCGGAGACGCCCGGGGCGGAAGCGGCCGGGGCGGCGGTGTTGTCATGGCTGGGCACGGTGGGCTGGTCCTCTGCGGCAGGGTGCGCGCACACGCGGTGGGGCGCGGCGCGGCACGGGTCACCAGGCGTGACGGGGCGGGGAGTCCGTGGGGTGGTCGGCGCGAACGGGAACGGCGCGTCAGCGACAACAGGCGCAGGGGGCGGGGCACCGGCGGTTCGTCACGGCGCTGCTCCTTCCTGCGGTCGGTGCGCGGTGGACGGGGCTCGTCCGGTGCGCTGTGCCGAGCGTTCCACGACGGACCCGCACCGGACAAGGGCTTGCCACATCATGGGACAGGTTGTTCATGAACGGCATCCTTTTGCAACGCCGTTGACACATTCCCGCAGCACGCGCTGCCATAGTCTGGGAGCGACTCCGGTGAACCGGCCGGAGCCACGGACAGAACGAGAGGTGCCATGGCCGAGGCCGTCACCGCCGTCCAGAGCCCGCCGGCCGGCGCCCAGGCCGTCCAACGGGCCCTCGGGTTGCTGCACTGCTTCCACGACAACGGCCCGGATCTGAGCGCCTCGGACCTGGCCCGCCGGATGGGACTGTCGGTCTCCACCGCGCACCGTCTGGCCCGCACCCTGGTCAGCGCCGGTTTCCTGGAGCAGGACGAGCACACGGCCCGCTACCGGCTCGGCCCGGCCGTCGCGGAGCTGGGCCAACTCACCTTCCACCAGCGGGGCCTGCACCTGGCCGCCCCCGAGCTCGACCTGCTGTCGCGGCGCACCGGCGCCGCCGCCGACCTGGCGATCCGCAGCGGCCCGCACGCGGTGATCCTGGTGGGCGCCTCCGTTCGCCCGGACACCGGGCTGGGGCTGCGCCGGCCGCTGCACTCCACGGCGCTCGGCAAGGTCCTGCTGGCCTGGCCGCGCCCGGGGGACGCGGGGGTTTCGACGCTGGGCCCGCTGCCGCCGTTCACCGACCGCACCATCACCGAACCGGACCGCCTGGGCGAGGAGTTGGAGAAGGTCAGGACGGCCGGCTACGCGCTCAACGACGGCGAGTCGGCGGCCGGGGTGCGCACGGTGGCCGTGCCGGTGCTGGACGGCGCGGGACAGGCCCGCTTCGCGCTCGCCGTCCGCTCGACGCCCGCCCACCTCACCGACGAGCGGCTGGACTGGTTCCTCGGCCACGCGCGGTCCTGCGCCGGCGCGCTCGCCGTCCTGCTGCTGCCGCCGGACCAGCGAATATGACGGACCGCCAGACATGCCGGAAGGGCCGGGCGTTCACGGGAACGCCCGGCCCGGTGGGCGGCGGTCAGGCGACCGGGGTGTACTTGTAGCCGACCCGACGGACCGTCACGATGCTGTCCCGGTAGGCCACTCCGAGCTTGCGGCGCAGCCGGGCCACGTGCACGTCCACCGTGCGGCCGTCGCCGACGTGGCCGTAGCCCCAGACGGCGGAGACCAGGTGGTCGCGGGTGTGCACCCGCTGCGGGTGCTCGGTCAGGTGGGCGAGCAGCTCGAACTCCAGGTACGTGAGGTCGAGCAGCCGCCCGTCCACGTAGGCGTTGCGGCGCTCCACGTCGACCGTGATGCCGCGGCCCGCGGGCCGCACCGGACGGACGGGGGACGCGGTCGCGAACGCGCCCGAGGCGGACGCGCCGGGGACGGAAGGACCGGGGACGGAAGCGCCCGCGACAGCGGGGCCGACGACGGACGGGCCGGCGCCGAACGGCGCGCCGGCGGCCGGAGCCGCGGCGGGCGCCGGGGCCCCGATCGCCGCGACCGGGAAGCCGGTCGCGGCGGCACCGCCCGCCGGAGCGGCGGCGGCGCCGTCGGCCGGGACGAGCACCAGGTAGCCGACCATCGGCTGCCCCGCCGAGGCGCCGAACTGCGCCCCGTACTGGGCGAGCAGGGCCTGCGGCAGCGAGCCCTGCGGCAGCGCGGCGACCACCGCCGCACCCTCCGGCAGCGCCGCGAGCAGCGCCTGCGGCGGGAGCACCGGAACGGCCGGGGCCGGCCCGGGCACTCCCGGGACGACGGACGGGACCGCCGCGGCGGTCGGGACGGAGCCGGGCTGGCCGGGCACCGGGCGCTGCGGACCGGGCCCGCCGTGCCGGCGTTCGGGATTGGCGGGGACGGAGCGGACCGCGCGCAGGTGCGGGGTCGCGGAGGGGAAGGAGAGGGTGGCCGTGGAGGTGGTGGACATGATGCCGCTCATTTCGCGCGTGACGGACGGGGTGGAGTCGTCTGCGCGTCGACCGGGCGTGCTGCCGAAGACTGACCCGAGGTCAGCGGAGGGAGTGCCGGGACGCGCTGGGCGAGCCCGGACACGTCTGATCGAACAGGTGCGGCTGCCGGGACGGCCAGAACGGCTCGAGGTCGGGGTGCCGGCCTCTTCTTCCGTCCGCAGCGTGGTTCCCGCGCCCATCCGACCGGGTGGCCCCCGCGTCGCACCGCATCGTCCCGGCCGCCCCGGCCGTCCCTGCCGCGACGCGCACGGCGGCGCTGACGGTGACGGTGGTGGCGACGGCCGGGTGGAGGGTGGTGCTGGCGAGGTTCACTGGTGCTCTCCGCGAAGCGGGCAGGGACGACGGCGGCCCACCGGACGGCTGGTGTCCGGTGCTGCCGGGTCGACGGTGCGAGGGGCCGTGGGCTTCCGCCGGGCCCGGTCGGGCGACCCGGTCGGGCCGGGCCGGCCGGGAAGGCTCCCCGGGCGGCGGGCTACGGCGACGGTGACGTGGACGGCGAGGGGTGGTGACGTCAGCGACAGCAGGCGCTGCAGATCAGCGCCTGGTCGATGTACCGCCGAACGGTCAGCGCCGGGGTGACCGGAACGGGGCGAGCCGGGAAGGCGGATCCGGCCGCGGCACGTCGCTGGTCGACGTTCACGGTACGGTCCTCCCCCCTCTGGTCTCGATGCGCGGGCACGTCCCTGTGCCGCGCTGCGGCGCGCGCCGGGCGCACTCGGTGCGCGGCACGTTCGAGGCACCCCGGCGACGGGCCGGGCGGCCTTCGTTCCCAGAGCCTTCCACGCCGGGCCGGTCAAGGCAACCTGCCGCGCGTCGATCGTCCGGCATGTGAACACCGGAATGAGACGCTGACGCGGCGCCACCCTCCGTGGCGGGGAGGGCGAACCGGCGCCGGGGCCCGTCCGGCCCTTCTCCCCGCGCCGGGTCCGACCCCGCCCGCGGCCGCCTCAGACCGGGGCCGGCGCGCCCCGGCGGCGGGCGGCGGCGTGCTCGACCAGCGCCACCAGCAGCTCCTTGCCGTCCTCCCGCAGGCGCGCGTCGCAGAGCAGCACGGGGATGCCCGGGTCGAGGTCCAGCGCGTCCCTGACCTCCTCGGGGGCGAAGACCTCGCTGCCCTCGAAGCAGTTCACGGCCACCAGGAACGGGATGCCGCGCTGCTCGAAGAAGTCCACCGAGGGGAAGCAGTCCGCCAGCCGGCGGGTGTCGGCCAGCACCACCGCGCCGAGCGCGCCACGGGCCAGCTCGTCCCAGACGAACCAGAACCGGTCCTGACCCGGCGTGCCGAACAGGTAGAGGGCGAGCCCGGGCCGCAGGTCGATCCGGCCGAAGTCCATCGCCACCGTGGTGGTGCGCTTGGCCTCCACGCCCGCGGTGTCGTCCACCGGGCGGCCCAGTTCGCTGAGCTCCTCCTCGGTGCGCAGCGGGCGGATCTCGCTGACCGAGCCGACCAGGGTGGTCTTGCCCGCGCCGAAGCCGCCGGCGACCAGGATCTTCACCGCGACCGCCGGGCCGCCCCGCCACCGCGGGTCGTTGGCTCGGTCCTCGGCTCGGTCGTCGGCCCCGCTGCCGGCCCGGCCGCGGGCGGGCGGCGGCGGGACGGCGGTGGCGGTCGCGGGCAGGTCAGAGCGCACGGAGTCCATTGATCACGTCTCGCAGCAGGCGCTCGTCCGGCAGCTCGGCGAGCGGAACGGGTCGGGTGACGCTGATCAGGTCGGCGTCGTAGAGGTCGCCGAGCAGGACGCGCACGACGCTGACCGGCAGGTCGGTGTAGGAGCCGAGCTCGGCCACGGAGATCGGCTCCCGGCGGCACCAGGCCAGGATGGTCTGGTGCTCCGGGTCGAGCACGTGCGCGGGCACGGCCCCCGTGGCCGGCGCGGGGTCCTTGGCGATGATCAGCGAGATCAGGTCGAACAGGCCGTCCTCGACCGGCCGGGTGCGGCCGCGGGTCATCGAGTAGAGCCGCACCACCGGGCCGGCCTCGTCGTCGAACCAGCGGTCGTCGACCGGCGTCCGCGCCCGGAACAGGTCGAGCTCGGGCCCGTCCTGCGCCGGGACGGCCGGGCCGATGTCCGGATCGACCGGGACGGCCGGGCCGTCCGGCCCCCGGTCGTCCCGTCCCGGTTCCGGTTCGGGGGGCACCGGCGTCGGGTCCTCGTCCGCCATCGGACCGCTCATCTCCCGGGCGGGGCCACGTCGGCGCGCGGTTCGGCGGCCAGGTGCTCGCCGACCCGCTTGACCAGCAGGGCCATCTCGTAGGCGATCTGGCCGATGTCCGCCTCGGCCTCGCTCAGCACCGCCAGGCAGCTGCCGTCGCCGGCCGCGGTGATGAACAGGAAGGCCTCGTCCAGCTCGACCATGGTCTGGCGCACGCCGCCGACCTTGAAGTGCCCGCCGGCGCCCTTCGCCAGGCTGTGGAAGCCCGCCGCGACGGCGGCCAGGTGCTCGGCGTCCTCCCGGTCGAGGTCGCGGGAGGCGCCGGTGGCCAGGCCGTCGCTGGAGAGGATCACCGCGTGCCGCAGCGCGGCGACGCGTCCCACCAGGTCGTCCAGGAGCCAGTTGAGGTCTCCGGGCGACTGCGTCGAAGTGGTCATTGAATCTGTTCCTTCCGCTGGAGCGGGTGGTGCGGGTGGTGCTCTTGGTGCTTGTCGTGCCGGTGGTGCTCTTCGTGCCGGTGGTGCGGGTCCTGCGGGGTCGTACGGGTCTTACGGATCGTGCGGGCCGGGCGCGGGTCAGACCGGTGGTGCGGGTGGTGCGGTGCCTTCGGACGGCCCGTCGGACAACGGACCGGCGGGTGCGCCCGGTTCCGCCGCCGCGCGCGGAGCACGGACGAGCCTGCTCGGCGGCGGCACGGGGGCGCGGCGGGCGAGCGGCGCCGGCTCGCCCCCGGCGGGGCCGGGCAGCGCCGCCGGGGCGGGCGCCGGGCTGATCGCGCGGCGCGCCTGGTCCGGCGGCTGCCAGCCGGGCACGGGCCGCGCGGCCGCCGCCGAGGCCGCAGGCGGGGCGGGCGCCGGGGAGGTGCCCCGGCCGCGGGTGAAGCCCCGCTGGAACGAGGCGAAGGTGGCCCGGGCCTCCTCGGGCGAGCGCTCGCGCACCGCCTCGGCTCCCCCGTCCGCGCGCTCGCCGGCCGGAGCGGCGGCAGCGGCCTCCGCCGCCCGCTCGCGCAGTTGCGGGGCGAGGCTCGCCTGCCGGACGCGGCGCGGCAGGGCGCCGCCCGGCGAGGCGGTGTCACGCACCGGTGCGGTGTCCTCGGGGACCGTCGCCGCGACGCCCGGCAGGCCGTCCGGCAGGCTGTCGCCCGGCGCTCCGTCCGCCGGGGCCGCCCCGTCGGCCTCGGCGCGCCGGTGCCGTCCGGTGCCCGGTCCGGCCGGCTCGCCGCCGGGCGCCGGGACGAGCACCGGCCCGCCGTTGCCCCGTGACCGGCGCGGCAGTCCGCCGGGCGTGCGCGCGGGTTCCGGCGCCGAGGGGCGCGGCCCCCCGCTGATCCGGTGCCGCCCGCCCGGGCCGTTCGCCGCTTCGGTGCCGTTCGCCGGTTCGATGCCGTTCGGACCGCCGGTGCCGCCGTCCCCGTCCGCGCCGAGCGCCGGCACCGCGACCAGGTCGCGCCGACCCGCCGCCACCCGCCGTCCCCCGGCCGCTCCCGGGCTCGTACCCGTGCCGGGACCGGACCCCGAGCCAGAACCGGAGCCGGAGCCGGAGCCGGTCCGAACCCCCCGGCCCGAACCCGTCGCGGGCGGCTCCGGCAGTCCGTCCGGCGCCTCCGCCAGCAGCTCGCGCGGGATCAGCACCACCGCCGTGGTCCCCCCGTACGGCGAGGGCCGCAGGTGCACCCGGATGCCGTGCCGCCGGGCCAGCCGGCTGACCACGAACAGGCCGAGCCGGTCGGTGTCGGCGAGGTCGAACTCCTGCTCCACGGCGAGACGTTCGTTGATCCCGGCGAGGGCCTGCTCGCTCAGCCCGAGCCCCCGGTCGTCGATCTCCAGCGCGAAGCCGTGCGCCACCACCTCGCCCTGGACGGTGACCTGGGTGGCGGGCGGGGAGTACACCGCCGCGTTCTCGACCAGTTCGGCGACCAGGTGGGTCACGTCCGCGACCGCGCTGCCGAGCAGTCCGGTGCCGGGGAACGGCCGGACGATCACCCGGGCGTAGTCCTCGACCTCGCCGACCGCCGCGCGCACCACGTCCACCATCCGCACCGGCTTGCGCCAGGCCCGGCCGGGCGAGCCGCCGGCCAGGATGATCAGGCCCTCGGCATGCCGGCGCATACGGGTGGTGAGGTGGTCGACCTTGAAGAGGTCCTCCAGCTCCGCCGGGTCCTCGGTGCGCCGCTCCATGGTGTCGAGCAGGGTCAGCTGGCGGTGCAGCAGCACCTGGCTGCGCCGCGCCAGGTTGACGAAGACCGCGGAGACGCCGCGCCGCAGTTCGGCCTGCTCGACGGCGGCCTCGACGGCGGCCCGCTGCACCGCGTTGATCGCCTGTCCGACCTGGCCGATCTCGGCCGGGCCGAACTCCAGTTCCGGGGCCTCGGTGGCGACGTCCACCGCCTCGCCCTTGCGCAGCCGCAGCATCACCGAGGGCAGCCGGGTGCCGGCCAGCTCGTTGGCGGCGTTGCGCAGGCCGATCAGCTCGCGGACCAGGCCTCGGCCGATCCGGTAGGAGATCAGGATCGAGAGCAGCACCGCGACCAGGCCGATCACACCGGCGATGCCGCCGCGCCAGAGCAGGCCGATCGCGTACGCGTGGTCGCGGTCGTCGATGGTGCCGGCCAGCCGGGTGTTGATCGCCGCGAGGTCGCCGAGCGCGTGGTCGGCGATCTGCCGCCAGTCGCTGCCGTTGAGCGCCTGGACCACGCGCTCGGGGCCGCCCGCGCCGACGAAGTCCGCCTCGGCCCGGGAGAGCGCGGCCCAGGCCTCGCCGCCGCGCAGGGCGATGTAGTCGGCCTGGTCGACCGGGTCCAGCTCGGCGATGTAGACGGTGAACAGGGCCTGCTGGTTGTGCAGGGCGTCGAGCGCGACCTGGTACTGCTCGGCCGTGGGCCGGCCGGTCGCGGTGCGCAGCCCCTCCATCGCCGCGTCCTCCTGGGAGAGGTACTCGCGGGCGCGCACCAGCTCGGTCAGGATCGTCCCCTGCCGCGGGAGCTGGCCGCTCTGGCGGGCCACGAAGGCGGACCGGAAGCCGAAGGTGGGCTTGACCAGGTCGGTGTACTGGGCGAGCGCGAACTCCCAGTTGAGCGCGGCCCGGCCGACCTGCGCGCGCAGCGGCGGGAGCTGGTCGGCGGCGGCGAGGATCTGCAGCAGGCGGCCGCGCTGGGCCTCGTCGAGCCGGCCGCTGCGGACGTCCTTCTTCTGCCGCAGGACGGCGAGGTCCCGGTCGGTGACGGCCTGCGCCTGTTCGAGGGCGTCCCGGGCGGCGCGCGAGGCCGGGTCGGCCAGCCGTCGGACGGCGGCCCGGCGCTCGTTCTGCAGGTCGTGTGCGTACTGGTCGACCGGGGTGCCGAACTCCTGGTACGTCCTGCTGAGGTCCAGCCGGCTCCAGACGTCACCGGCGGTGGTGAGCGTCGCGTACGCCCAGAGGGCGGCGAGGGCCACGATGGGCACCAGGAGCAGCGCGATGATCTTCGCGCGGATCGAGCTGCTGCGCAGACGCATGGAGTCCTCGGTCGGAAGTGCCAGGCGCGGACGGGGTGCGGGCGGCGGGGTCGGTGGGGGGCGTGGAGCGGCGCGGACGGGAGGCGGGATGGTACGGACCAAGTGCCGGTCCGGGGGTGGTTTTCAGGACAGGCCGGGAAGCCCCGGCCGCAGGTCTGCGAGACTCTACTACGCCCTGACCACTCGTTCGAGGGTCGAACCCGGCCTCTCTTCGCCCCGGGCCGGATCATGTCCGGATCGGCACCGAGATCACCGGTTTCGCACCGGCGGCGGGCAGCCCCGCGCGGCACCGCCGACCGGCCGCGCCCGACACCGCCGCACGGCCCCGCCCCGCCCCGCCGACCGGCGACGTCGCAGGCGGATGACCGTTCGGCGGCACTTTTCGCACGGACCGGTGCCGATCTCGTCGCGTCACGGTCACAACCCTGGGCAGTCGGCACGCCATCCGATAGTTTCGCTCCACCTGCAGGACGGATCGGGGGGATCGTGCGCGAGTTCACCACCCCCGCCCCGGCCGGAGCACCGGCCACCGGCGGGCTGGCCGACTCGCTCTACGACGCCGCCGAACGCTCGCCCGGCCTGGTCCAGTTGGCCCGTCGTACCCCCGGAAGCGCGCGGGCCCCTCGGGGCGCCCGCGCGGCCGGCGGAACCGGCACCACCGGCGCAGGCGGCGCAGGCGGCACGGACCGCGCGGCCGGCACGGACGGCTGGCAGGACGTCACCGCCGCCGCCTTCCGCGACGAGGTGCTCGCCCTCGCCAAGGGCCTGCTCACCCGCGGCGTGCGCTACGGCGACCGGGTCGCACTGATGTCCCGCACCCGCTACGAGTGGACACTGTTCGACTACGCACTCTGGTCGATCGGCGCGATCCCCGTCCCCGTCTACCCCACCGCCGCGGCCGAGCAGGTCCGCTGGATCCTCGCCGAGACCCAGGCGGTGGCCTGCCTGGTCGAGGACGAGGACCACGCGATGACCGTCGGCGCGGTCTGCGACGCGCTGCCCGAGCTGACCGGCATCTGGCAGCTGGACCGGGGCTGCGTCGCCGCGATCACCGAGGACGGGCGCGGGGTCCCCGACTCGCTGGTCCACCGCCAGCGGCTCGGCGTCACCGCCGACACCGTCGCCACCGTCGTCTACACCTCCGGCACCACCGGCCGCCCCAAGGGCTGCCTGATCACCCACGGCGCCCTGGCCACCGCGGCCGACGCGCTGCTCGCCTGCTGGGACGAGGCGCTGTACGACACCGGCGGCCAGCAGCCGTCCACCGTGCTGTTCCTGCCGCTGGCGCACGTCTACGGGCGGATGGTGCAGATCGCGGCGTTACGCGGCGGCTTCCGGCTCGGCCACGTCGCCGAGGTGTCCACCGACGCCCTGCTGCCCGCGCTCGCCGCGCTGCGCCCCACCTTCCTGCTGGTCGTCCCGTACCTGCTCGACAAGGTGTTCCAGCAGGCCCGGCGCACCGCCGAGGAGACCGGACGCGGCGAACTGTTCGAGCAGGCCCGGCAGGTCGCCGTCGACTGGGCCGCCGGCCGCGAGCAGCGCGCCTTCGGGCGCGGCCCCGGCCCGGGCGCCGGACTGCGGCTGCGCCACCTCGCCTACGAGCGCACCGTCTACCAGCGGCTGCGCGCCGTGTTCGGCGGCCGGCTGCGGACCCTGATGTGCGGCGGCTCGACGCTGGAGCGCGAACTCGGCCTGTTCTACGCCGGGATCGGCTTCCGGCTGTACGAGGGCTACGGGCTGACCGAGACCTCGGCCGCGATCACCGGCAACCCGCCCGGGCGGGCGAAGATCGGCACGGTCGGGCGGCCGGTGCCCGGTGCGACCGTCGCGATCGCCGACGACGGCGAGATCTGGGTGCGCGGCCCGGGCGTCTTCGGCGGCTACCTCAACCACCCGCGCTGCACCGCCGAGTCGCTGTTCGAGGGCTGGTTCGGCACCGGGGACCTCGGCAGCCTGGACGAGGACGGCTATCTGACCATCACCGGCCGCAAGAAGGACGTCATCGTCACCAGCAGCGGCAAGAACCTCGTCCCCGCCGCCCTGGAGATCCGGGTCGAGACCCACCCGCTGGTCTCGCAGTGCATGGTGGTGGGCGACGACCGCCCCTACGTGGCCGCGCTGATCACCCTCGACCCGGCGGCGCTGGCGCACTGGCTGAAGCGGCGCGGGCGCGGACAGGCCGACCCCTGGGCGGTGCTGACCGACGAGGAGCTGCACGCGGAGATCCAGCGCGCCGTCGCGGCGGCCAACACCGCCGTCTCGCGCGCCGAGTCGATCCGCGCGTTCCGGTTGCTGCCCCGGGAGTTCGACATCGACCAGGGCCTCCTGACGCCCTCCCTGAAACTGCGGCGGGCGGCGGTCACCGCGTACTACGCGGCGGACATCGAGGAGCTGTACGGCCCCTGACGGCACGTCTTGTCCCTCTTTCCGCACGGGTGGTACCGGGTCCGGTGGTCGGCACCGGGGGGAATCCGGGGGCGGCTCCGGCACCGGGGGCAGACGGCGGGCCGCCACTCCTTGACGATCGGAGTGGTCCAGTCCATTGTTTTTCTCCGGTCCGAGTGCGGCGCGCCAACGGCTCCCGCCCCCTCCGGGAGCACCCCCACATCCCGTTTCCCGCGCGCCCGCCCCAACGGGCGCGCGTCCCCACGCAGGAGTCCCCACGTGTCCATCTCCTCGCGCATGTCCGCACGCCTGTCGGCACTGGGCGCCTGCGCCGCGCTGCTGACGGCCGGCCTCGCCGGGCCCGCCACGGCGGCGCAGCCCGGGGCCGCCGCGTCCGGCGGCGCCACCGCCCCCACCGTCAACCTGGCCACCAACCCCGGGTTCGAGATCCCCGCCTCCTCGCTCGCCGACTGGGGCAGCGTGCCCGGCTGGCGCTGTTCCGGCGGGCCCGCCAAGGCCTCCGTCACCACCGCCGCCCCGCACTCGGGCGCCTCTGCCCTGGCCGTCGCCCCGGCGGGCGACGAGTCCACCGGCGAGTGCGCCCAGACCGTCTCGGTCCAGCCGGGCACCACCTACACCGCCTCCGCCTGGGTCCGCGGGAAGTTCGTCTTCCTCGGCGCCACCGACGGCACCGACCGCCCGACCGCCCCCGCCTGGACGGAGGACACCCGCGGCGGCTGGCAGAAGCTCACCACCCGTTTCACCGCCGGCCCCACCGCCACCACCGTCCGCCTCGCCGTCCACGGCTGGTACCAGCAGGGCCCGTTCGCGGTCGACGACGTCCGGGTGGACGGCCCGGCACCCGCGCCCGCGACCGGCGCCGCCTCGGTGCCGACCAGCGACAAGGTGGTCTTCTTCACCGTCGACGACGGCTGGCAGACCTCCCCGGAGGCGGAGCGGTTCATCACCGACCACCAGCTGCCGATCACCGCCTTCCCGCTGCCGATGGCCGCCGCCAACAACCCCGGCTACTTCCAGCGGGTCGCCGCCGTGCCCGGCGCCTCCGTGCAGAACCACAGCGTCTCCCACCCCGACCTCACCAAGCTCACGCCCGCCGAGCAGCAGGTGGAGATCTGCGACGCCCGGGACTCGCTGACCCGCCTCTTCGGCACCGCGCCCACCGTGTTCCGCCCGCCGTACTTCGCCTGGAACGCCGACACCCTGCAGGCCGCGGCCAACTGCGGCATGCGCACCGTGCTCACCGCCGACGCGGACTTCAGCTGGGGCGCCTCCAACGTCTGGCACGAGGGCACCCTGTCGCCCGGGGACGTCGTCCTCATGCACTGGAGCGACACCCTCGCCGGTGACCTGCAGCGTGCCCTGGCCGCCGCCGAGGCGGCCGGTCTCAAGCCCGCCGGCCTGACGTCCTACCTGCGCTGAGGACGCCGCACGCCACTCACGCTCCACCTCGCACCACCTCGCACCGCCGGTCCCGCGACGGGGCCGGCGGTGCGCCCTTTCCGCGCCCTGCCCGTGGCCGGGACGAGATCCTCCGCCGTCAGACTCGTCGCCGTGGGGAGACCGGGGGTCCGAACCTTCCGCCGCGGGCCGCGCTCCTTCCCGCCGCACCACCCGCCCGCCGACTGGGCCTCGGACGGCGGGCCGCTCCCGCCGCCCGACGAGCGCCCGCGCCGCTACGGCATCGACGTCCGCACCACCGAACCCGCCGCCTCCCACGTCTCCTTCAGCACCGGCGACCTCGCTGGCCTCTCCCCCCGGACAGGTCTGGGCGCACGCCCGGATCTGGACCCTGGAGGAGTTCGACTCCTACGCCCGCACCTCGTGCTGAGCGCCCTGCGGGCCTCGCTCACGACCCGGGCCCGCCCCGGCCGGCTCGGCCGGCTGACCGCGCGTTGACAGGGCGCGGGCGGGGTGCTCTGATGGGCGCGTGCAGCGTGGCGCCGGCCAAAGAGAAGTGGGCCGGCCGGCAGCCGGGCCGGCACCCGACACCGAGGGACGACGCGTGATGAGTTCGTACTCCGCTCCCCTTTTCCTGACCCTTCGCGCGGCCGCGGCCCAGACCGTGGCCGTCGCCCACCCCTGTTCGGAGATCTGTCCAGGCGCATGCCCATGTCTTCTTCCTCTCCCCAGTCCCTTTCCGATTCCTTCTCCGAGTCCTTCTCCCCCGCCCGGTCGTCCGCTCGGCCGCCGCTGTCGTTCAACCAGAGCGTCATCGAGGAGTTCCGCGCCAACGGCGGGCGGGTCGGCGGCCCCTTCGAGGGCGGAGACCTGCTCCTGCTGACCACCGCCGGTGCGCGAACCGGCCGGGAGCACACCGTGCCGCTCGGATTCGTGCGCGCCGAGGGCCTGCTGCTGATCGTCGCCTCGGCGGCCGGGGCGCCCGAGCACCCGCAGTGGTACCGCAACCTGATCGCCCGCCCGGCGGTACGGGTCGAGCTCGGCGAGGAGGTGTTCGAGGCGACCGCCGTGCCGGCCGAGGGCTCGCGGCGGGACCGGCTCTTCGCGGCCGTCGTCCGGGCCGCGCCCGGGTACGGCGACTACCAGCGGCACACCCGGCGGGTCCTGCCGGTGGTCGCGCTGGAACGCCGCTGAACGGACGGGCCCGCCGGTCCCTCCCCCGTGTGGGGGACCGGCGGGCCCGGGCCTGGTCAGGCCCCCTGCGGATCCGTTCAGGCCTGGGCGGAGAAGACCTGGAGGTAGCCGCCCGAGTGGCCGGCGGCGTTGGGGTGGTAGCTCTCGTCCACCGGCAGCGTGGTGCTGCGCAGCCAGGTGGTGCCGGAGCCGCAGATCTCGTGCTCGCGGTAGATCGAGCGCACGTCACCGAAGGCGAAGCCCGCGTTGGCGGCGCGCTTGGCGAGGACGTCGTCCAGCGCGTCGGCGGCGCCGTTGATGGCGGCCCGCTTGGTGTCGCCGATGCCGAGGATGCAGCTGCCGCCGATCTTGTAGAGGTGCGGGTAGCCGAGCACGACGACCCGGGCGTTCGGCGCCTTGGCGCGGATCGCCGAGTAGACCCTGTCGAGCTGGGCCGGCAGCGTGCTGGTGGCGTAGTTCTTCGCGGTGGCGACGGCGTTGAGGCAGGCGCTCTCGGAGTCCAGGACGCACGTCTGCATCGTGCTCGCGAAGCCCGCGTCGTTGCCGCCGACGCTGATGCTGACCAGCGTGGTAGTCGAACTCAGCGAGGAGATCTGGTTGTTGATGACGTCTCCGGTCTTCGCCCCGGCGCAGGCGACGAACTTGAACGACGACGGCGCGTGCGCGTTCTTCCACAGGTACGCGTACGCGAGGGTGCTGCGCTTGCAGCTCCCGCTCTCACTGGTGTAGCTGCCGGCACCGAGGCCGGAGGCGTACGAATCGCCCAGGGCGACGTAGTTGGCACCGGCGGCGTGGGCCGATCCGGCCGTGGCCAGCGTGGTGAGGGCGAGGAGGGCCGCGGTGACGGCGACGGACATGGCTCGGGCAGGGCGTGACATGAGTCCTCCTGGTCGTGACGTGCGTCACGGAATTTGATACCAGGCGGTAGCTTTCATGTGAAGTTGTCATGCCAAGGCAATTGACGAACAGTCTGACAACCGCCGGGTTAACGCACCCTTTTCTCACCACGCGCGACGGGGCAAGCGCCGTTGGTGACCGAACGGAGCGTCACCCGGCCGGAGGACGGCTGCCGGTGGAGGGTTGACGACCGACCGAGGGGCGGCGGACGGCCGGGCGACGACGACCGGGTGAAGGGCTGCGGCGGCGAGCGCGTCAGCCGGGTTCGCCGTCGTGGACGACGATCTCCAGCTCGAAGCCCTGGCGGTCGATCAGGTGGACCGTCCCACCGGTGTCCACCCGGACCGTCCAGCCGGCGGCGAGCGCGGCGGCCACCGCCGACCGGTCACCGTGCACGGCGAGGTGGTTCAGGCCCGCCCGCAGCCGCTGGTGACCTCCCGGCAGCAGGGCCGGCGACTGCTCGATCACCAGGTAGGCGTCACCGAGGCGCCAACTGCGGCCGCTCGGCCATTGCTGGAACGGCTCGCACCCGAGCGCGAGCAGCACCGGGCCCCACTGCCGCGCCGCGAGCGCCAGGTCGTCCGTCCACAGCTCCACGTGGTGGAACAGGCCGCGGGGGTGCGGCGGTCGAGGAGCGCTCACCGGCCGTCGCCCGGGCCGGTGGAGCCGGTGGGCGCGGCGTCCGGGGCCGCACCGGGGAACACCTCGCAGCCGTCGACCGGCAGTTCCTCGATCGCCTCGTTGGCCGCGGCGGGCACGCCCAGCCACCGGACGGCGGTCGCCACCGCCGCCCGGGCCTGGCGCAGCCCGGGCTCGCCCCAGCCGAGCAGCTCGACGGCGAGACCCGGCGCCACGAGCAGCCGCCGGTAGTGCCGCCCCGAGGCGGGGTCCGCCGCGCTCGGGCCGACCGCCCGCAGCGCGGCCGCCATCCGGACCCGGGCGCACTCGTTCCCGCCGTTGGCCGACCCCACCCGGTCGTAGAGGTAGCCGAGGTAGTACGCCGTGCCGATCAGCGCCTGCGCCTCCTCGCCCGCCTCCCGGGCGAGGGCGGAGCCCGGGTCCCCGGCGTCCTCCGGCTCCAGCGACCCGCCGGGCAGCGAGACGATGCCGTCCTTCGGGTTGACCAGCGTCAGCACCCGGCCGTCGGGGGCGAACAGCCACCCCCACGACTGCTTGACCGCGAGCCCGGAGGGCACCGGCTCGCCCGGCCGCCACGGCCACCCCGCGGTGGGACGCCTGCGCACCCGTCCGAGCAGCTCGGCGATCTCCGCGCTGTACTCGATCCGGCTCATGCGTCCCCCCTTTCGGTTCGGGCTCGCCGGACCGGCGGTGCGCGGGGACGTTCACGGGACGTTCGCGGGACGTTCGCGGTGCGCGGTTCGGGGCCGAGCGGGCAGGCGCGGCGGCGTGGGGCACCGTCCGTTCCCACTGTTGATCTTCCCCGAAATCTTCCCCGAACAGGCGGTCGATGAACAGTCCCCAGCGCCGCTTGGTGGACACCGAAGACCGAACGCGCTGGTCAGCCGGGTCAGTCCAGGGGCTCACCGCCGTCCTGCCGCCTGGGTGACACCGGCAGGGGGAATCCAGGCCCCGGAACGGCGGCCGGCGGGAAGGGCAGCCCGCGTCCGACGTCGTCGGCCAGCTCGTCCAGCACCTCCCGGACGGTCATCGGCCGCAGCCGTCCGGCGTGCAGCGCCCAGCCGCGCACCACCTGCCCGCCGGGCACCGCCGGGTCCCCGTGCAGCACCACCGCCCCGGCGCCGCCGGCGGCCAAGCCCGCCGCCAGCGTCACGCAGAACGCCTCGCCGTCCCGCCCGCCCGTGCCCGACCGGCCGCCTTCCACCAGGAGGTCGGTCGCCGAGGTCAGCTCCTCGCCGTCCTCGGGGCCGTGGCAGCGCACGGTCAGCAGATGGAGACCGTCACCGGCACCCGCCGCCACCGCCGACCGGACCTCGACCGCGTGCCGCAGCACCGCCACCAGCCGCCGCTCCCCCGGCGGCCCCTCGCCGACCGCCGCCAGCAGCGCCGCCATCGCGATGGAGATCCGCACCCTGGCCCGGTGGTCGTCGACCAGCTCCGGCAGCAGGACCGCCAACCGCTGCCCGGCGTAGACGAACGGCTCCCCCGCCAGCTCGGGATCGGCCGCGTACGCGACGCGGGCCGCCGCGCCCCCGGGGTCGAAGCCGAGCGCCTCGCAGTACTCCTCGTAGTCCGCCGGGTCCAGCACCCGCAGATGCACCTCGACGCCGTGCCCGGCCAGCGCCCGGAGCTGGACCGCCACCCGCCGCAGGTAGGCCCGGAAGGACAGCCCGCCGAACAGCCCGTACCCCGCGAGGTCGGCGAAATCGGCGGCACGCACCACCAGGGCCAGCGCCACCGGCTGCGGCGGCGGCGCCCCGCGCGGCCGCCCCGAGCGCCACCCCCGCGCCCCGGGCCCGCCCGACCCGCCGCCCGGAGGCCGTCCACCAGGGCCGCGCGCCCCCGGTCCACCCGGCCCGGGCCGCCGCTGCCCGGCACGCCCGCTCCGCATCCCGTCCCGCTTTCCGTCCCGCACGCCCATCGCGCCACCCTTTCGCTGCCGACACCCGCCACACCGGCCCCACGAGCCCCTCGGCTCCCGGCGACCGCGACCCTACATACCGTCACTGACAATCCACCCTGCGCGACCTCCACAGGTCGCGCGGGAAGCCGCCGCCCCGGCACGGCGGCCACCTTGACTCTCAGCGACGGTGACCCTACACACGGCCACTGACAGTCCGCCCGGTGCGGCACCCGCCGCCGAGGGGTGGACGGGAAGCCGCGACCGGGGACCGGACGGCCGGGGTGCCGCCCGTCGTGCGACGAGGGATCACGCCCCGGCGGCCGAGGGCGCTGCCCCTGCCACGGCCGCGCCGGGCCGCAGCGCTCGCGAGGGACCGTGCGGCGGGCGGGAGTGCATGGCGCGGACCAGGCTCTCGGCACCACCCCCCCATGCACCGACGGGCCTCCCCGAGAACCGCCCCGGCCGCCCAAGGCGGGCGAGACGGCCCGGGGTGGCCGGGGGTGGCAGGCCACGGCGGCCGAGGCGGCGTGGCGGGCCAGGCGAGACGGCCGGGGTGGCGGAGGGCCACTGGGTGGGGTGGGAATCCGCGGTCCGGGGCCGCTTGTCGGTGGCGCCCGTTATGGTCGGGGACCATGCGACTGCTGCATACCTCCGACTGGCACCTCGGGCGATCGTTCCACCGGGAGAGCCTGCACGACGCCCAGCGCGCCTTCCTGGACCACCTGGTGGCCGTGGTCCGGGACCGGGGCGTGGACGCCGTGCTGGTCGCCGGGGACGTGTACGACCGCGCGCTGCCGGGTCTGGAGGCGGTGGCGCTGTTCGACGACGTGCTGCACCGGCTGGCCGGCCTCGGCGTGCCGACGGTGTTCATCAGCGGCAACCACGACTCCGCCCGCCGCCTCGGCGTGGGCGCCGGGCTGATCGGCCGGGCCGGCGTCCACCTGCGGACCGACCCGGGCGAGTGCGCCGAGCCGGTGCTGCTGGCCGACGAGCACGGTCCGGTCGCCGTCTACGGGCTGCCCTACCTGGAGCCGACGCTGGTCCGGGAGCGGTTCGGACTGGCGCGCGGCGGGCACGCGGCGGTGCTCGGCGCGGCGATGGAGCAGGTCAGGGCCGACCTCGCGGCCCGCCCCGCCGGCACCCGCGCGGTGGTGCTGGCGCACGCCTTCGTCACCGGCGGCGAGCCCAGCGACAGCGAGCGCGACATCGCGGTGGGCGGAGTCGCGGCCGTCCCCGCCTCCCTCTTCGACGGCGTGCACTACGCGGCGCTCGGCCATCTGCACGGCTGCCAGACGCTCGCCCCGCACCTGCGCTACAGCGGCTCCCCGCTCGCCTACTCCTTCTCCGAGCACGAGCACCGCAAGAGCATGTGGCTGGTCGACCTCGCGGCGGACGGCGAGGTCACCGCCGAACGCGTCCCCTGCCCGGTGCCGCGCCCGCTGGCCCGGCTGCGCGGCCGGCTCGACGAGCTGCTCACCGACGAGCGCTACACCGCCGACGAGCAGTCCTGGGTGCAGGCCACCCTCACCGACCCGAGCCGCCCGAGCGAGCCGATGGAACGGCTGCGCCGCCGCTTCCCGCACACCCTGCAGCTGCTCTTCGAACCGGAGGAGACGGCCCCGGCCGCCTCCTCCTACGCCGCCCGGGTCGGCGGGCGGACGGACCTGGAGATCGCCGAGGGCTTCCTGCGGCACGTCCGCCCCGGCGCCGAGCCGGACCCGCAGGAGCTGGACTGGCTGCGCGAGGGCTTCGAGCGCGTCCGGGAGACCACCGACCGGAAGGCGGAGCTGCCCCGATGAGACTCCACCGGCTGACCGTGACCGCCTTCGGCCCGTTCGCGGCCACCGAGACGGTCGACTTCGACGCGCTGGCCGCCGGCGGACTGTTCCTGCTGCGCGGCGCCACCGGCGCGGGCAAGAGCAGTGTGCTGGACGCGGTCTGCTACGCCCTCTACGGCGAGGTGCCCGGCACCCGCCGCGCCAACCGGCTGCGCAGCGACCACGCCGCGCCGGACCGGCTGACGACCGTCCGGCTGGAGCTGACGCTCGGTGGGCGGAGGCTGGAGATCACCCGGATCCCTGAGCAGCCGCGGCCGAAGAAGGTCGGCCGCGGCATGACCCTCGAACGCGCCCAGACGCTGCTGCGCGAGTGGTCGGCGGACGGCGCCGGCACCGGGGACGACGCGCCGGGCTGGCGGGCGGTCAGCAAGTCGCACCAGGAGGCCGGGGAGGAGATCCACCGGCTGATCGGGATGAGCCGCGACCAGTTCTGCCAGGTGGTGCTGCTGCCACAGGGCGACTTCGCGCGGTTCCTGCGGGCGGACTCGGAGGAGCGCGGAAAGCTGCTGCGCCGGCTGTTCGACACCGAGCGGTTCCAGTCCGTCGAGGCCTGGCTGACCGAGCGGCGCCGGGCCCAGGAGGCCGCCGTCCAGGCCGGGCGCCGCCGGCTGCGGGATCTGGCGAGCAAGGCGGAGCAGGCGGCCGGCCCGGACGCCGAGCCGGCCGCGGGCCGGGTGCCCGGCGAGGAGGAGTCCGGCCCGGCGGGGGTCCCGGCGGCCACCGAGCTCACCCTGGGTGTGCTGGGCTGGGCGGCGGTGCTGCGCGGCGGCGCGGCCGAGCAGCTGGCCGTCGCCGAGGCGGCGCTGGCGGGCGCGGAGGAGGCGCATCGGGCCGCGCAGCGCGGGCGGGAGGCCGCCGAGCAGCTGGCCGACCGGCAGGAGCGGCACCGGCAGGCGGTGCGGGAGGCGGCCCGCCTCGCCGAGGACGAGCCCGCCCGGGCGGAGGACCGCCGGCGGCTGGCGGCGGCGCAGGCGGCGGTCGGCGTCGAGTCGGTGCTGCACCTGCGCGAGCGCGCGGCGGAGGCGTACCGGCAGGCCCGGGAGGAGGAGCACCGGCACCGCGCGGTGCTGGCCGGGCTCGCCGACGGCCCGGCGGGACGGACCGTCTCGGCGGGACGGACCGTCTCGGCGGGCGGCGATGCCGCGGACGGCGGGGACGGAGACGGTGGGGGCGCCGACGGGGACGGCGGCGCGGCGGGCGGGGGCCCGGCGCTGGCGCACGCCGAGGCCGAGGAGCTGGCCGGGGCCGAGCGGCGGCTGCGCGCGGAGGTCGTCCGGCTGGAGGCGGCCCGGGAGGACGAGCGGCGGTGCGCCGAACTGGACGGCGCGCGGGCGGCGCTGGCCGCCGACCTGCGGCGTGCCGAGGACCTCGCCGAGGAGGCGGGCGACTGGCTCGCCGAGTTCGAGGCCCGGCTGGCCGCCCTCCAGGCGGAGGAGGCGGCCGCCCGGGACGCCGCCGGGCGCGTCGAGCGGCTGGACGCCCGACGGGCGGATCTGGCCGCCCGGCTGTCCGCCGCCCGTGACCGGGACGGGCTGGGCGTGGAGATCGACCACGCCCGGCCACGGGTCCTCGCGCTGCGGGCGGAGGCGCTGGACGCCCGCCAGTACGGGCTGGACCTGCGCGAACGCCGGCTGGCCGGGATGGCCGCCGAGCTGGCCGCGCGGCTGGGCGCCGGGGAGCCGTGCCGGGTCTGCGGCTCGACGGAGCACCCGGCCCCCGCGCGCCCGGCCGGGGAGCCGGTCCGGCCCGAGGACGAGGAGCGCGCCCGGCGGGCCCAGACGGCCGCCGAGCAGGCGGCCGAGGCCGCGGAGCAGAAGCTGTCCGGCCTCCAGGTGCGCCGGGCGGCGGCGGCCGGAGCGGCCGGGGAGGAGCCCGCCGAGGCCCTGTCCGCGGGGCTCGCCGAGCTGGAGCGCGAGCACCGCGAGGCGCTCCGGGCCGCCGAGCGGCTGGCTCCGGTGGGTCTGGCGATCGAGCGGCTCACCGCCGAGCAGGCCGTCCGGCGGACGGCGCTGGCCGGGGCCCGCGAGCGCGGCGCCGAGCTGGCCGCCCAGGCCCGGACCCTGCACACCGAGCAGGAGAAGCTGGGCGCCCGGGTGGCGGCCGCCCGGGGCGACGCGCCGTCGGTGGCGGAGCGCGCGGCCGCCCTGAACCGGCTCGCCTCGGCCGTGGCGGCGCTGGTCGGCGCGGCCCGGTCCGCCACCGAGGCGGCGCATCAGCTCAAGCGGGCCGACGACGAACTGGCCGGCGCCGCGGTGGCGGCAGGGTTCGCGAGCGCGCGGGACGCCGCCGCCGTGCTGCTGCCCCGGCAGGAGCGCGAACGGCTGGAGCAGCGGCTGGACCGGCACCGGGCGGAGCTGGCGGCGGCCGAGCGCCGGCTGGCCGAGCCGGAGCTGGCCGCGGCCGCCGCGCTGCCGGCCGCGGACCTGCCGGGCACCCGCGCCCTGCTCGGGGCGGCCACCGACCGGCTGCGGGCGGCGCACGCGGCACGGGACACGGCCCGGGAGCGGTGCGCGGCGCTCGCCGTGATCGGGCGGCAGCTGGCCGAGCTGGCCCGCTCGCTCGCCCCCGAGCTGGAGCGGTACGCGCGGATCAGCCGGCTGGCCGCGCTGGCGGCGGGCACCTCGGCCGACAACCGGCTGCGGATGCGCCTGGAGTCGTACGTCCTGGCCGCGCGGCTGGAGCAGGTGGCGGCGGCGGCCAGCGACCGGCTGGTGCGGATGTCCGGCGGACGCTACACCCTGGTCCACAGCGACGACCGGGGCGCGGGCAACAAGCGCTCGGGCCTGGCCCTGCGCGTGGTGGACGCCTGGACCGGCACCGAGCGCGACACCGCGACGCTCTCCGGCGGCGAGAGCTTCTTCGCCTCGCTGGCCCTGGCGCTCGGTCTGGCGGACGTGGTCACCGACGAGGCCGGGGGCATGCCGCTGGACACCCTGTTCATCGACGAGGGCTTCGGCAGTCTCGACGAGCACACCCTGGAGGAGGTGATGGACGTCCTCGACGGTCTGCGCGAGCGGGACCGCGCGGTCGGCATCGTCAGCCACGTCGCCGATCTGCGCAGCCGCATCCCGGCCCAGCTGCTGGTCCGCAAGGGCCGGCACGGTTCGACCCTGGCCCTGGCCGGGCGGGAGGACGCCTGACGCGCGTCTGCCGCAGACCTGACGCGCGCCTGACGCGCGCCGCGGCCGGGCCGGGTCGCCCCGGACCGGGCCGCCGCGAACCCGCTCCCGTCAGCCGGAGCAGGCGATCCGCTGGGCCTGCTGCCAGGCGCAGACGGGGCACAGGGTGCTGCCCGGGCGGTCGGCGGGCAGTTCGGTCGGCTCGCCGCACAGCACGCAGTCCGCGCGCGGGCCGGTGAGGTCCGGATCGGGCAGCAGCGCCGCCACGGCGTCGCCGTCGCCCGGGGCGAGGACGCAGACCTGGTCGGCCGCCGAGCCGCCGCCGTCCGCGAGGCCCTCGGGCTCCGGGGCGCGGGCGGGGCGCGGGTCGTCGGCGCGGCCCCTGTCGTTCACGGCAGTTTCGCTCATGGGGCCCTCTCTACTCCTCGGCCGGGCCCCGTGCAAGACGCTCCCGGACGGCCGGTACGGTGGCGGCATGCCCGACTCGCCCGGTACCGCCCCGGATCCCGGCGCCGCCCGCCCGTCCGCCCTCACCCGGCGGCTGCTGGCCGCCCGGGCCGCCGCGCCCAGCTACCGCGAGGTGGGCGCCACCCGCGGCGCCCGGCTGCCGGAGGGCTACGCGCACCTGCGTCGGCGGGTCCACCTCGGGCACGGCCCGGACGTCCTGGCGCGCGCCGGGCGGTTCGTCCTCGGCTGGGGCTGCCAGCTGGGCACCGGCTTCGCCGTGTACCCGTACGCGCCCGCCGAGGCGGGGTCGACCGTGCTGCTGCGCCTCGCCCTGCCCGGCACCCGCCGGCCCCGGCTGGTGATCCCGTGCCGGGTGGTGTGGCGGGTGGACGAGCCGGACCGGATCGGCTTCGCCTACGGGACGCTGCCGGGGCACCCGGAGCGCGGCGAGGAGGCGTTCGTGGTGTCCATGGACGCCGCGGGCGAGGTGTGGTTCGAGGTGAGCGCCTTCGCCCGGCTCGCCGCCTGGTACGCCCGGCTCGGCCGTCCGGTCGCCGTGCTCTGCCAGTACCTGGCGATCGAGCGGTACCTCGCCGCCGTCGTCGAAGCGGCGGCCGGCGAGGTACCGGCCGGTGAGGCCCCGGCGGTCGAAGCCGACGCCCACGCGCGCGACCGCGCCGGCGACCGCGCCGAGGCCGCCTCGGGCGGGCCGGCGGCGGGGTAGGGCCGCCGGCCGGGGACCGTCGACTCGGGTCCGCCGGCCCGGGCCCGTCAGCCCAGGAAGGAGAGCCGGACCGTCCGCCTGGGGTTGTCGCCGTTGGTGTCGACGAGGACCACCGACTGCCAGATGCCCAGCGCGAGCCGCCCGTCGATCACCGGCAGGGTGGCGTGCGGGGCGACCAGGCCGGGCAGGACGTGGTCGCGTCCGTGGCCGGCGCTGCCGTGCCGGTGCATCCAGCGGTCGTCGGCGGGCAGCAGGTCCCGCAGGGCGGCGAGCAGGTCGGCGTCGCTGCCGGAGCCGGTCTCCAGGACGGCGATCCCGGCCGTCGCGTGCGGGACGAAGACGTTGAGCAGTCCGTCCCGCCCGGCCGCGTGCCCGTCGAGGAACCGGGAGCAGCGGTCGGTGATGTCCAGCGCGACCTCCTGGCTGCCGGTGGTGATCTCGAAGGTCTCGGTCCGGAAGGACGTGGAGTGGGGGGTGGTGTGGATGTGGTCCGCCATGGCGTCATCCTCGCCCACGTCCGGGGGCGGGCAGACCAGCCTCGCCGACTCTCCGTGCCGGTGGGGCAAGTCGTCGTACCCTGAGAGGTTCAGACCAATCCGGGCGGCCCCGGGCGGCCCGGTTCCGGGCATGCTTCCGGGCATGCCGAAGACCCGACGGTCACGGGGATCCGTCGGGCCGGTGCTGGTGGGTGCGGGGGGCGGCGGCGCGCCCCGGGGCCGGTCGGCCCCTCAGCCGCGCCCGCCGAAGAGACCGCGGCGCAGCCGGCGCAGCGGCGCCAGCAGCCTGACCCGCGCGTGGCGGCGCGGCGGCGCGGTCGGGGCACCGAGGCCGCTCGGCGTCAGCTCCCTTATCAACCCGAGCGCCTCGGCGGTGTCCACCGCCGGGAGTGCGGGCGCGCCGAGCACAGCCAGGTGTCGGTCGATCCGGCGGCCGGTCGTACCGACACCGCACTGGACCGCCGGCACGCGGGGCCGAGTCCGCACTTGCATGTGTTCCATCTGATTTCCCACCCCTACGAGGCGCCAGGGCCGTGAGGCGAAGACTATCCGCGACAGACGGTCTTCGCGCAACCGTCCCGGTGTTCTGCCACCGTATCGTGCGGCGTCAACTGACACCGCACCAGGGGCTGCCCGGGCGGTCACGACTAGGCATCAATGATGGTGCACGACCGGGCACCCGTCAGCGGGTTCGTCGGAGTACGGGCCCGGCGCCCGGCGCGAAGCCGCGCGCCCGGCACGCGAGGTGACCACTCCCTCACACCCCGTGCCCGCCGGGCGGCCCGCGGGAACCACCAACCCGGGCCCGGATCGGTACGACTATCCGTTTAGGAAGTGAACACAGACGAGGGATTGACGTGGGAGTCGGCTCCAAGCAATATCTGTAGCGACCACGCGGGCGCGAGCCGCGCCCACCATCGTGTTCGACTGATGAAGACTCCGGCTCCCCCGTTCCTACTGCCAGGCCGCCTCGACGCTGCGGCGGCCGGGTTCGGGCGGTGCCCGGACCGGCGGCCGGCCGTAGAGGGTCGGCCGGGCCGCCACCAGGCTGCCGGTGCCACCCCGCACGGGGTCCGGCACCGGCGGCTCCGTCAGCCGCGGCACCGGCGGGTCCGGCACCGGCGACCTGCGGGTTCCCCCGGGCGCCCCGCTCGGTAGACTCGGCCAGCGTGCCAGTCCTCCTCAGCATCGTGCTCCCGGTCCACGGGGTGGAGCGCTTCCTGCCGCGCTGCCTCGACTCCCTCCTGGCGGACACCCCCTCCACCGAGTCCCGGTTCGAGGTGATCGCGGTCGACGACCGCTCCCCCGACCGCTGCGGCGCGATCCTGGACGAGTACGCGGCCCGCGAGCCGCGCCTGCGCGTCCTGCACCTCGCCGAGAATCAGGGCCTCGGCGGCGCCCGCGCCGCCGCCCTGCCCGAGGTGCGCGGCGACTACGTCTGGTTCGTCGACAGCGACGACTGGGTGCCCGAGGGCACGGTGGCCGCCCTCCTCGACGAGCTCGCCGCCGAGGCGCGGCGCGAGGACGGCGGCGAGGCGCCCGCCGACGTGCTGCTGACCGACTTCACGCACGTCTACCCCGACGGCGGCACCGAGCCCAACCCCTGGCGGCACGTGCTGACCGGCTCCCCGCTCGTCGCGGGGTGCACGCTGGCCGAGCACCCCGCGCTGTTCAGGACCGTGATGTCGGTCTGGAACAAGGTGTTCCGCCGGGAGTTCCTGCTCGGGCTCGGCGTCTCCTTCGGCCGCGGCTACTACGAGGACATCTCCGTCACCTACCCCGCGCTGCTCGCCGCCGGGCGGCTGCGCTACCTCGACCGCCCCTGCTACTTCTACCGGCGCGGCCGGGCCGGGGCGATCACCAGCACCGCCTCCGCCAAGCACGCCGACGCCTTCGCCCAGTACGACGCGATCTTCGCCTTCCTGGACCGGCCCGACCGCCCCGGCCGGCCCGTCCCGGAGGCGCTGCGCACCCTGGTCTTCGAGCGGACCGTGCAGCAGGCGCTCACCGTCTACGACACCCCGGGGCTGGTCCCGGTCGGGCTGCGGCCCGAGTTCTTCCGCCGGATCGCCGAGCACTTCGCCCGGCACCGCCCGGCGGGCTACCGCTTCCCCGGGGGCGTGCGCGGGGTGCAGTACCGGCTCGCGGCGCGCGGCGCCCGGCGCGCGTACGCGGAGCTGCGCCGCACGGGGCGGCTGCCGCGCGAACTCAAGCGCGGGGCCCGGGCGGTGGCGCCGGCCCTGAAGAAGGGGGTGCGCAGCAGCGCCCGGTTCACCGCGTACAACGCCTTCCGCCGGATGCCGCTCGACCCCGGGCTGGCGGTGTACGCCGCGTACTGGCACCGGGGCTACGCCTGTAGCCCGGCCGCGATCTACGAGAAGGCGAAGGAACTGGCGCCCGCGATCCGCGGGGTCTGGGTGGTGGAGAACCGGACCCAGGCGGCGGCGCTGCCGGAGGGCGTGCCGTACGTCATCGTCAACACCCCGGCCTACCTGAGGACGATGGCCACGGCGAAGTACTTCGTGAACAACGTCAACTTCCCGCGCACCATGGTGAAGCGGCCGGGCACGGTGCACGTCCAGACGCAGCACGGCACGCCGCTCAAGGCGATGGGCATGGACCTCAGGGACCACCCGGTGGCGGCCGACGGGATGGACTTCGACCGCCTCCAGGAGGCGATCGACCGCTGGGACTTCCTGGTCTCCTCCAACCCGCACACCAGCGAGCACTTCGCCCGGGCCTTCCCCGGCCGCTACGAGATGCTGGACACCGGCTACCCGCGCAACGACCGGCTGGCGAACGCGACGCCGGCCGAGACGGCGGCGATGCGCGAGCGCTTCGGGCTGGAGCCCGGGCAGCGGGCCGTGCTGTACGCGCCCACCCACCGGGAGGCGCGCGGCGGCTACGTGCCGCTGCTGGACGTGCGGGAGCTGGCACGGCGGCTGGGACCGGGGTTCACGCTGCTGGTGCGCACCCACTACTTCCACACCGGCGGCCCGGGCGACCTGACGGAGCAGGAGGGCGCGGCGCGGATCCTGGACGTGTCGGCGCACCCGACCGTGGAGGACCTCTACCTGGCGGCGGACGTGCTGGTCACGGACTACTCGTCGATGATGTTCGACTACGCCGTGCTGGACCGGCCGATCGTCGTCTTCGCGCCGGACTGGGAGGAGTACAAGCGGGACCGGGGCGTCTACTTCGACCTGTTCGAGCAGCCGCCGGGCGCACTGACGACGGATCCGCAGGGGCTCGCGGCGGCGCTGCTGGCCGGGGATCCGGAGCCGGTGGCGCGGGCGGAGTTCCGCAAGCGGTTCTGCCCGTGGGACGACGGCGGGGCGGCGGAGCGGGTGGTCCGCCGGGTGTTCCCGACCACCGGCTGAGAACGGGCCGCCGTACGACACACGGTGGCAGGGGCGCGCGGGAACACGGCGACGGGCCCCGGGGAGCGAGCTCCCCGGGGCCCGTCGGGCGTCGCGTCTCGCGACAGCCCCGGCGCGTGTCGCGTCAGCCCTGGCGCGCGGCCAGGAACTCCTCGAAGGTCAGCTCACCGTCGTGGTCGGTGTCCATCGTCTTGATGACGGCCTCGGCCACGGCGATCGAGGTGGTCAGGTCGCCGAGCTCACGCGCGACCAGCGCGTACTCGGTGGCGGTGATCCGGCCGTCGCCGTTCACGTCGTACTTGTCGAACGCCGCGCGGATGTCGTCGACGTCGGCCATGGGCCCTCCAGGGATGATCAGCTTCTTATGTGTCATTCCGACGGCCGTACCCTACCCGGCCGTGGTGAGCGCCACGGTCGGCGGGAGTGGACGGCCGCCGGGGTGGGTGTCGTAGTCTGCGGGTCTGATCCCGGCCCGGCCGGGCCGACCAACGCCGTTCGTCGTCACCCCAGGCCCGGGCACCTCTCGGGCGTGCTCGTCCAGGGAGGGACCATGCTCGATCTCGTCACCAGGCTGGTACTGAAACCGCTCGCCCGGGGGATCTGGCGGCCCACCATCGAGGGCATGGAGAACCTCCCGCGCAAGGGCGGCGTCATCCTGGCCAGCAATCACCTCTCGTTCATCGACAGCGTGGTGATCCCGCTCACCGCGCCGCGCCGGGTGCACTTCCTGGCCAAGGCCGAGTACTTCACCGGCACCGGCCTCAAGGGCGCGCTGTCGCGCGGCTTCTTCGAGGGCATCGGCGCGGTGCCGGTCGAGCGCGGCACCTACCGCTCCGCGCAGGCCTCGCTGGAGCGGGCGCTGGAGATCCTGGAGGACGGCAAGGCCTTCGGCATCTACCCGGAGGGCACCCGCTCGCTGGACGGCCGGCTCTACCGCGGCAAGACCGGTGTGGCCTGGCTGGCCCTGACCGCCGGTGTCCCGGTGGTGCCGGTGGCGCTGGAGGGCCCCGAGCAGATCCTGCCGATCGGCAAGCGCGTGCCGCGGCTCAAGAAGGTGACGGTCCGTTTCGGCGAGCCGCTGCACTTCGACGAGCTGCACGGGCAGGCCCGTTCGCTCAAGGCCCGCCGCCAGGTCACCGACGAGGTGATGGCGGCGATCCAGCGGCTCTCCGGCCAGGAGGTCGTGGAGACGTACAACGAGGTGCCCCAGGCCGCCTGAGCGAGGATCCCGGTGTGCCGCGGCCCGGCCGGCGGCACACCGGCCGGTGCGGGTCAGGGGGCGACGGCCGCGACCGGGGACTCCGCGACCGGGGACTCCCGGCGCAGCAGCGCGGCGTAGCGGCCGTCCGCCGCCAGCAGCTCCTCGTGGGTGCCGAGTTCGGCGACCTCGCCGCGGTCCAGGACGGCGATCTGGCCGGCCGCGCGCACGGTGGAGAGCCGGTGCGCGATGGTGATGGTGGTGCGGCCCGCCGCCAGGGTGTCGATGGCCTCCTGGACGGCGCGTTCGGTGCTGTTGTCCAGCGCGCTGGTGGCCTCGTCGAGGATCAGCACCGGCGGGTTGCGCAGGATGGTGCGGGCGAGCGCGAGGCGCTGCTTCTCCCCTCCCGAGAAGCGGTAGCCGCGCTCGCCGACCAGGGTGTCGTAGCCGTCCGGCAGGGCGGCGACGGTCTCGTGGATCCGCGCGGCCCGGGCGGCGGCGACGAGCTCCGCGTCGGTGGCGTCCGGCTTGGCGAAGCGCAGGTTGTCGGCGACCGAGGCGTGGAAGAGGTAGGTCTCCTGGGAGACCACGCCCACCGCGCGGGCGAGCGTCTCGAAGGACAGCTCGCGCACGTCCACCCCGTCGATGGTGACCCGGCCGCCGGTGACGTCGTAGAGCCGGGGCACCAGGTAGCTGAGCGTGGTCTTCCCAGAGCCGGTCTCGCCGACCACCGCGAGCGAGCCGCCGGCCGGGATCCGCAGGTCCAGCCCCGCCAGGGTGGGCCGCTCCTGCTCCGGGTCGTAGCGGAAGTCGACGCCCTCGAAGCGGACCTCGCCGCGGACGGTGTCCAGCGTGACGGGGTGCGCGGGCTCGTCGATCTCCACGGTCAGGTCCAGGTACTCGAAGATCCGCTGGAAGAGCGCGAGCGAGGTCTGCACCTGGACGCCGGTGGAGAGCAGGCTCACCGTCGGGCGGAACAGGCCCTGCTGGAGCGAGACGAAGGCGACCAGGGTGCCGACGGAGACGATCGGGGCGCCGCCGGCCGCGGCCAGGCCGGCCGCCCAGTAGATCACCGCGGGCATCGCGGCCATCACGATCTGGATGGTGTTCATCCGCCAGCGGCCGGCCATCGAGGCGCGCACCTCCAGCTCGGCGAGCCGGTCGGACTGGCCGGTGAACTCGCGGGAGAGCGAGTCGGAGCGGCCCATGGTGCGGCCGAGCAGGATGCCGCTGACCGAGAGCGACTCCTGCACCGCCGAGCTCATCGCGGCGAGCTGCTTCTGCCGCTCGCCGGTGATCTTCTTGCGCTCGTTGCCGACCCGCCGGCTGATCCAGACGAACAGCGGCAGGAGCAGCAGCGAGACCACGGTGAGCCGCCAGTCCAGCGCCACCATGGCGACCACCGAGGCGATCACCGCGGTGAAGTTGGAGACCAGGGAGGTGGCGGTGGAGGTCACCGTGGACTGCATGCCGCCGATGTCGTTGGCGATCCGGGACTGCACCTCGCCGGTCCGGGTGCGGGTGAAGAACGCCAGCGACATCCGCTGGAGGTGGCCGTAGACGGCGGTGCGCAGGTCGTGCATGACGCGCTGGCCGACGGTGGTGGAGATCAGCGTCTGCAGCACGCTGAAGATGCTGTTGACCACGGCGGCGCCGACCATGCCGAGCGCCAGCGCGGTCAGCAGGCCGGTACGGCCCTGCGGGATGGCGGTGTCCAGGACGGCACGCAGCAGGAACGGCGTGGTCACCGAGACCACGGCGGAGGCGGCGACCAGCAGGCCGACAACGGCGAGCCGGCCCGCGTAGGGGCGGAAGAGCGCGAGGATGCGGCGCCACTGGGTCGGCGGGCGCGGGTCGTCCTCGGCGCGGGCGGGCGGGGTCCACTGGATGCCTTCGGGGCGCACGGCGGGCAGCCTCCCTCGGACGGCCGGGCGGGCGCGGCCCGGACGGGGACGCGCGCCGACGGCGGGTGAGCGGTCGGGCGGCCGCCAGCATAACGAGACAGGCTCATAGTTAGCAAAGCTAATAGTGAGATGCCCTCTGTGATGCCGGATGCCGGGCCGCCCGACCGGGCCGCCCGCGCCGTCCACCGACCGACCGCGCGGCCGACCGCCCACCCGCCCGTCCGCGCGGCCGCGGCTCAGGTGGTGCGGTAGGTGCGGGCCGCCTTGGAGGAGACGCCGCCGAGCTTGCCCGACGGCAGCACCCGGGCGATCGCCACCGCCAGCTTGTAGCGCTTGCTCGGCACCGAGACCGACCGCCCCCGGGCGAGGTCGCGCATCGCCTCGTCGACCACGCGCTCCGCGGACAGCCAGCCCCAGGCCGGAATGTTGTCGGTGCCCATGCCGGCCCGCTCG
Source organism: Kitasatospora sp. NPDC001527 (assembly GCF_040298605.1). Lineage (NCBI taxonomy): Bacteria > Bacillati > Actinomycetota > Actinomycetes > Kitasatosporales > Streptomycetaceae > Kitasatospora > Kitasatospora sp. NPDC001527. The sequence continues at coordinate 54,236 of NZ_JBEPAM010000006.1, read as the reverse complement.
TGGAACTCGGTGCGGGTGAAGCCCGGGCAGAGTGCCATCATCCGCACCCCGGTGCCGCCGAGGTCGCGCATCACGCCCTGGGTGAAGCTCACCACCCAGGCCTTGCTCGCCCCGTACGTACCGCGCGGCAGGAACGCCGCCACCGAGGCCACGTTGACGACCGCGCCGCGCCCGCGCTCGCGCATCCCCGGCAGGGCGGCCGTGGTCAGCCGCAGCACCGCCTCGATGTGCACCTTCAGCATGTCCAGCTCGTCCTGCAGCGGCACGGTCGAGAACGCGCCCCGGTTGCCGAAGCCGGCGTTGTTCACCAGCAGGTCCACCGGGCGGTCGCCGTCGGACAGGCGGGCCTCGACATCCGCGATGCCCTTGTCGGTGGAGAGGTCGGCGCCGAGCACCTCCACCTCCACGCCGAACTTCCCCCGCAGGTCCGCGGCGCAGCGCTCCAGGCGCTCGGTGTCCCGGGCGACCAGGACGAGCCGGTAGCCGCTCCGGGCGAGCCGGCGGGCGAACGCGGCTCCGATGCCGGCGGTCGCGCCGGTGATCAAGGCAGTGGTCATGCAGCGACCGTACCTACTTGCGGGTACCCGCGACAGCCCGGCGGTTCCGGTGCGCCGCGCGCCGGCGACTCCCCGTGGTCACGGTCACGGAGCGTGCAGGGGTGGCGCCGTTCGGTTCGTGCTCGTATCGTCGATCGAGGGGGCACCGCCGGACCCGGCGGTGGAGATCCTATGAGGAGGCACTCAGATGCTTGCTCAGACCACCCGTACCACGCGGGCACCGCTCGCCACCCGGGCCGAGATCGACGCGCTCGGTACGTTGATCACGGAGGACGAGGCGGCCGTCAGCGACGCGCCCACGTACCAGCCCGAAGCCGCAGGCCTGCTCCTGCTCCTCGGACTCATCCTGCTCTCGCCGCAGAAGGCGCCCAAGGAGAAGACCCGGTAGACCCGAGGATCCGGTCGACCCGGTCGAGCCCTCGGCCGGGTCAACGGCCCGACCGGGGCCTCGACCGACCGGACCGACCGGACCCGAAGGTCCTGAGCACGCTCCAGACAGGAGAATCCCACTCCATGCCGTTCGCCGACACCACGCTCCGCGACGAGTACGCGGCGGCCGTCGAGCGAGTGGCGGGCCGGGTCCTCGACGCCCTCCGGGGTGCCGGGGACCCGGCCGCGCCCGCCCGCCCGTCCGCCCCGGACCCCACGCGGCCCACCCACCCGACACCCTCCGCGCCCGTGACGCCGTCGACGCCGTCGGCACCCGAGGGCCCCCTGCTGGACGAAGGCCCCCTTCCCAAGGCCTCGCTGGCGGCGGTGCGGGTCCTGGGGCCCGACCTCTTCGCCGCCCCGCTGCTCGCCGGCCTGCCCCCCGACGGGCCGACCGCCGACGCCGCGGCCGAGGCCCTCGACACCTTCCCGATGGCCGAGTCCTCCCCCGCGCACGGCGCCACCACCGCGCACCCGGCCCCGCTGGACGCCGCGCTCGCCAACGCGTGGCGGGACCGGGCCACCGCACGGCTCGTCGAACTGGCGGGCCGCCCCGCCCCGGTAGCGGGACCCGAACCGGCGTGCCTCCCGGAGCCGACGGCGGGCGACTGGCCGCGCTGGTCCGTGGCCATGGCCCGGCTCTCCGCCCTCGCCCTCCCCCGGCTCGACGGCCCCGTGCACGACCTGGCCCGGCGCCACTCGCTGACGCTGGCCCGCGGCGTCACCCGCTCCATGCTCCGCCGCGACTACCGCACCGCCGCCCGGCTCGCCCGCTGGCTGGCCTGGACCGAGGCGAACGGCGGACCGGCGCACCTGGACCTCGGCCCCGTACTGGACCGGATCCGGGCGGTCGGCGACGGCAGCACCCGCATGTGGCTCGAACTCTCCATCACCGAAAGGCTGTCGGGCGCCGGCACGACGGCCGCCGGAACACCCGCGGAGCCCACCCGGCCCGGGAACCGTCCGGCCCACGGAAGCACCGGCGACTCCCCGGACGGAGCGGCGGCATGACGAACGCCCAGATCATCGCCACCGCCCAGCAGGTCGGATCGCAGGCGCTGCGCTGGCTGCACTCCTACTACGACCGCGGCCTCGGCGGCTTCGACGACGACGTCACCATGGACCTCGCCAACCCCAACGACATCTACAAGCCGCTCGGCGAAGTCGCCCTGGCCACCGGCCTGCTGCTGCGCGAGGGGGTCGCCGGGGCCGACGACACGCGGATCGCCCGCCAGGTCATCGACCTCGCCTGGGCCGAACTGCGCGAAGGGGACCTGCTGTACGACCGGCAGCTGCGCTACCCGCTGATGACCGACCCGCTGGAGGTCTACGTCCACTTCGCGCGGGCCGGATACCGCCACCGGCCCCTGGAGGACCAGCTGGCGACGCTGAACCGGCTGCACTCCGTGCGGGCCGCCGAGCAACTCCCCAGCCGCCGCCTGGCCTCCGCCAACGCCCGGCGCGTGATCGGCCTGGACCAGCTCGAGGACTGGGACGCGCTGGCCGGCGCCACCTGGCTGGGCGCCACGCCCGAGCCGTGGCTCATCGACTGGCTCACCGCCTACTACGTCACCCACTCCGTCTTCCACCTCACCGACTGGGGCGCCCGCCCCGAGTGCCTGGCCCCGCACATCCGCGACTACCTGCGCGACTGGCTGCCGGCATGGCTCGAGGTGTGGCAGGAGGTCGGCCACTGGGACCTCGTGGGCGAACTGCTCATCGTCGCCGCCTGCATCGGCGAGCTCGAACAGGGCACGACGGGCTGGGCCGCGCTGGCGTCCGCCCAACAGCCCGACGGGCTCCTGCCCAAGGACGCCAACACGGCGACGGAGGGGGATCCCGCCCAGCTGCTCGCCGACCACGGGCACACCGCCGTGGTCGCCGTGGTCGCCGCCACCACCACCCTGGCCCGCGCGCTCGGCGGCACGACCGGGGCGTCCGCGGGCGCGCCGGCGGTGGCGCTCGGCGCGCCGCCGGAGAACTAGGCCCTCCCTTTCGGATCACGCCGGGCGGTCGCCGCCGGAGCACGCACTCCCCCAGCCTTCGGCCGGGAGGTGCCCCCGTCTCCGCACCGCCGATGCACGCACTCCACCGACACCCGCCGACCCGACGTGATCCGAAAGAGAGCGCCCAGGTGACCACCCTCGACGAACCCGCGCAGGTGAACGACGAGTCCTGGGGCGAAAGGGAGCTGGCGGACCTGGTCCGCGCCGCCGGGCCCGGTGCCAGCGCCGTGACGCTCGCTGTGACGCGGGGCGATCGGCAGGCGGTACGGTGCGCCGGGCGGATGGACCACGCCGCCGGCGAGCCCTGCACACCCGACACCGTCTTCGAACTCGGCTCCATCACCAAGACGTTCACCGCCCTGCTGCTCGCCGACCTGGCCGCACGGGGCGAACTCGCCCTCGACGACCCGGTGGAGCGGCACCTGCCGGTCGGCTGGCAGCCCGCCGAGGTCCGGCGCGGCGGGCCGATCCGGCTGCTCCACCTGGCCACCCACACCTCCGGCCTGCCGAGGCTGCCGCCGGGACTGATCGCCAGCGCCGTCGCGGCCTGGAGCAGCAACCCGTACGCCGCGTACGACGAACGGCGACTGCGGGCGGGCCTTGCCCGGACCATCGTGCGACACCGGCCCGGCGAGCGGTTCGGGTACTCCAACTTCGGCGTCGGGCTGCTCGGGCGGCTGCTCACCGAGGCGGGTCGCAGCACCGGCTACGCGGAACTGCTCGCCGACCGGATCTGCCGACCGCTCGGGATGCGCGCCACCACCTGCTCGCCCGACCCGCCGCACCGGGCGATCGGCCACCGGCACGGGCGTCCGCTGCCACCGTGGCGCATCCCCGGCCTCCCGGGCGCGGGTGCCGTCCGGGCCAGCGGCGCCGACCTGCTCCGGTACCTGCGTGCGCATCTGCGGCCGGGCGAGGGCGGGTCGGCGGACGGGGGCGGCTCAGCACACGGGGGCGCCCTGGCGGACGCCCTGCGGGACGTGCAGCGGCCGCGACTGAGGCTGCCGCGCTCGGGTGACCAGCTCTGCCTGGTCTGGAACCACCGGCGCACCCTCGACGGCCGCGACCTCCTCTTCCACTCGGGCGGCACCCGCGGCTGCACCTCGCTCATCGCGTTCTGCCCGCAGACCGCCACCGCCGTCGCCGCCCTCTGCAACGCCGGCCCGAGCCGGCGGGGCAACTTCGCGCAGGCGGCCTACGACGTGTTCAAGCGGCTCGCCCTGGCGGAGGACGGGGAGTAGGGCGGGGCGCGGGGCTGGGTGGCTGACAGCTGACAGATATTGATATCTGTCAGCTGTTATCTGTTATCTGTCAGCTGTCAGCCACCGTCCGTCAGTGCCGCTCCGAGCGGGCCGCGGTGTCGGCGGCGCCGCCGGCGCCGACCGCGCGCAGGCGGGTGGCGGCGGTCGCGGCGAGCTGGGGCGCAAGCCGGGCCACGTCGCGGGAGCCGACCGCGGCGATCAGCGACGGCAGCATCCAGCGGACCGGCTGCATGCCGCGCAGCCAGGCCTGGGCGTAGACGTGGGCGGAGCGCCGGGCGATCCCGGCGACCAGCCGGTCCACCGCCGGCTCCAGCGGGTACGTCTTGTTCGCCGGCCACGGCAGCCGCGCGCGCATCTGCTTGAGCACGGTGTCCTCGTCGGCCCCGCGCACCATATCGGTGTCGGTCCAACTCAGGTAACCAACACCGACCTTGACGCCCTCGTGGGCGACCTCGGCGCGGATCGCGTGGGCGAACGCCTCGACGCCGGACTTGCTCGCGCAGTACGCGCTCATCAGCGGCGCCGGGGTGAGCGCCGCCAGCGAGGCGATCTGCAGCAGGTAACCGCGGCTCTCCGCGAGCACCGGGAGGAAGGCCCGGGCGGTGGCCACGCTGCCGAGCAGGTTGACCTCGATCACCCGGCTGAACGCCCGGTGGTCGTTCTGCAGCAGCGGGCCGCCGATCGCGATCCCCGCGTTGGCGACGACGGTGTCGATCCGGCCGTAGTGCTCCTTGATCCGCCCGGCGAGCGCGGTGAGCGCCTCGACGTCGGTGACGTCGGCCTCCCAGGCGGTGGCGTCCGGGCCGCACTGGGCGGCGACGGCCTTGAGCTCCTCCGGTTCCAGGCCGACCAGCGCGACCTTGGCACCGCGGCGAGCGAGGCCGCGGGCCAGCGAGGCGCCGACGCCGCGCGCGGCTCCCGTGACGACGGCGACCTGGGCGGAGAGCGGCGGGGTGGCGGTCATGCGACGGCGGTCCTCTCGGGGTCGGTGGTGGTCACAGTTCCGGCGGCGGTGTCGGTGTCGGCACCAGGGGCGCCGGCCGGCTGAGCCGGAAGGTGGGCGGTCGCCATCCGGTCGATCTCGGCGGCGATCTCGGCCGGCCGCTCAAGTGGCGCCATGTGACCGACCCCGGGCAGCAGGAGCAGCCCCTGCGGGTCGGCCAGCGCCGCGACCATCCGGTGCGCGTGCACCGGCGGGGTCAGCCGGTCCTCGGCGCCGACCACCACCGACGTCGGCGCGGCGAGCCGGGCGAGCCCCGCGCGGACGTCCAACCGGTCCAGCACCTGGGCCCAGTTGGCCCGCACGCCGGTCGGGCAGGCGTGCACGATCCGGGCCGCCGCCTCGACGCTCGCGGCGGGCGCACCCGCCCCCATGATCGCGTACCCCAGCGCGGCCCGGGTGAGCGGACCGACCGGTCCGAGCGGCAGCCGCGAGCGCAGGATCTGCCGGTGCAGGAAGCGCCGCACCCCCGGGGAACGCACCGCCCCCGGGACCACGCGCAGTTCCTCGACCAGGTCCGACGGACCGGTGGAGACCAGCACGGCGGCGGCCGTGCGCTCGGCGACCTCGGGCCGGGCGGCGCCCGCCATGACGGTCATGCCGCCCATGCTGTGCCCGGCCAGCACCGCCCGCTCGCCCTGCGGGACGACCCGGGTGAGCACCGCCGCCAGGTCCTCGGCCAGCGCGCGGGTCGAGTAGCGCACCCGGCTGGGCGGGACCTCGCTGCGGCCGTGGCCGCGCTGGTCGTAGGCCACCACCCGGTACCGGTCGGCGAGCCGGTGGATCACCGGCGCCCAGAAGTGGGTCGAGCAGGTCCAGCCGTGCGCGAGCACCACGGTCGGCGCGCCGGGCTGCCCGTGCACCTCGACGTGCAGCCTGGTCCCGTCGGCGGAGAGGACGGCCAACTCCTCGGCGGGGACGGGCGGGAGGAAGTCGGCGGGAATCGTCGGGCGGCTCATACCAGGACCTCCCCGGCCTCGGCGGTGGTCGCGGACAGTCCCGGACGGCCGTCCTGACGGAGGATCAGTTCATACTCGGTGAGGTCGACCTTGCGGGTGGCGCGGCGGAACGAGGTGGTCGATCCCGGCCAGAGCACGGTGTTCTTGCCGCTCTTGTCCAGGTACCAGCTGCGGCAGCCACCGGTGGTCCAGACGGTGCGGTCCATCCGGTGCTGGAGTTCGAGGTTCCAGCGGCGCTGCGCCCGGGCGGAGGGCTGCATGGCGGTCGCGCCGATCTCGTCGAGCGTCTTCAACGCGTCGATCATGTAGTTGAGTTGGGACTCGATCATCAGGATCATCGAGCTGTTGCCGAGGCCGGTGTTGGGACCGATGACGAAGAAGAAGTTCGGGAAGCCGTGCACGGTGGAGCCGCGCAGCGCCTCCATGCCCTCCTTCCACTCCTCGGCGAAGCTGGTGCCGTTGACGCCGAAGACCCGGGAGCCCATGGGCATGTCGGTGACGTGGAACCCGGTGCCGAAGACGATCGCGTCCACCTCGTGCTCACTGCCGTCGGCGCCGACCAGGGCCGAACCGCGCACCTCGCGCAGGCCGCCGGACACCACCTCGGTGTTGGCGGCGGCGAGCGCCGGGTAGTAGGTGTTGCTCAGCAGGATGCGCTTGCAGCCGATCCGGTAGTCGGGGGTGAGCCGGGCGCGCAGGGCCGGGTCGGCGACGCCGTCGGCGATGTGCCGTTCGGCGAGCCGCTGGACCGCCCGGAGCAGGCCCGGGCGCCGGACGAAGGCGTCCACCTGGAGCTCGCGCAGCGCGAACAGGGCGCCGCGGCGGACCTTGGCGGTGAAGGGGAACCGGCCGTGCAGCCACTTCTCCAGCTCGGTGATCGTCCGGTCGCGGCGCGGCAGGACCCAGGCCGGGGTGCGCTGGAAGACCGTCAGCTTCCCGACCTCCGGCTGGATCGCCGGGATGATCTGGGCGGCGGAGGCCCCGGTGCCGACCATCGCGACGCGCTTGCCGGCGAGGTCGAAGTCGTGGTCCCAGCGGGAGGAGTGGAACACCTCGCCCGGGAAGGAGTCGAGGCCGGGCAGGTCGGGGATCTGCGGGTCGGCGAGCGGGCCGGCGGCGGAGACGATGGCGTCGGCGGTCCAGCGGCCGGCCGTGGTGGCGATCCGCCAGTGGGTCCGCTCGACGTCCCAACGGGCCTCGACGACCTCGGTGTTGAGCCGCAGGTGGGGGCGCAGGCCGAAGACGTCGGTGACCTTCTCCAGGTAGGCGCGGATGTCCGGCTGGCCGGAGAAGCTGCGCGGCCAGTCCGGGTTGGGGGCGAAGGAGAAGGAGTAGAGGTGGGAGGGGACGTCGCAGGCGCAGCCGGGATAGCTGTTGTCGCGCCAGGTGCCGCCGACCGAGTCGGCGCGCTCCAGGATGACGAAGCTCGTGATGCCGGCGCGGCGCAGCCGGACGCCCGCGCCGAGACCGCCGAAGCCGGAGCCGATGACGGCGACCCGGACGTGCGGGACGGGCTGGTCGCCCACGGGCTCGGGCCCGGCGGCCCGTTCCTCGGCGGACTGCACCGCGACGGGCCGCTCCGCGACCGGCTCGTCCACGGCGGGCCGCTCCGCGGCGGGCTGGCCCCCGGTGGACGCGGCCTCGTCGGGGACGGTCGCCTCGGCGTCGGACGCGCGAGGGCGGGGGCGCTTGCTGCTGGATGCCATGCGGCGTCCTCCTGGAGGTGGGGGCCGTGGGGCGCGCGTCGCCGCTGCTCGGCTCGGCGCGGCGCGGGTCACGCCAACCGTGCCATCAATCACTGGCACGGTTGGCAGGGTAGCCCTTGTTGACAGTTGATGGAAGAAGCCCGACCGACCCGATCGGACGATCGCCGGTCCTATGCTGAGCGCCGTGGACAAGGTCGAAGCTGCTGCCGAGGACAGACAACGCGAGTTCCGGGTGGAGGAACTGGCCGAAGCGGCCGGGATCACCACCCGCACCCTGCGTTTCTACCGCGAGCGCAAGCTTCTCCAACCGCCGCGCAGGCAGGGGCGGATCGCCTGGTACGGCGAGGCCCACCTGGCCCGGCTGCGGATGATCGCCGAACTGCTGGAGCGCGGCCACACCCTGGGCGGCATCGCCGAGCTCATCGGCGCCGGGGAGAGCGGGCGGGACGTCGCCGAGCTGATCGGCCTGGAGGCGGCGATCGTCGCGCCGTGGTCCGACGAGACGCCGGTCCGCCTTGACTGGGACGAGCTGAAGGCTGCCCTCGGGGACCAGCTGACCGAGGAGAACACCGCCGAGTCCATCGCCCAGGGCTTCATCACGATCGAGGAGGACGGGATCACCCACGTCAGCCGGCGGCTGATGGACGCCACCGTCGCGCTGGTCGCGGAGGGTGTGCCGCTCTCGGTGGTCCTGGAGGCCAGTCGGCAGACACAGGAGCACGTGACGGCGATCGCCGAGATCTTCACCTCCCTGGTGCGTGAGCACCTGCTCGGCGCGCTGGCCGGCGACACTCCGCTGCCGCCCGGCGAGGCCGCCCGGCTGACCGAGCAGGTCCTGCGGGTCCGCCCCCTCGCGCGGACGGTCACCGACGCCCAGTTCGCACTGGCGATGGACCGCCGGGTGCACGCCGACTACGACGAACTGCTCCGCCAGCGTCTGGAGCACCGGGAGGACGGCTGACGGCCGGCGACCCACCGGCCGACGACTGACAGCTGACAGCTGACGAAATCTGTTATCTGTTTTCTGATATCTGTCAGCTGTCATTTGTCAGCCGCCACCCGCCGTGCGCGCACACACGCTGACGCGTAACGGTCCGCGCCGCCGGGCAGGGATGGGACGCCTCGCCGTCTGCCTCCGGAACGGAGTCGCCCGATGCCCGACGCTCCCGGCCACCCCCACCGCCTCCGCACTCCCCCGACCCGCCGCCGGCTGCTCACGCTGACCGCCGGGCTCGCCTCCGGACTGGCGCTCACCGCCTGCGGTTCCGGCGGCCCGGCGAAGGCGGGCGGATCGAACGCCCCGGACGGCCGCGTCGTCCGGCACGCGCGCGGCGAGAGCACCGTCCCGGCCCGGGCAACCAGGGTCGTCGTCCTGGACACCGACGCCCTGGACTCCGCCGTCACCCTGGGCATCACCCCGGTCGGCGCCACCACCGGCACCGCCGGCGCGCCGCTCTCCGCCTACCTCCCCGCCGAACGCCTCGCGGGCGTCAGGACCGTCGGCACCATCGGCTCGCCCGACCTGGAGGCCATCGCCGGCCTCCGCCCGGACGTCATCCTCAGCAACCAGGTCCGCGACGACAAGCGCTACGACGAACTCTCCAAGATCGCGCCGACCGTGCTGAGCAGGACCACCGGCCCGGCCTGGAAGGAGAACGTCCGGCTGCACGCCGAGGCCCTCGGCCGCCAGAGCGAGGCGGCCGCCGCCGAGCAGGCGTACCGGGCGAAGCTGGCCGAGCTGGTCACCGCGCTCGGCGGTCCGCAGAAGGCGGCCGCCCTCAAGGTCGAGATGGCCCGCTTCCTGGCCGGTGCGCCCACCCGCCTGTACCTCAACGACACCTTCATCGGCTCGATCCTCACCGACCTCGGCGTCGGGCGCCCCGCCAACCAGAACAAGCCCGGCTTCTCGATCGAGATCAGCCCCGAGCAGGTCGACCAGGCCGCCGCCGACGTCATCTTCTACTCGGTCTACGGCGACGCGGCCAAGTCCGACCACACGAAGATCGTCGGCGGCACGCTGTGGAACAGCCTCGACGCCGTCCGCACCGGCAAGGTCTACCAGGTCGACGACAACCTCTGGATGCTCGGCATCGGCTACACCGGCGCCGGTCTGATCCTCGACCAGATCCGTCACCACCTCGCCGCCTGACGACAGCCTGACCCGACCCCGCCCGACCCCCCAGCCCGGCCCGCACCGGGAAACCGGATGTCGGCAGGGCGGGCCCGGGCCTACCATCCGGTCATGATCGAAGGTAAGGCAGTACGGCTGCGCGCCCTGCGCGCCGAGGACGCGGAGCACCACCTCCGGTGGCGCAACGACCCCGAGGTGATCCGGCTGGCCGCGGCCGGGGATCCGCTCTTCGGCCCGACCACCGCCGAGGCGCTGGCGGACCGCTTCGAGCGGATCCTGCGGCTCAACGCACGCGAGGCCGGCATGCTGACCGTCGAGGAGACGGCCGGCGGCCGTCCGATCGGCCTGGTCGACTACCGGGGCCTCGACCCGTACGAGGGCGTCGCCGAGGTCGGGATTGCCATCGGCGAGCGGGATTTCTGGGACCGCGGCTACGGCTCCGAGGCGCTCGGCCTGCTGGTGGACCACCTGTTCGGCGCGTTCCCGCTGCACCGCCTGGAGCTGGACACCTGGAGCGGCAACGCCCGCGCCGCCCGCGCGTTCACCCGGCTCGGCTTCCGCGAGGAGGGGCGCCGCCGGTCCGCCGTGCTGGTCGCCGGAGTCCGCTACGACCGCCTGCTGTTCGGCATGCTCCGGCAGGAGTGGGAGGAGCGGCGGCGCTCCGGCCCCGGCCCCGACGGTACTCAGGGCGTCCCGGACTCCCCGGGAGCGGGCGGTGCCGCCGGCGCCTCCAGCAGGTCCGGCGCGTCCCCGGTATCCGGGGCCGGCTGAAGCCCGCCGGACACAACCACCCGCACAAGACCCTCACCCGGCAGCCGGGGTGGCGTCCACGACGGGTCGGCGAAGACGTGCAGCCGCCCCTCGGTGAGCGCGAACCGGGGCAGCGCCACCCCGAACTCGACGGCGAGCGCGGTCAGCAGGCCGTGCTCACCCTGGCGGCCATGGGCGTGCGGACCGAAGTGGCGGTCCGGGTCGAGGGCGGGCGGCACGTCCGCCATTCCGCTACGGCCGATCTCCGGTCCGCGCACGGTGAACCCGTACCGCTCCTGTCCGCCGTCGGCCACGGACACGTGGAAGAAGCCCTCCTCCGGTACGACGAACACGGCGAGGGCCCGCCCGCCCGTCCGGCCGGAGGCCGTCACGGCCGGGGCGGCGATACGCGGCCCCGCCGACCCCGCCGACCCCGCCCAGGTCTGGACCTCGAAGGCGAAGCTCCAGCCGGACCCGCCGTCACCGCCCGCGTGGCCGACGAACGCGGGCTCCGGGTCCTCGGAGGAGAAGACCGTCCGGCCCCGGAGCCGGTCCCGCTCGGCCTCCCAACGGCTCGCGGGCGGCTCCAGGACCGCGCCCTCCCCGGCGAGGACGGCCGGAAGCCCGTCCGGGGCCACCCCCTCCACCAGCACGAAGCGGTAGGGCCGGGGCCGGTCGGATCGCGGCTCCAGGGCGAGCCAGGCGAGGCCGTCCCCCGCGGACTCGGGCTCCTCGCCCCCCGGCTCCCCCGCCGCCCCGTCGGGCAGGCCCCGCGGCGTGGCCAGCAGCTCCCGACCGCGCTCCGCCGTGAGCAGCGGCCCCAGCAGCGGGTCCGCGAGCAGCCCGACCGGTGCGAGGTGGTCCGGCCCGACCGGCGTCCAGTGCGGCAGCGCGGGGCGCAGCGTCCGCCAGGCGGCGTCCGTGGCGCCCCAGCGCGCCTGCTCCCGTGCCCGTTCGACGGCCTCGCCGAACGGGCCGGACGCGGTGTAGCGGTACTGGCGCCCACGCACCTGCCGGAGCACCTCGTCGGCCGCGGCCCGCAGATCGCCGGCGCCCACCCGCAGCCTGTACCCCCACGCGGTCGTGTCCTGCCCGGTCCGCACATGGTGGGCCGCGAGCACCGGCACCACCTCACCGAGGTAGGCGGGATCGCGCGGCAGTTCACCGAAGGTCGGATCGGGCGTCCCTTGCTCGAACCGGCGGAGCTGGTCGAGCATGCCGAGGGCACGCGGCCGCCCGTACGCGACGGCCTCGGCCAGCGCCTCCCGCGCCCGCTGGTACGCCCCGGCCAGCGCGTCCTGCCGGGCGGCCGCGACGCGCGCGTCCTGCTCGCGGGTGGTGGCGTTGACGAACGCCGCGCCGTGCCGGTGGGCGCTCAGGCGGTGGAACTCCTGGTACATGGCCACCATGAACGCCCGGAACGACGGGTACCGCACGGGCGGCGCGGCCCGCCACGAGGCGTAGCAGTACACCGCCCACTCCCCATCGGCGCCGGCGTCGCCCGGATCGAGCAGGACGCGCGTCAGGTCCGACTCGACGTCGAGCTGCAGGGCCCGGTCCCACATGCCCGCCGACTCGTCGTCCTCGAAGTACTCGCTGGTCCCGTCGGCGTCCCGGTGCCAGCGCGCGCCGTCCGTCCCGGCCAGCCGGAAGACGAAGCCACCGGCGTGCCGCCACCCGTCGCTCACCGCGAGGAACTCCCGGTACGACGGCGGCAGCACGCACCCCAGCTCGGCCTGCGCCGCCGCGACCCGCTCCGCCGGGGCCCCGGCGAACCCCAGCCGGCGTGCCCGCCACGCCTCCTCGTCCCCGTCCCGGAGCTCCCCCGGACCGGTGCACGCGCCGGCCCACTCCTCGCTCCAGCGGACGAGGAAGGACCGCCAGTCGAACGCCTGCTCACTCATGGCGGTGATCCTTGCACGCACCACCGACAATTCCCGTCGGTCCGTCAGACAGCCTGTCGCGAAAGGGCATCGAATGGCGTGCCGCGTCCTCGCACCGGGCCCGCTGATCCCTATGCTGTGCGCCGCAGGGACCGGCACCGCACGCCGGTTCCGGAGTCGGAGGGGGGAACCTCGACCATGGACCACGTCCTGGAACTCGCGCGGACGGCGGGTCCGGCGGTCACCGGTCTGCTGCTCGGCACGTCGTGGCAGCGGGTACGCGACGGGATCGTCGAACTGTGGCAGCAGGCCGCGCCGGAGCAGGGTGAGGCGATCGGCGCCGCGCTCGACACCGCGCGTCAGGTGCTCGTCGCCGCGCAGGAGCAGGGGGACGACGGTGCCGCGACGCGCACCGGACAGGAGTGGGAGCAGCGCTTCACCTATCTGCTGGCCCGGAACCCGGAGCTGGCGGACCGCCTGCGCGCACTGCTGGCCACCGAGCGGCCCGTACCGGCGACGGGGCCCGTCGTCGGCGGGCGGGCCCAGTACGCGCACGTGACCGGCGGCGGCTCGGCGTACATCGCCGGCGGCGACATCACGATCACGAAATGAGCACGCGAAACCCCGGGCCCCGGGGCCGTGGGCAGTCGGGAAACGTCTCCGGCGGCGGCTCGGCGTACATCGCCCACGGCAGCATCACCATCACCCAGCCGCCGCCCCCGCCGCCGCGCCGCTCCCGGGGGTGGCTCGTCGTGCTCGCCTGCGCCGTCCTGGCCGGCGCGGCGGTGGCGGGCACGGAGATCGGACAGAGGCTGGTCGGGGACGATTCCAACGACACCGGCGCCCAGGTCACGCAGCCCGTCCCCGGCCCGCCCGCACCGCCTTCGCCAACACCGACACCGACACCGAGCCCGACGCCGAGCCCGACGCCCACGCCCACTCCGCAGCCCCCGGCCCCCGCGGAGCCCGGCTTCACGCTCGCCCCCACGGCCGAGGCCCCCGCTCCACCGGCCCCGCCGGTCACCACCACGGCTCCACCGGCGACCACCCCGGCGAGGCCGTCCCCGGTGGCATCGGTCAAGGAGACCGTGCGCTTCGAGGGGACGGTCCGGCTCGCCGGCTCGGTGGACCTCGACGAGAACCCGCCGCGGGTGCTGAGCAATCAGGAGCCCTCGCTGTACCTCCCGGGGTTCGGCGTCAACTACCCGACCCCCGGCAGCGGCCAGGGCGCGACCGCCGTGGGTGGCGTCGGCGGCTTCCCACCCCTGCCGGCGCTCGCGCCGTACACCGGCCCGCAGGATCCGACCCGCAAGCGGTGCGCCGACCTGCTCAGCTCCCAGGCGACCGAGGCCCTGCTGGTCGAGACGGGCACCCGGTTCTGCGTACGTACCATCAACGGCCGGGTCGGCCTGGTCACCGTGGAGGGCTACGACGGAACCGGGTTCACCTACACCTTCAACGGCCATGTCCTCATCTGGGAGGCCATCGGCTAGGAGAGGGAGCGGGAGAGGGAGGGACGGCATGGCCAGGCGGGACTACGAGGACAATCCCGGGGCTCCGGCGGCGAACAGTCCGGTGCCGGCGGCCTCCGTGGTCGTGGTCGACGAGGTGTCGGGGCGGGTGCTGTTGCAGCGGCGCACGGACAACGGGATGTGGGCGCTGCCCGGGGGGACGATGGAGCTGGGCGAGTCGATCGGCGCCTGCGGGGTGCGGGAGACCCGGGAGGAGACGGGGATCGAGATCGTCGTCACCGGGATCGTCGGGACCTACACCGACCCCTCCCACGTGATGGCCTACGACGACGGCGAGGTGCGGCAGGAGTTCTCGATCTGCCTGCTCGGACGGCCGGTCGGGGGCGTGCTGCGGACGTCCGACGAGTCGTCCGGGGTCGGCTGGTTCACGCCGGAGGAGAGCGACGGACCGGCGATGGTGCCGAGCGTGCGCAAGCGGCTCACGGACTGGCGCGGCGGCGGCGGGCCGGTGGTCCGCTGAGCCCAGGGCGCCCTGGACGGCCCCCGCCGGCGGCCGCAGACTGGCCCACGTGATCGATCTCCGCGTCCTGACGCCCGCCGACCCCGCCGACTGGCCGCTGTGGCGGGACGCCCGGCTGGCCGCGCTCGCCGATGCGCCGTACGCGTTCAAGGTGCGGCTGGCGGACTGGCCCACGGGCGGCGAGGCGCAGTGGCGCGCCCGGTTCGCGCGGCCGGACGCCGTGCACGTGGTGGCGGTGCCGGCGGACGGGCGGCCGGTCGGTCTGGCGGGCGGGGTGCCCGGGGACGGGGACGGGGACGGGGACGGGGACGGCGTGCGCGAGTTGCGCTCGGTCTGGGTCGGTCCGCAGGCCCGGGGGCGCGGGGTCGGGGACCGGCTGCTCGCCGCCGTCGAGGCGTGGGCGCGGCGCGGGGGCGGCACGTCGCTGCGCCTCGCCGTGCTGCCGGGCAACGCGGCCGCCCTCGCGCTGTACCGGCGCCACGGGTTCGTCGACGCGAGTGAGGGCGGAGACGCGGGCGGGGCAGCGGGCGGAGACGCGGGCGGGACGGCGGAGCGCGTGATGGTCAAGCGGCTCACGACGTGACCGGCCCGGCCGCGTCGAACGCCGCGTACGGCAGGACGGCCGCCCCCGCCTCCGCCGGGTGACCGAGCGCCCGGTGCGGTCGGGCAGTTGCCGGCCCGGTTCGCGCTCCAGCTGACGGGTCTGCGCGCTGATCCCGGGTTGCGCGAGGTGCAGGCGCTCGGCCGCCCGGGTGAATCCGCCCCCTCGACCACCGCCACCAGGTACCGCAACTGCCGGAGCTCCATGACCGTCGGTTCCAGGGACCGGAAGAACCGGCTCCTGGACTTCCGGCCACCGCGTCCCGCAGCCTGGTGATCACGCGGAACACCCACCCGCACCGTGCCGCCGACCTGCGCTCCGCGGTCGCCGCCGAGCGGCGCGAACTCGCCGACGTCCTGGACGGCCTGTCCGATGCGCGGTGGAACTCGCCCTCGCTCCGCGCGGGTTGGCGGGTGCGCGAGGTGGCGGCGCACCTGGGCACGGGCTTTCGCCACCGGATGCCGCGGATCGCCGTCGAGCCGGTCCGCTCGGGCGGCGGCCCGCACCGGACGACCGACCGCTTCGCCCGCCGCGACGCCCGCGTGCCCACCGGGGCCCAACTCGCCGCCACCCCGCGGGACAACGCGGACCCCCGTGGACACCGCCGGTCGGCGGTCTCGCCGCCGCGCTGGGGCACGACGTCGTCCACGGCCCGGACATCACCGTCGCACTCGGCCTCGGCCGCCGGGTGCCCGCCGAGCGGCTGCGTCCACTGCCGGAGGACGTCACCCCGCGTACCCTGCGGTTCTTCGGCGCCCGCCCGGACGGCGTCCGGCTGCGCGCCACCGATCTCGACCGGTCGTACGGAAGCGGCAGTCGGACGGTCGCCCGACCGGCCGAGGAGTTGCCGCTCCTCGCGTACGGACGCCGCGTTCCCGGGGCCGACATCTGACCGGAAGCCTCCGGATCGCGGTCAACCAGGGGTAAAGTCAGCGGGCATGGTCGAATCGACGGTTCCGATCCTGCCCTGTCAGGCCCTCCCACCAGTGCTCGAGTTCTACACCGCGCTCGGCTTCGAGGTGACCCTCCATCAGAAAAGCCCCAACCCGTACGCCGTGGTCCAGCGCGGCGCCATCCAGCTGCACTTCTTCGGCATGAAGCAGTACGACCCGGGCGCGTCCTACAGCACCTGCCTGGTCCGCACGGACGACGTGGACGCGCTGCACGCCGCCTTCCAGGACGGCCTGCGGTCCGCCTACGGTCGGGTGCCGACCCGCGGGCTGCCGCGCATCGGCCCGGTCGCCGACACCTCGCACGGCGTACGGCAGTTCCTGGTGACCGACCCCGGCGGCAACTGCCTGCGGATCGGCCAGCCGATCCGCGCCGACCAGCGGCACCAGCCCGCCCCCGAGGAGCCATTCGCGAAGGCGCTGCACCACGCGGCGCTGTTCGCCGACTCGAAGGAGGACCCGGCCGCGGCCGCCCGGGTACTGGACCGCGCGCTGGCCCGGCCGGACGGACCGCCCGCGCCGGTGCTGCTGTTCCGCATCCTGGCGATGCGCGCCGACCTGGCCCACCGCCTCGCGGACGGCGCGAGCGCCCGGACGTTCACCGAACGGGCCGAGGGCGTCGCCGCCGAACTCACCGAGGAGGAACGGGAGTCGGTGCGCGACGACCTCAAGCGGCTGGCCGACGTCCTGCTCTGATGCCCCGTCGGGCACGGCTGGGGCTTGCGACGGTCCTCGGGCAGCGCGAACGGCGTACGCGGCACACCGCCTCGCACCGCCGGCGCGCTGCTCGGGAGTCCCGCCCGGTCAGGAACTCCACCGGCGGGCGCAGAGCACCAGGCGGTAGCCGTCCGGGTCGGCCACGGTGACGCCGTACTCGTCCCAGTAGGGGTTGTGCGCGGGCGCGCGGGTGCCGCCGGCGTCCTCCAGGCGGCGGACCAGCGCCTCGTCGACGGGGGCGCCGAGGTAGACGACGAAGAGGTCGTCGACGGTGGGCGCCGGCTCGACGGGGTGCTGGGGGTCGCGGGTGAGCTCGAAGTGCCAGCCGCCGCCGGAGGGGCCGACCATCAGGAGGTCGTGCCGGCCGGGGACGCGCTCGGTGCTGCGCCACAGGACGGCGAGACCGAGTCCGTCGACGTAGAAGCGCTCGGCCGCGGCGAGATCCCGGGAAGGGCGTGCGACCCGGACGTGGGTGGTGGAGTCGATCACGGGCACCGAGCCTACCCGGCGCGCGCCGGGCGGGCGGCCGGACGGGCCGTCAGAGTCTGCGCAGCCGTTCCTCGTCAGCGGTCCGCGGACACGTGACGCAGGCCCGGGCCGGCTCGACGGCGTAGTAGAGGCAGCAGCCGAGGCGCGTGCGGGTGTGGTGGGTGCGGCCGTCCTCGCCGCGCAGCACGCGGAAGCCGGCGGCACCGGGCAGCGGGTCGGTGCGCCCGGGCAGGACGGCCGCCGCGGCGGCGACGGCGGCGTCCTCGTGGGCCGTGCCGGGACCCGGGGCGCGCGCGTCGAGCCGCTTGCCGAGGTACCAGATCGCCGAGGCGAGGTCGTCGGTGACCATGCCCCACAGCGCGCGGGTGCCGCGCCGGGTGGGGGCGGCGAAGGCGGCGAGCAGCGGTTCGGCGTGGGCGACGACGGCGGCGCGCAGTTCGGCGCGCAGCTCGTCCTCGCCGGGGAGCGTGACATGGGCGCCCGGGCGGAGCGCGAGGTCGCCGGTGGGGGCGTGCAGCCACAGGTCCGCGCCGTCGATCGAGGGGACGCGCCCGCCCAGCCACCAGGGCCCGGCGATCAGCACGCAGAGCGACCAGAGGTAGTGGTGGAGCAGCCGGGAGGCGGCCACGTGCGGGCGCGGGGCGGTGCCGTGCGCGGCGGCGACGGGGGCGATGCGTTCGGCCTCGCCGGCCAGCGCCCGCTCCAGCGCGTCCGGCTCGCGGGCCAGCTGGGCGGCGGAGTACCAGCCCTGCGCGGGCGCGGGGTCGGGTTCGTCCGCCGCGATCAGTCGCACCCGGAGCACCGGGCAGAGGTCCAGCAGCAGCCGGTAGTCGGCGTCCAGCGGGTTCGCGGGACGCGGCGCCACGGGGGCGGCGACCGGCGCGGCGAGCGGTGCGACGGGCGGCACGACGGCCGCCTGGGCACCGGGCAGGACACCGGGCACGACGTCGGGCACGACGGCAGGCAGCGGTGGACCCGAGAAGATCATCGGCACTCCCGAGATCGCATTAGGTGAGGCTCACCTTATAGGCAGTCGGCGACCCGCACATGCCGACCCCGGCCACCCGCCCCGGGGTGTCCCCGGTACGGACCAATCCGCCCAGGACTTCGGCATTAGGCTTGCCTAACCTAATATCTCCCCCCGTGCTGACCACCGATCCGCCGGCTCCCGCTCCCCCGGCCCAGACCCGCCGCTCGCCGGCCCGGCTCCCGCTGGTACTGGCCGCCGGGCTCGGCGTGCTCGCGCTGTGCGCCGCGCTCGGCTCGCGCACGATCCCTCCGCACACCGTCATCGGCGCGCTGACCGGGAGCGAGCACGGCGGCGACGCCGACGTCGTGACGGGGCTTCGGGTGCCGCGCACCCTCATCGGCCTCGCCGTCGGGGCGGCGCTCGGCGTCGCCGGGGCGGTCGCCCAGGGCGTCACCCGCAACCCGCTCGCCTCGCCGGTCACCCTCGGCATCAACGCCGGCGCGAGCTTCGCCGTGGTCGCCGCGATCTACACGTTCGAACTGACCCGCCCGGTCGAGTACGTCTGGTTCGCCTTCGCCGGGGCCGCGCTCGCCGCCGTCGCCGCGTACGCGATGTCGCGCCGCGGCGGGGACCTCGACCCGGTGCGCCTCGCGCTCGGCGGCACCGTGCTCACCGTGGTGCTCACCTCCTGGACGTCCGCGCTGATGCTGACCAGCCACCGCACCCTGGACGAGGCCCGGTTCTGGCTGGCCGGTTCGGTCGCCGGGCGGCATCTGGACACCCTGGCGCCGGTGCTGCCGTTCCTGGCGCTCGGGCTGATCGGCGCGTTCGCCGTCGCGCCCTCGCTCAACGCGCTCGCGCTCGGTGACGAGAGCGCCCAGTCGCTCGGTGTGCCGGTGGCCCGGATCCGGGTGCTCGGCGGCCTCGCCGTCGTGCTGCTCGCGGGCTCCGCGGTGGCCGTGGCCGGCCCGGTCGCGTTCATCGGCCTGGCCGCCCCGCACCTGGTCCGCCCGCTGCTCGGCAACGACCACCGGGCGCTGCTGCCCGGCTGTCTGATCGCCGGTCCGGTGCTGCTGCTCGCCGCCGACGTGCTCGGCCGGATGGTGGCCCGCCCCTCGGAGCTGGAGGTCGGCATCGTGACGGCCTTCCTCGGCGCGCCGCTGCTCGCGGTGCTGGCCCGGAAGGTGGCCCGATGAGCACGGCCCTCGATAAGCCCGACCGGCCCGACGGCTCCGGCAGGACCGAACAGTCCGGCAGGAGCGGAGGGGCCGGAGGGGCCGCGACGGGCAGGACCACCGGCACCTCGGTGGCCCGCCGCCGCGCCCGGACCGCCGTCTGGTCCGCGGCCGCCGCCGCACTGCTGGTCCTGCTCACCGGGATCGCGCTCGGCACCGGGCAGGTCGAGATGACCGCCTGGGAGGCGCTACGCGCCCTGGCCGGGTACGGCGACTCCGGCAACGTCCTGGTGGTCCAGGAGTTCCGCGCCCCGCGCGTGGTCTCCGCGCTGATCGCGGGCGCCGGAGCGGGGAACGGGTGACGACTGACAGCTGACAGCTATTGAAATCTGTTATCTGTTATCTGAAATCTGTCAGCTGTCAGTCGTCAGCCCCCGCCCCGGCCCCCGCCGGACCCACCACCCCCGCGCCCCGCCGCACGCCGCCCGCACTGACGTGCGAAAGTGGTAGCCGGCGAAGGGAGCGGGCACGTGCTGATGGAGAAGGTGGCGGAGATCATCGCCGAGGCTTCGGCCGAGGCGGTGGAGCCCCGGTTCCGGGCGCTGGCGGCCGGTGAGGTGATGGAGAAGGCCCCCGGCGAAGTGGTCACCGTCGCCGACCGGGAGGCCGAGGTGATCATCGCGCGGCGGCTGCGCGAGCTGCTGCCCGTCCCGGTGGTGGGCGAGGAGGCGGTCGCCGCCGACCCGGCCCTCGCCCGGGCGCTGCACGAGGAGCCCGCCGCCTGGCTCGTGGACCCCGTCGACGGCACCGCCAACTTCATCGCCGGCCGACCCGAGTACGCCGTCATGGTCTCCTTGGTGCGCGGCGGCGAGACGGTCGCCTCCTGGATCCGCCAGCCCGTCACCGCCACCACCTACACCGCCGAACTCGGCTCCGGCGCCTGGCGCGACGGCCACCGCCTCACCCGCGTCCCGGCCGGCACCGACCCGGCCAAGTGGCGCGGCTCGGTGAAGAGCCGCTTCCTCGACCCGTCCCGCCGCCGGCTGGTCGAGGCCAACACCGCCGCCTTCGGCGAGATCACCCCGGGCCGCCACGCCGCCGGAATCGAGTACCCGGACGTCACCGAGGGCGCCCTGGACTTCATTCTCTACTGGCGCACCCTCCCCTGGGACCACGCGCCCGGCTCGCTCCTGCTCACCGAGGCCGGCGGCCGCTCCGCCCGCCTCGACGGCACCCCCTACCGTCCCGAGGCCCCCGGCGGCGAGGACGGCCTGCTCGTCGCCGCCGACCCGGCCACCTGGGAGCGCTGCCGGGAGATCCTGCTCGCGCCGTAGAAGCACGGGAGCCCGGGAGCCCGGACGGCCCCGGCCGGGGCCGTCCGGGGCCGTCCGGGGCCGTCCGGGCTAGCGCGCCGCGCTCCACGCCCGGCGGCCGGCGCGGACGACCTCGGCGAGCAGCCCGCTGACCTCCTCGGGGGTGGTGTGCGGGTTGAGCAGGGTCAGCTTGAGCCGCACCCGCCCCGGGCCCTCGCCGGGCAGCTCGGTGCGGCCGACCACGGCCCGGCCGGTGCGCAGCAGGCTCCGGCGCAGCTCGGCGTTGACCCGGTCGAGCGCGGCCGGGTCCTCGGCGCCGGCGCCCGCCCCGCCCACCGGCCGGTAGCGGAACAGCAGGGCGGTCAGCACGGGGTCGGCGTGCAGTTCGAGTTCCGGTTCGGCCCGGACGGTGCCGGCGGCGGCGAGCGCGAGGTCGTGGCAGGCGTCGACGAGCCGGCCGAGTCCGGCGCGACCGAGGGTGCGCAGGGTGACGGCGAGTTTGAACGCGTCCGGCCGCCGGGTGGTGCGCAGCGAGAGGCCGAGCAGGCTCGGATAGCCGGACTCTTCGTCGTCGGCCGGGTTGAGGTACGCGGCGCGGCGGGCGAGCGAGACGTACGTCTCGGCGCGGCGGACCAGGAAGACGCCAGCGGCGGCGGGCTGCCAGCCGAGCTTGTGCCAGTCCAGCGAGACGGAGTCGGCCCGTTCGATGCCGGCCAGCAGCGGGGCGAGCCGGTCGGAGAGCAGGGCGCCGCCGCCGTACGCGGCGTCGACGTGCAGCCAGGCGCCGTAACGGGCGGCGAGGTCGGCGGCGGCGGGCAGCGGGTCGACGGCGCCGGTGTCGGTGGTGCCGGCGGTGGCGACGACGGCGAGGGGGGTGTCCCCGGCCCAGACGGTCTCGGCCAGGGCGCGTTCGAGTGCGGCCGGGTCCATCCGCAGGTCGCGGTCGACGTCGACGGGGACGACGGCCCGTTCGCCGAGGCCGAGCAGGGCGGCCGCCCGCTGGACGGAGAAGTGCGCGGCCCGGGAGGCGAGGATCCGGGGCCGGGTGCCGGGGGGCAGGCCGAGGAGGCCGTCGAGTTCGACGATGCCGTCGAGTTTCTGGTCGCGGGCGAGCATGAGGCCCATGAGGTTGGACTCCGTGCCGCCGGAGGTGAGCACGCCGGTGGCGTGGGCCGGGTCGTAGCCGACCAGGGCGGCGAGTTCGGCGAGCAGCGCGGTCTCCAGCGCGGTCGCGGCGGGGGCCTGGTCCCAGGAGTCCTGGGAGGGGTTGAGGGCGCTGACGGCGAGGTCGGCGGCGGTGGCGACGGCGAGCGGCGGGCAGTGCAGGTGGGCGGCGCAGTAGGGGTCGGCGGGGTCGGCGGCGCCGTGAGCGAGGAGTTCGGTGAGGCGGGCGAGGGCGTGGGGGCCGCGGGCGGCGGCGAGCGCCTCGGCGGTCCGGGCGGCGAGGTCGGCGGGGCGGCCGGTGGGCAGCGGGCCGCCGCGCCGGGTGGCGCCGGTCTCCAGCGCGTCGAGGACGGTGGCGAGCAGCGGGCCGAGCGCGGCGGGGCCGCCGACGCCGCCGGAGAGCGCGTCGAGCGGGCCGGGTCCGCCGAGCGAACCGCCGTCGCCCGCTCCGCCTACAGCGCCGACGCCGCCCGCGCTCACGCGGACACCGCCGGCCCCGCGGCCGAGGCCGCCGCGATGGCGTCGGCGAGCCGGTCCAGCACCGCGGCCGCCTGCTCGTCCGTCACGGTGAGCGGCGGCAGCAGCCGCAGCACGGCGTCGTGCCGCCCGCCGAGCTCGACGATCAGTCCGCGCGCCAGGCACGCCTCGCGGACCCGGACGGCGAGGGCGGGTGCGGCCGGCCGGGCCCCGCAGGCGTCCGGTTCGGCCGCCGGGTCGACGAGCTCCACACCGATCATCAGCCCGCGCCCGCGCACGTCGCCGATCACCGGCAGTTCCCCGGCCAGCGCCCGCAGCCGTTCGGTCATCCGCGCGCCGACCACCGCGGCCCGCTCGGCGAGCCCGTTCGCGGCGACGTACCGCAGAGTGGCGGCGCCGGCCGCCATGGCGAGGGTGTTGCCGCGGAAGGTGCCGGTGTGCGCGCCGGGGCGCCAGCCGTCGTACTCCGCGCGGTAGACGACGACGGCGAGCGGCAGGCTGCCGCCGATCGCCTTGGAGAGCACCATCGCGTCCGGCACGATCCCGCTGTGCTCGACCGCCCACATCGCGCCGGTGCGGCCGACGCCGGTCTGCACCTCGTCGACGACGAGGGGGATGCGGCGTTCGGCGGTGATCCGGCGCATGGCGCGCAGCCAGTCGTCGGGGGCGGGGACGACGCCGCCCTCGCCCTGGACGGCCTCCAGGACCATCGCGGCGGGCGGCACGACGCCGCCGGACGGGTCGTCGAGCAGCCGTTCGACGTAGGTGGCGGACAGGTCGGCGCCCGCCCGGCCGCCGACCCCGAACGGGCAGCGGTAGCCGTAGGGGTAGGGCAGCCGGACCACCTCGCCGCCGCCGGGCAGCGGCTCCTTGACGGCGACGTTGCCGGTGAGCGCGAGGGCGCCGGCGGTCATCCCGTGGTAGGCGCCGGTGAAGGCGAGGGCGCCGGAGCGGCCGGTGGCGGTCTGCATCAGTTTGAGCGCGGCCTCGACGGCGTCCGTCCCGGCGGGGCCGCAGAAGTGGACGCGCGCACCGTCGGCGAAGGCGGGCGGCAGGCTCTCGAACAGCGCGGTGGTGAAGTCGTCCTTCTCGGCGGTGGCGAGGTCGAGCAGGTGGAGCGGGGAGCCGCTGTCCAGGGTGCGGCGGATCGCCTCCAGGACGACGGGGTGGTTGTGGCCGAGCGCGAGGGTGCCCGCGCCGGAGAGGCAGTCGAGGTAGCGGCGGCCGTCGGCGCCCTCGACGGTCATCCCGTTGGCGCGCACCGGGACGATCGGGAACGAGCGCGCGTAGGTGCGGGCGGCGGACTCGCGGACGCGCTGGCGCCGCAGCACGGCGGCGGCCGGGGTGCCGTCAGGGACCGGGGCGGGCGCGAGGCCGGAGGCAGGGGAAGGAGCAGGCACGGGGACGGTCGGACCGGTGGCGGGCTCAGCGGCGAGCGTCAAGGAGGACTCCCAAGAATTTAGGTGAGCCTAACCTTACTTCTCAGGTCCGTCCGGATCCGCCCCCGGGCCACCGGAACCACCCGTGCGGGTGACAGCGGGCCCGTTTGCCCAACGACCGGGCTGCCCGGAGGTCACGGCCCGAGCGGCCCGAGCGGCCCGGCCTCACGCTCCCCGGCCTCGTGCTCCCCCGCCTCGCGCTACCCTCACCGCATGCCGCCGTCACCGTCCACCGAGCCGACGTCCGGGCCCGTGCCCGCGCCCGATCCCGCGTCCGGGCCCACCGCCGAGAGTGCCGCCGAGGCCGAGTACGCCGCCGAACTGGCCCGCACCCGCGCGTTCTTCGCCGTCCGCGCCGCCGGCTGGGACGCCAAGTTCCCCGACGACGGCCCGCGTTACACCGCCGCCGTCGCCGAACTCGCCCTGCGCCCGGGCGACTCGGTGCTCGACGCCGGCTGTGGCACCGGCCGCGCCCTGCCGCCGCTGCGCGCCGCGGTCGGCCCGGCGGGCCGGGTGTTCGGCGCCGACGTGACCCCGGAGATGCTGCACGAGGCCGCCGCCGGCCACCCCGGCACCGCCGACCTGCTGCTCGCCGACTGCGCCCGGCTCCCCCTGCCCGACGCCGCGCTGGACGCCGTCTTCGCCGCCGGCCTGATCTCCCACCTCCCCGACCCGGCCCGCGCGCTCGGCGAACTGGCCCGGGTCTCGCGCCCCGGCGCCCGGCTCGCGCTGTTCCACCCCGTCGGCCGCGCCGCCCTCGCCGCCCGCCACGGCCGCGCCCTCACTGCGGACGACCTGCGGGCCGAGCCCAACCTCCGCCCCCTGCTCGCCGCCGCCGGCTGGCACCTGGTCTCCTACACGGACGCCGACGACCGCTACCTCGCCCTCGCCGAACGGACCCCGCACGGCGCCGGCGGGGACGCCGACGGGAGGACCACCGCCAGGGCCGCCCCCCGCCCATGATCACCGGCGTGCCAGACTCGGAACCCTCCGCACCCACCCCGGGTGCTCGACGAGAGGAACCGCCATGGCGCTCTTCGGCAACGCCCACCGGGTGGACAACGACGAGGCCCAGAAGGAGTTCGCCAAGCTGTTCGGCGAGGGCGAGCACGTCCAGGCCGCCTACCAACTGCTGCGCGACTCCTTCCTGTTCACCGACCGCCGGCTGATCCTCGTCGACAAGCAGGGCATCACCGGCAAGAAGACCGAGTACCACTCGATCCCCTACCGGTCGATCACCCACTACGCCGTGGAGACCGCCGGCAACTTCGACCTGGACGCCGAACTGAAGATCTGGGTGTCGGGCGCGGCGCTGCCGATCTCCAAGAACTTCACCAAGGGCGTCGACATCTACGAGGTGCAGGCCCTGCTCACCCAGTTCGTCACCCGCTGACGGCCCCGGGCCGGCTCACCCCTGCCCGCCGCCACCTCCGCCCCGGCCTCCGCCCGTCCAGCGGTAGCACAGCTCCGGGCGGCCGACGGTGCCGTACTGGGGCTCGCGGGCGGCGAGTCCGGTGTCGACCAGGTGCTCCAGGTAGCGGCGGGCGGTGATCCGCGAGACGCCGGCCGCCGTGCCCGCGGCGGCGGCGGACAGGCCGGTGCGGGCCGCGCGCAGCACGCCGGCGACGGTGTCCAGGGTCGGCGCGCACAACCCCTTGGGCAGCACGGTGCGTTCGGGCGAACGCAGCAGCGCGAGCGCCTGGTCGACCTCGTCCTGCCCGGTGGCCGGGCCGGTCCGGGCGAGGGTGTCCCGGTAGCGGGCGTAGCGCTCCAGGCGGTCGTGCAGCGCGGCGGCGGCGAAGGGCTTCAGCAGGTACTGGACGACGCCCGCGGAGACGGCCTGGCGGACCATCGCGAGGTCGCGGGCGGAGGTGACGGCGATGACGTCGGTGGTGTGCCCGGCGGTGCGCAGCGTGCCGCAGAGCTGGAGGCCGTGCCCGTCGGGCAGGTAGAGGTCGAGCAGCAGCAGGTCGACGGGCCGTCCGGCGGCGCGGGCGCGCTCCAGGAAGCGCAGGGCCTGCGTGCAGCCGTGCACGGTGCCGACGGCGCGGAAGCCCGGTTCGCGTTCGACGTAGAGGGTGTGGGCGGCGGCGGCCACCGGGTCGTCCTCGACGACCAGCACGGAGATGTCCGGCCGCGCCCGGTCCTGCGCCCGGTCCTTCGGTCGGTCCTGCGGTCGGCCGCTCACGGGGCCACCACCAGACGTCCGAGCCCGGGCTCCCCCGAACCCGCGCCCGAACCCGCGCCCGCGCCCTCGCGGACCGGCCGGTCGAGCGGCAGGCGGACGGTGAGCACGGCGCCGCGGTCGCGGCCGACCTCGACGGTGCCGCCGTTGCGCCGGGCGGCCTGGGCGACGAGGGCGAGCCCGAGTCCGCGCCCGTGCCGAGCGTCGCGGCCACCGTCACCGTCACCGCCGCCGTGAGCACCGGGACCGCCGGCCCGCTCGCTCCCCCGCCCGTCCCGCTTGGTGCTCCAGCCGCGCCGGAACACGTCCTCCACCGCGCCCGGGGCGATGCCCTCGCCGGTGTCGGCGACCCGCAGCAGCAGGTGCTCGCCGTCGATCCGGGCGGTGACGGTGACCTCCGGCGGGTCGGGGCGCGCGGCCGCGCCGGCGATGGCGGCGTCCACGGCGTTGTCGATCAGGTTGCCGAGGACGGTGATGAGGTCGCGGGCGCTCAGGTGGGGCGGCAGCACCCCGTCGTCGATGGAGCTGTCCGGGGTGAGCGTCAACTCCACGCCCCGCTCGGCCGCCTGGGCGGCCTTGCCGAGCAGCAGCGCGGCCAGCACGGGCTCGCCGACGGCGGCCACCACCCGGTCGGTGAGCCGCTGGGCGAGGGCGAGTTCGGCGGTGGCGAACTCCACCGCCTCGCGGTGGCGGCCGAGTTCGATCAACGAGACGACGGCGTGCAGCCGGTTGGCGGCCTCGTGCGCCTGCGCGCCGAGCGCCTCGGTGAAGCCGCGCACCGAGTCCAGTTCGCCGCTCAGCGACTGGAGTTCGGTGTGGTCGCGCAGGGTGAGGACGCGGCCGAGCCCGGTGCCGATGGTGGAGGTGTTGAGCACCACCACGCGCTCCGCCGTCAGGTGCACCTCGTCGCGGACCGGCCCGGCCCCCGAGACGGCCGCCACCAGCGCCGCCGGCAGACCCAGATCGGCGACCGGCCGCCCCTCCACCGTCCCCTCCAGGCCGAGGAGTTCACGCGCGGCGTCGTTGCAGAGCACCACCCGGCGGTCGCGGTCGAGCAGCACCAGCCCCTCCCGGACGGCGTGCAGGGTGGCCTGGTGGTACTCGTAGAGGTGGCTGAGTTCGGCCGGTCCCATGCCGTGGGTGTGGCGCCGCAGCCGGGAGTTGGCGAGGTAGGTGCCGATCCCGCCGACGGCGAGCGCGCCCGCCGCGACGCCGACCAGGGCGAGCAGCGGGCCGCGCAGCTGCTCGGAGATGGACTGCACCGTCAGGCCCGCGCTGACCAGGGCGACCACCCGGTGCCGCTCGTCCAGCACCGGGGTGACCACCCGCACCGAGGGGCCGAGCGTGCCGGTGTACGTCTCGCTGCGGGTCTCGCCGGCCAGTGCCCAGTCGATGTGGCCGAGGAAGGTGCGCCCGATCTGCTCGGGCAGCGGGTGCGTCCAGCGGACGCCGCCGGTGTCCATCACGGTGACGAAGGAGACCCCGGTGTCGACGCGCACCTGCTCGGCGTACGGCTGGAGCACGGCCGTCGGGTCGGGCGCGGTGACGGCGGCGCGCACGGCCGGGGAGTCGGCGACGGCGCGGGCGACGGCGGTGACCTGGCGGCGGGCGGCGTCCTCGGTGCGGTCGGCGGTGAACAGGTAGGCGAGCACCGCCCCGCCGGCCACCACGGCGGCGACGATGACCACTTGGACGACGAAGAGCTGTCCGGCCAGGCTGCGCACCAGCCGGCGCGGCGGGGGGAGGGTACGCGCGGACATGCCTGTCAGTGTGCACCACGCCCCGGCGCGCGCCACGGCCGCGGCGGCGCGGACCGGCGGACCGCACCGCGCCGCGGCGTGAACTCTATGAACGCAAGCGTGACCCGCGTCACGCCGCGCCCCATAGTCGGAGCGGCCCACCACCCGGGCCGCCAGGACCGCAGGGCCGCGCACCCCCACGCAGGCGCCCCGTGCGGGCACAGCACGGCGAAGGAGCCGCAGATGCCGATCACCGGAACCGCAGCGGGAGCGGGCACCAGAGCGAAGGACCGCACCCACTACCTCTACCTCGCCGTGATCGCGGCGGTCGTCGCCGGCGTCGTGGTGGGTCTGGCCGCGCCGGACTTCGCGGTGGAGCTGAAGCCGGTCGGCACGGGCTTCGTCAACCTCATCAAGATGATGATCAGCCCGGTCATCTTCTGCACCATCGTGCTCGGCATCGGCTCGGTGACCAAGGCCGCCAAGGTCGGCCGGGTCGGCGGGCTGGCGCTCGGCTACTTCCTCACCATGTCGACCGTCGCCCTCGCCATCGGCCTGCTGGTCGGCAACCTGCTGGAGCCGGGCGGCGGCCTGCACCTGACCGCCGCCCTCGCCAAGTCCGGACACGCCCAGGCCGCCGCCGGGGGCGCGCAGTCCACCGCCGACTTCCTGCTCGGCATGATCCCGACCTCCCTGCTCTCCGCCCTCACCGAGGGCAAGGTGCTGCAGACCCTGCTGGTCGCGCTGCTGGTCGGATTCGCCCTGCAGGCGATGGGCCCGGCCGGCGCGCCCGTGCTGCGCGGCGTCGAGCACCTGCAGCGGCTGGTCTTCCGGGTGATGGCGATGATCATGTGGGTGGCGCCGGTCGGCGCGTTCGGCGCGATGGCGGCGGTGGTCGGCGCCACCGGCACGGCCGCGCTGAAGAGCCTGGCCGTCATCATGGTCGGCTTCTACCTGACCTGCGCGCTGTTCGTGGTCGTGGTGCTCGGCACGCTGCTGCGCCTGGTCGCGGGCGTCAACATCCTCACCCTGCTGCGCTACCTGGGCCGCGAGTTCCTGCTGATCCTCTCCACCTCCTCCTCGGAGAGCGCGCTGCCCCGGCTGATCGCCAAGATGGAGCACCTGGGCGTCAGCCGCCCGGTGGTCGGCATCACCGTCCCGACCGGCTACAGCTTCAACCTGGACGGCACGGCGATCTACCTCACGATGGCCTCGATCTTCATCTCGGAGGCGCTGGACAAGCCGATGTCGGTGGGCGAGCAGCTGTCGCTGCTGGTCTTCATGGTGATCGCCAGCAAGGGCGCGGCCGGGGTCACCGGCGCCGGACTGGCCACCCTGGCGGGCGGGCTGCAGTCGCACAAGCCGGCACTGGTGGACGGCGTCGGGCTGATCGTCGGCATCGACCGCTTCATGTCCGAGGCCAGGGCGCTGACGAACTTCGCCGGGAACGCCGTCGCCACCGTGCTGATCGGGCAGTGGACCGGGGAACTCGACCGCGAGCGGGCCCGGCAGGTGCTGGCGGGCGCGCTGCCCTTCGACGAGCGGACGCTGCTGGACGCCGACGCCCACGGCGCCCCGGTGACCGCCGCCGGGACCGGGACCGGGACGGAAGGCGCGGCCGGAACGAAGGGCGCCCCGGAGCCCGGACCCGCCGCTGCGGGGGCGGTCCCGGCGGCGGCCGCCTGAGCCGCCCCGGCCGCCCCGGCCGCCCCACCCCCTGACTCCCCCGGTCCGGCGCCCCGCCCAACCCCCCGGAATGGCGCCGGACCGGGGGTCCTTCGTCTTCCCGCCGCCCCGCCACCCCGCCGCGTCCACCCCGCCGGACGCTCTGCCCGACGCCCTGCCCGGTGCCCCGGCTGCCACCCCGTCTGCCGCCGCGCCCCGCCGTTCAGACCTCTTCGGACCCGCTGACCGCCCAGCTCAGGCCGGTCGCCGGGTCCTCCAGCGCGAGATGCAGGTGCCGCAACCGGTCCGCCGGGTCGTCCCAGGTGAAGCAGCGCATCCGGGCGACCAGCGCGTCCACCTCCACCCGGTCCGCCCAGCGCGTGCGCCGGACCCCGGTCATCTCCACCAGCACCCGCCACAGCGCCAGCCTCCCGTGCGCCGCGCCGTGCGCCCGGTCCGCGACGCCCGCCTGCACCAGCGCCGGCCAGGCGAGAGCGAACGGCAGGTAGCCGCCGGTGACCAGCCGCCCGGGCGGCGCGAGCTGCGCGGCGGCGAGCGGCGCCGGCCCGCGCACGCAGACCGCCCGCGCCCACCCGGCCAGCTCCGCGAGCGCCCGGGTGGCCGGCTGCCCGGGCAGCCGGGCGCCGGGTTCGGGCAGCTCCACCCGGGCCAGGCCCTCGCGGCTGGCCGGCAGGGTCAGCAGCGCGCTGCGCGACCCGCCGTCGGGCAGGTACTCGCGTACCGGCGCGCCCTCGCCCCGGCCCGCCTCCTCCCACGGCTCCAGCGCCAGCGGGACGCCCTCCGGATCCGGCTCGGCGTCCCGGGCGAGGTCCTCGCCGAGCAGCACCCGGGTCTGCGCCACCAGCCGCCGCACCGGGGGCGGGGCGAGCAGCGGGGCGAGCCGGCGCCAGCAGTGCCGGGTCGCCAGCACCTCCCAGAGCGGTCCGGCGTCGTGGTCCGCGACGCCGGCCGCGGTGCCGGGGCCGCCGTCCGCGTCGAACAGCCGGGCGGCCACCTCGGGCGGCGCGGCGTAGGCGATCAGGTGGCCGAGCGGGGCGGCCGCGGCGGCCGCCCGGCCCTGCGCGGGGCCGTCCGGTGGGCCGCCGCGCTCCGGGGCGAGCGCGACGGCGGCGGCGCGGGCCTGCCGGTAGGCGTCCAGCAGTTCGATCCAACGGCCCTCGTCCGCCAGGGAGCGGAGCCGGTGCTCCTCGTACGTGATCACGGTTCAGCGTACGGGCGGGACCGGCAACGGAGCTGACAGACCGTCAGTCCGGCGCGTCGGGCCGGGCCCCCTCGCGGAGACCGGCCCCGAGGCCCTGGTCGTGCTCGCGCTCGCCCGCGCGCTCGCGCTCGATGAGCGTCCGCAGCCGCTCCAGCGCCCTCCGGCGGGTGAGGGCCAGGGTGGAGCGGTGCACGCCGAGCAGGGCCGCGGCCTCCTCCAGACCGTAGCCGTCGAGGTCGACCAGCAGGACGGCACGGGCCTGCTTGGCCGTCAGGCAGCCCAGCAGCCGGACGACCTCCCAGTGCGCCTGCAGCTCCGCCTGTCCGCCGGCCTCGCCGCCCAGCACCTCGACGTCCTCCAGCGCCTCGTACGGCACCAGCCGGCGGCGGTCGCGGCGCCACTCGTCGCGCACGACGTTGACCATCGCGGTGAACGCGTAGGCGTAGGGCCGCGGATGGCCGAGGAAGCGGGCGGGCCGCCGGGCGATGCGCAGGTACGCCTCGTGGACGACGTCCCCCGCGCCGAACGGATTCCCGAGCAGGCGCGCGGCCGCCCGGTGCAGCCGGGGCAGCAGTTCCGTGAACACCCGGTCGAACTCCGCCGATTCGGCGCCGCGGGACCCGTCCGCCTCGCCGCGACACCCCGGTGCGCTCCCCATGCCGCCCCCTCGGAACTCGGCACCCCGGGGCCCGGCCGGCGGACACCGGCCCGGACCTCCACGACGCACCTCACCTCATGGTTCGCCGTCCTCCTGCCCGCCGTGGGCGCCGGTGATGCCTGCCCGCCCCCGATCGGACGCTCAGCCGCGCGGCGTCAGCCGGACCCGCATCGGGCTCTTCACCTGGAGGGTGATGCCCTGGCCGAGCCGCACGCCGTGGTCGATCGCCTCCAGGTCGAACTCCCGCAGCAGCGAGCCCAGCGCCAGCACCGACTCCAGCATCGAGAAGTGCTGCCCGATGCAGGCCCGCGGCCCGCCGCCGAACGGGTACCAGGCGTAGCGGTGCCGCTCCTTCTCCCGCTCGGGCAGGAAGCGGTCCGGGTCGAAGCGGTCGGGCTCCGCCCAGTGGCCGGGGTGCCGGTGGGTCACCCAGGGCGCCAGGATCACCTGGGCGCCGGCCGGGACCACGTGCCCGTCGATCACCGTCTCCTCCACCGAGCGGCGCCCCATCTGCGAGGCCGGCGGGTAGAGCCGCATGGCCTCCTTCAGCACCCGGGTCAGGTAGGGCAGCGCCTCCAGGTCGGCGGCCACGGGCTCGCGCCCGGCGAGCACCGCCGAGGCCTCCTCCTGCGCCAGGCGGCGCTGCTCGGGGTGCTTGGCGAGCAGGAACAGCGCGAAGGCCAGCGAGGTCGCCGTGGTCTCGTGCCCGGCGAGCAGGAAGATCAGCACCTGGTCGCGCAGCTCGTCCGGGTCGAGCCGCTCGCCGTCCTCGCCGCGGGCCCGGGTCAGCAGCTCCAGCAGATCGTCCTGGCCGGCCGCTCCGCCCTGACCGGCCTGGCCGCCCCGGCCGCTCCCGCCGTCCAGGCCGCCCGGACCGGCCGCGGCGGCCCCGCCGGCGCGTTCCGCCCGCCGGGCCCGCTCGGCGATGATCCGGTCGCACACCGCGTACAGGTCCCGGCGCGCCGCGGCGCCGCGCCGGTTGGACGGCGTCGGCCAGGAGCGGGGCAGCCGCACCGGCGCGAAGCCGCGGGCGAGGACGAGCTCCCCTATCACCGGGAAGCCGCGGTGCACCACCTGCACCGCCGCCTCCACGTCCGCGCCGAACAGGATCCGGGCGACCGTGCGCAGCGCGAAGCGCGACATCTCCTCGGCGACGTCGACCACGCCGTGCGGGACCGCCCGCCACCGGTCGGCCAGCGCCCGGCACTCCAGCCCGACGGCCTGCGCGTAGCCGTCCACCCGGCGGCGGGTGAACAGCGGCTGGATCAGCCGGCGCTGGCGCTGGTAGTCGCCGTCCTGGCTGGTCAGCAGGCCGTTGCCGAGGCTGGTCCGCAGTTCGTCGTAGAAGCTGTTGTCCTTGCGGAAGTTGGCCGCCTCGCTGCCGAGCACCTGGTGCGCGCCCTCCGGGGAGAACACGGCGTAGAACTCGGCGCGCAGCCCGGGCGGGCCGGCCACGAAGCGGACGACGTCGCCGTAGTCGCGGCGGGCGTCCAGGAACGTCCGCAGCGGGCGCCGGGTCAGGTCGAACAGCGAACCCACCACGGGGAGCCCGGGCGGCCCCGGTACCCGCTTCGCGGCGCCGGCAGCGGTGACGGCGGCGGTGACGGCGGCGTCGGTCAGTGTCATGTCCCCTCCTCGGTCGTGTCCCTTCGTCCCTCCAACGTAACTGAGTGGTAATCAGAGCAGAAGGAGCGCGTTGGGCGGCCCGGCGGACGTCACACGGCGCTCGCCGGGCTGTTCGCGCCCCCCTACTCGTACTCCGTGCCACCCTTGCGGGTGAGGTAGGCGTCGCCGACGGCCTTGGCGATGGCACGCCCGCCCAGCACCGGGCTGTGGCGCTCGGCCTCGGGCCGGACCACGACGCCCTCACGCACGTGCAGGTCGCGCCCGGAGACCGTCTCGCACCCCTGCGCGAGCGCCAGCACGGTGTCCACCGCGAACGGCCCGCGCCACAGCTCGGGCACCAGCGGCAGCTCCCCGGCCAGCAGTTCGGCGGCGGGCAGCCAGCGCAGCTGTCCGTCGACCAGCGCCGACACGTCGAAGGCCGCGTAGCCGGGCGCTTCGCCGCGCCCGGACCCGCCGTAGGTGAGGTCCTGCACGCCCGCGCCGTAGACCTCGCCGAAGACGCCGACCCGCTCGGCGCCGAGGCGCGCGGCCAGCCGCGCCGCGACCCGCGCGACGCCGTGCGCCCGCACCGCGCGCCAGTACAGGTTGCGAGCGTCCTCGACGAGCGCCAGCCCGCGCGCGGCCATCCCCTTGGAGGAGACCTGCACCTCGCCGGTGGCGGCGTGGTAGGTGACCAGGCAGCAACTGCCGTGCAGCTTCTCGGTCACCACGACGGGCTCGCCGGGCGCGAAGACGTCCGGGAACCGCTTGAGGTTCTCGACGTCCACCCAGGGCAGCAGGTCCGGGGCCGCGACCACCTCGCCGCTCATCGTGGTGGGCACCGGCGGCTGCCACTTGGTGATGCCCAGCAGGGCGGCGAAGTCCTCGCCGCGCGCGGCGGCGACCGCCAGGTCGGTGCCGGCCAGCGCGCCGGGCCGGCAGACGATGCCCTGGGACAGCTCGCCGCGCAGCCGCACCGCCTTGACCCGGTCGGCCCCGCTCCCGGCGAGCCGGCCGGTCAGGCCCAGTTCGGCGATCAGCGCGGCCGGCAGCACGGCCTGCTCGGGGATGTACACGGCGTGCTCGCCGGTGCGGTAGGCGCCCTTGGCGACCACCGCGCGGTAGAGGCCGACCTGGGCGAGTTCCAGGGCGTCGGCGTTCGGGTGCTCCAGGATGGTCAGCCGCTCGGCGCTGACCCGCAGTGTGGACATGGGTGTACTCCTCCCCCGGGCTCGACCGGTCCGGCCGGCCGGCGTGCGTGTGGGCGTGTGGGCGCGGTCGGGTGTGCGTACAGATGTGCACGCACGTGGACGCGCGGGGTTCGGCCCGGCGGATCCCGAGGGGACGGCCGGGGCGGTCCGGGCGGGGCCACTCTTCCGTCCGGGGGCGGCCGTGCGCGAAGGGTTTTCCTGCCGCCGCGCGCCGCCGCGCGCCGCCGCACGCCTTCCGGCCGCCGGGGCGCCTCCGGCGCCGGCCCTTGCGGTTGCGATGGGCCAGGGGCTCATCGGCTCGTAGCTGCGGCACTATGATCGGCATAAAGGCCGTACCTGCGGCCCGGGACACCGCGCCCTTCCGGCGCGTCCAGGAGGGGAAGCGAAGGAATGACCATCCGCAGATTCACCGCCGCCGGCGCCGCGGCGCTCGTCCTCGCGCTCGCCGCCACCGCCTGCGGCAGCGACGGCGGCTCGGACACCGGGAACGGCACGGCCACGAGTACCGCCACCGACTCGGCCACCGGCTCCGCCACGACCGGTTCCCCGACCGGCGTCCCGAAGGCGTCCGGTTCGATCACCGTGTTCGCGGCCGCCTCGCTCAAGGAGACCTTCACCGACCTCGGCAGGAAGTTCGAGGCCGCCAACCCCGGCACCAAGGTCACCTTCAACTTCGGCGGCAGCTCCGCCCTCGCCGCCAGCATCAACTCCGGCGCCCCCGCCGACGTCTTCGCCGCCGCCAGCCCGGCCCCCATGAAGACCGTCAGCGACGCGGGCGGCGCCGCGGGCGAGCCGAGGACGTTCGTGCGCAACACGCTCGCCATCGCCGTCCCCGAGGGCAACCCCAAGCACCTCACCGGCCTCGCCGACCTCGCCGCCCCCGGGGTGAAGGTCGCGCTCTGCGCCAAGGAGGTGCCCTGCGGCGCCGCCGCGCTGACCGCCCTCAAGGCCGCGAACGTCACCCTCACCCCGGTCACCCTGGAGCAGGACGTCAAGGGCGCGCTGACCAAGGTCGAGCTGGGCGAGGTCGACGCCTCGCTGGTGTACCGCACCGATGTGCGGGCCGACGCCGGGAAGATCGACGGCGTGGACTTCCCCGAGGCCGCCAAGGCCGTGAACGACTACCCGATCGCCGCGCTGGCCAAGGCGCCGAACAAGGACGGCGCCGCCGCCTTCGTCGCCTACATCCAGTCGCCCGAGGCGCAGCAGGTGCTGACCGCGGCGGGCTTCCAGGCCCCGTGATCCGCCGCCGCACCGACCGTTCCGGCCGCATCGACCACACCGGCCGCTCCGGCCGTTCCAACCGCTCCAGCCGCCTGCCGTCCGAGGCCGACCGCCTGCCGTCCCAGGCCGACGGCCGGCCGCGCCGACGGCGGCGGCGGGCGGGCCGGGTGCCGGCCGCCCTGCTGCTCCCGGCCCTGCTCGGCCTGGCGTTCCTCGTCCTCCCCCTGGTCGGACTGCTGGTCCGGGCGCCGTGGAGCACGCTGTCCGAGCAGCTCACCAGCCCGCAGGTCTGGGAGGCGCTGCGCCTGTCGCTGGTCTGCGCGACGGCGGCCACGGGCATCTCGCTGGTGCTGGGCGTCCCGCTGGCCTGGCTGCTGGCCCGCACCGAGCTGCCGGGCCGGCGGCTGGTCCGGGCCCTGGTGACGCTGCCGCTGGTGCTGCCACCGGTGGTCGGCGGCGTGGCACTGCTGCTGGTGCTCGGCCGGCGCGGCATCGTCGGCTCCTGGCTGGACTCCGCCTTCGGCCTGACCCTGCCGTTCACCACCACCGGTGTGGTGATCGCCGAGGCGTTCGTGGCGATGCCGTTCCTGGTGATCAGCGTCGAGGGCGCGCTGCGGGCCGCCGACCCCCGCTACGAGGAGGCCGCCGCGACGCTGGGCGCCTCCCGGCTCACCGCCTTCCGCCGGGTGACGCTGCCGCTGATCGCCCCCGGGATCGGGGCCGGCGCGGTGCTGGCCTGGGCGCGGGCGCTCGGCGAGTTCGGGGCGACGATCACCTTCGCGGGCAACTTCCCCGGCCGCACGCAGACCATGCCGCTCGCCGTCTACCTGGCGATGGAGTCGGACCCGGAGGCGGCGATCGCGCTGTCGCTGGTGCTGCTGGTGGTCTCGATCGCGGTGCTGGCCGGGCTGCGCGAGCGCTGGATGTCCACGCCGTGACGCCGCCTTCGGCCCCGCGCCCCACCCTCGGCCCGCCGGGCCCCGAGCGGCCCGCCCGGCGCCGCGTCCCCGTCCCCGGAAGGCCCCGCCGATGACTCCGCCCACCGCACCCACCGCTCCCGCCACCGGCGCTCCGGAGGCCGGCGCCGGCCTGGACGCCCGGCTGCGGGTCGAGCGCGCCGCCTTCACCCTGGACCTCGCGCTCACCGCCGCCCCCGGGGAGGTGGTCGCGCTGCTCGGCCCGAACGGCGCCGGCAAGTCCACCGCCCTGCGCGCCCTGGCCGGGCTGCTCCCGCTCGGCGACGGCCATCTGCGCCTGGACGGCCGCGTCCTGGAGGACCCGGCCCGCCGGCTGCACACCCCCGCCGAGGAGCGCCCGGTCGGCGTGGTGTTCCAGGACTACCTGCTCTTCCCCCACCTGAGCGCGCTGGACAACGTGGCGTTCGGCCCGCGCTGCCGGGGCCGCTCCAGGCGCGAGGCGCGCGCCGAGGCGGCCGGCTGGCTGGAGCGGATGGGCCTGGCCGAACACGCGGGCGCCCGGCCGGGCCGGCTCTCCGGCGGTCAGGCGCAGCGGGTGGCGCTGGCCCGGGCGCTGGCCGTGCGGCCGCGGCTGCTGCTCCTGGACGAGCCACTGGCCGCCCTGGACGCCCGGACCAGGCTCGACGTCCGCGCCCAGCTGCGCCGCCACCTGGCCGAGTTCGAGGCGGTCGCGGTGCTGGTGACGCACGACCCGCTGGACGCGATGGTGCTGGCCGACCGGCTGGTGGTGATCGAGGACGGGCGCGAGGTGCAGTCCGGCGTCCCGGCGGAGATCGCGCGCCGGCCGCGCACCGACTACATCGCCCGGCTGGTGGGCCTCAACCTGTACCGGGGCACGGCGGACGGGCACCGGGTGACCCTGCCGCAGGGCGCGGTGCTGACGACGGACGAGGAGCTGTCCGGGCCCGCGTTCGTCGCGTTCCCGCCGTCCGCGGTGACCCTGCACCGGGCGCGCCCGGAGGGCAGCGCGCGCAACGTCTGGGAGCTGACGGTGGCCGGCCTGGACCTGCACGGCGACCAGGTGCGGGCCGACCTGGCGGGCGCCGTCCCGATGGCGGCCGACCTGACGCCGGCGGCGGCGGCCGAGCTCGGGCTCGCGCCGGGCTCGGCGGTCTGGGCCGCCGTCAAGGCCGCGCAGACGCACGCCTACCCGGCCTGAGGCGCCGCCTGGCGGGCGGCGGGCTGTGGACGTTGGTCAGCGGGCGTTGGTCGGCGGGCGGCGGGCGGCGGGCGGCGGGCGGCGGGCGGCAGCCTGCGGGGCGTCAGTCGGCGGGGCGTCAGTCGGCGGGCGCCACGAAGCCCGACTCGTAGGCGAGGATGACCGCCTGGGTGCGGTCGCGCGCGCCGAGCTTCGCCAGCAGGCTGCTGACGTGCGTCTTCACCGTCTGCACGCCGAGGAAGAGCTGTGCGGCGATCTCGCCGTTGGTCAGTCCGCGCGCGACCAGCCGCAGCACCTCGGCCTCGCGCCCGGTCAGGGCGGCCCGGGCCATCGCCGCGCGCGCCGCCGCGTTGCCCCGGCCGGCCGCGAGCCGGCGGATCTGGGCGGGGAAGAGCAGCGACTCGCCGGCCGCCACCAGCCGTACCGCCTGGGCGATCTCGGCGGGCCGGGTGCGCTTGAGCAGGAACCCGTCGGCGCCGGCGCGCAGGGCCTGGTAGACGTAGTCGTCGATCTCGAAGGTGGTGACGACGACGATCTTCGGCGCGCGGCCGCCGGGCACGGCGCCGTCGCGGACCAGTTCGCGGGTCGCGGCGAGGCCGTCCGTTCCGGGCATCCGGACGTCCATCAGCACCACGTGCGGGCGCAGCCGGCGGGCCAGGTCGACCGCCTGCGCGCCATCGGACGCCTCGCCGACCACCCGCAGGTCGCCCTGCGCCTCCAGCACCGCCCGCAGTCCGGCCCGGACCAGTTCCTCGTCGTCGGCCAGCAGAATGTCGATCATCACGCGCCCAAGCGTAGGGGGACCCGGACGGCCAGCACCCACTCGCCGGACTCCGCTCCCGCCGAGGCCTCGCCGCCGAGCAGCACGGCCCGCTCGCGGATGCCGCGAAGTCCCTTGCCGCCGCGGCGCGGTGAGCCGCCGGAACGGCCGGGCGCACCGGCGTGCGGGGGCAGGGCGTTGGCGCAGCGCAGCTCCAGCCGGCCGTCACGGACGGCGATCCGGACGCTGATCGGCTCGCCGGGGGCGTACTTGAGCGCGTTGGTGACGCCCTCCTGGACGATCCGGTAGCCCTCGCGGGAGAGCACGCCGGGCAGGCGCCCGGGCGGGACGTCGACCCGGGCCTCGACGGGGCTGCCGGCCGCCCGGGCGGTGTCGAAGAGGGCGGGGAGGCGGTCGATGCCCGGCCGTTCGCGGACGTCCTCGGCACCGGCGGCCTCGCCCGCGTCGCCGGTTTCGCCGGCGTCGCCGGTGTCGCCGGCGTCGCCGGTGTCGCCGGTGTCCCGGAGCAGGGCGAGGGTGCGTTCGAGGTCGTCCATCGCCCGGCGGCCGGTCTCCTCGATGACTTCCAGTGCCTTGGCCGTGAACGCCTGGTCGCCGACCGCGCGTGCCGCGCCCGCCTGAAGGACCGTCACCGTCAGTGCGTGGCCGATCGAGTCGTGCAGCTCGCGCGCCAACAGGTTGCGCTCCAGCAACCGTTCGGCGCGCAGCTCGGCGGCGGCCAGCCGCTGCGCCGGAGAGGGTCCCAACAGTCTTACGGCCATCACGAGTTGGAGCCGCCCTGCCCAGACGACCAGCCAGCCGAGCCCGAACAGGGCCAGCGGTGCCAGCAGCGGCGTCCAGCGCAGGGCGTCCCCGCCCGGCACCCGCAGGCCGAACACCACCGGCTCCGGCCGCACCAGCAGGTCGAAGGCGGCGGCGGGTCCGAGCACCGAGGCCGCGCCCACGGCCCCGCCGAGCACCAGCCGGCCGAGCAGCCAGAGCGCCGTGCGCCACCGGTCGGCCCAACCGCGCGCGGGTTCGGCGGCGATGTCCTGCTCGCGGTCGGGGACGAGCAGCAGCCGCGCCTGCACGCCCTCCGCCCGGCGCATCGCGGGCACCGTCGCGGACAGCACCACCAGCGCGACGTCCACCGGCACCGCCCGCACCAGCACCTC
Source organism: Kitasatospora sp. NPDC001527 (assembly GCF_040298605.1). Taxonomy (NCBI): domain Bacteria; kingdom Bacillati; phylum Actinomycetota; class Actinomycetes; order Kitasatosporales; family Streptomycetaceae; genus Kitasatospora; species Kitasatospora sp. NPDC001527. The sequence goes on along the minus strand of NZ_JBEPAM010000006.1, from coordinate 14,686 downwards.
GCCGAGACCGCGTCCCGCGATGCCCGGATAGATCATCAGCATGACGCCGGCGAAGATCCAGCCGATCAGCAGATGCAGCCACCGCGCGTAGGTGACGGGACTCAGCAGGGGCGCGAGTATTCGGGGCACCGCGCCATCCTGCCAGGTCAGCGGCGCGCTCGGCCTCCCTCCCGGGAGGGAGGGCGGTCCCCTCCCCGGCGGGATCCGCCGCGGTGCCCGGATCCGGTCCCATGGAGCCACCGAAGGACAACGGCGCGGCTCGCACGAGGCGGCAGAACGGAGGACGGTCGTGATCACCGTGGAGGGGCTCACCAAGGAGTACGGCGGGACGCGGGTGGTGGACGGCCTCGGCTTCGAGGTCCGCCCCGGGGTGGTGACCGGCTTCCTCGGGCCCAACGGCGCCGGCAAGAGCACGACGATGCGGCTGATCCTGGGACTGGAGCGACCGAGCGCCGGCCGGGCCCTGGTCGACGGCCGCCCGTACGCCGAACTGGACACCCCGCTGCGGCGGGTGGGCGCCCTCCTCGACCCGCACGCCCTGCACGGCGGCCGCACGGCGCGCGGACACCTGCGCTGGCTGGCCGCGAGCAACGGCCTGCCGCAGCGCCGGGTCGAGGAGGTGCTCGACCAGGTCGGGCTGTCCGACGCGGCCGGTCGGCGGATCCGCGGCTTCTCCCTCGGCATGCGCCAACGCCTGGGCGTGGCAGCCGCGTTGATCGGCGACCCGCCGGTGCTGATGCTCGACGAGCCGGTGAACGGCCTGGACCCGGAGGGCATCCGCTGGATCCGCGCCCTGCTGCGCGGCCTGGCCGCCGAGGGGCGCGCGGTACTGGCCTCCTCGCACCTGATGTCGGAGATGGCACTGACCGCCGACCACCTGGTGGTGATCGGCCGGGGCCGGCTGCTGGCGGACGCGACGACCCCGGACTTCATCGACCGTCACGGCCGGACCAGGATCCGGGTGCGGGCCGTCGACCCGGACGCGCTGGCGTCACTGATGGGCCGTTCGGGCCTGGACGCGCAACGCGTGGACGGCGGCGCCTGGGAGGTCACCGGCGCGGCGCCCGAGGAGGTGGCCGCGCTGGCGGCCGCCGAGCGGGTGGTGCTGTACGAGATCGCCGTGCAGCAGGACTCCCTGGAGGAGGCCTTCCTGCGGATGACCGCCGACAGCGTCGAGTACCGGGCGGTGGCCGCATGAGCACCGCGACCCCCTTCACGGCCGGCACGGCCGTCCGCGCCGCGCTGCGCGCCGAACGGATCAAGTTCACCACCCTGCGCTCGCTGTGGATCACTCCGCTGGTCGCCGTGCTGCTCACCGTCGGCTTAGGCGCCGCGGTGGCCGCCGTCGTCGGCGGCGAGGACGACAGCTTCGCCGAGGACCCCGGCCTCGGCATCCACTACGGCCTCAACTTCGGCCAGGCGGCGCTGGTCTGCTTTGCCGTCCTGCTGTTCGGGCAGGAGTTCAGCACCCGCGTGATCGGCGTCTCGCTGACCGCCGTCCCGCACCGCGGCCGCCTCTACGGCGCGAAGCTCGCCCTCGGCGCGGCCGTCGCCCTCGGCGCCGGAGTGCTCGGGACCGCCGGCTCGTTCCTCGGCTACGGCGCGTTCGTGCCGGATTCCTGGGACGGCCCCGCTCTGGTGCGCAGCGCCACCGCCGGGGTCCTCTATCCGGCGCTGCTGGTGGTGTTCTGCCTGGGGCTGACCGCGGTGCTGCGCAGTCTCACCGCGGCCATGGGCCTGCTGCTGCCGGGCGTCTTCCTGCTCTCCCCGCTGCTGTCCGGCGTCCCGGGCGTGCGCGGCGCCGCGCAGTTCCTCCCGGACCGCGCGGGCCAGTACGCGCTGCGCTACGCCGACGACCCGCAAGTCGTGTACGGACACTGGACCGGCCTGCTGATCATGGCCCTGTGGGCCGGCGCCGCCGCTTACGGCGGCCTGTGCGGCCTGCGCCGTCACGGGACCTGACGATTCGTCAGTGCGTGTGGGACCGACTTCCGTCCCCGCCGCCCATGTGCAACCCACGAGTTGCACATGGCGGCGGGGACGTGCGACCCTCGGACGACGGATCGAGGAGGTTCACGGCATGGTCGCCGACAGCATCGAGCGTGAGATCACCATCGCGGCGCCGCGCGGGCGGGTCTGGGAGGTGCTCACCCGGGCGGAGTTCCTGGACCTCTGGATCGGCACGGTCACTCCCGCGCTGATCGAGCAGCTGGAACCGCCCACCGTGCTCGCCGTCCGCCGGCCCCGGGGCTCCGGCCTGGTCACGTTCACCCTGTCCACCGAACCGGGCGACCACACCCGGCTGCGGATGGTCGAGAGCGACCTCACCCCGCCCGGCTCCCCCCGGAAGGCGCAAGCCCCGACACACGCCGGCGGGCGAACCGGCACCGGCTGGACCCGCAGGCTCACCGAGTTCGCCTGCCACACGGAGCGCCTCACGCTCCGCCGGTGACGGGGGCGGCGCTGACAACTGACAACTGACAGATTTCAGCTGACAGATAACAGATTTCAGAATCTGTTATCTGTCAGCTGTCAGTTGTCAGCCACTCAACCGCCGAGCCACTCAACCGCTCAACCGCCGAGCCGATGAACCCCTGAATGGCTGAACGGATGAACGGCTGAACCGCTCAACGTCCTGGCCGATCAGCCCCGCAGCCCCGGGTGGTCCGCCACGACCGTGCAACTGCCCGGGGCGATCTCCGTGAAGCCCGCGTCCTGGACCAGCGGCAGTCCGCTCGCCACCAGCTCCGCCCAGGCCTGCGGGGTCGCCGTGCGGACGGCGAGGGCGAAGCCGCTGTCCGCCCACTCCTTGCGCCGCGCCTCGTCCAGGCGCCACCAGGCGAGCTGCGCGGCGTGGCCGGTCTGCGCCATGGTCTTGCCCGCGCTCATCTCCAGCTCCGGGTTCAGCCAGAGCACCGGCGTGCCCGGCTCCGGGGCGTCGAGCGGGCCGGCCTCCTCCAGGTCGGTGCCCGACACCTGGAGCTTGGCCAGCTCCTTGGGCCAGCCGTCCAGCGGGACCGGCGGGAACACCCGCACCTCCGCCTCCCGGCCGGTCACCGTGACCCCGGGCAGCTCGCCGGCCCGGCGCCACTCGCCGCCGCGCGCCCGCCGGACCACCTTGCGGATCCGCGCGTCCTCCCAGGCCGCGACCCGCTCGGCCCACTCCCCCTCGGCCTCGGCGACCCGCGGGTCGGCCAGCAGCGTCAGCACCGCGCGCGCCGAGGTCTCCAGCGCGTCGGTCCGCCCGGGCGGCGTCGCCCGCTCCAGCCGCACCACCAGCGGCAGCACGTACTGCGGCCGGGCGTCGCGGTCCTCGGGCGTCGGTTCGGGAACGAGGGCGTCGAACGGAGAAGTCACCCGACCAGCATGCCAGGCCGCGCGGCGCCCCTCAGCGGCGGTAGCCGCGCTGCGGGTCCCGCTCCTCCGCGTCGTCGTAGGTCAGGAACCAGCCCTCCGGATGGGTGGCCGTCAGCAGCAGCTCGGCGCGCTGCTCCGCGGTCAGCTCCGGATCGCCGTCGTCCGGCCCGTAGACGCCGAACAGCTCGTCGTGGCAGCCGTCCCAGTCGTAGTCGTACAGGTCGGCCGGCAGGTCGCCCATCATGTCGGCGACCGACTCGGGCTGTGCGCCGAGCAGCGCCCGGGCGTCGACCAGCGCCATCCGCAGCGCGATCTCCTCCGCCAGGCAGCGCGGCAGCGGCCACTCGCCGAGCGCCAGGTCGTCGGCGAGGTCGTCGAAGGTGCGGGCCATCGCGCGGCGCCAGCCCCGGTGCAGCCGCCAGGTGCGCTGCGGCAGCCGCCCGAACACCGTCCAGTCCGCCTCCTCGCCGTCGGCGACCGGCTCGTCCTCGTGCTCGTCGAGGTCGTCGTAGGCGGCGTCGGCCAGCCCGAGCAGCTGGGCGTGCAGCAGGCAGGCGGTGCGCGGGGTGAGCGTCCAGTCACCGGCCGCCCCGCCGCCGTCCTCCTCCTCGCCCTCCAGCGGGAACAGCTCGGCGAAATCGGGGGCGAAGTCCTCGGTGACGGCGATCTCCAGCGTGCCGCCGATCGCCTCCACCCCCGGGATCGCCGCCACCAGCCGGTCCGGGTGGAGCAGCGCGCCGAGCGCCGCGTTGGCGTCCTCGGCCACCTCGCGCAGCAGCTCACGGCGCTGCCCGGCCGGATCGATGCCCTCGAAGTCCAGTTCCTCGACGGCCGCGATGGCCGCGGCGCGCAGCGCCGGCCAGTTCGTGATCCGCAGGCCCAGGACCACCGTCGCCTCGATCTCCTGCGCGCCGGAGTCCTCCGCCGCGCCCGGCCCCTGTGGATGATCGCTTCGCTCGCCCATGGGGCTACGGTACGGCTTTTCGGCCGTCCGATCACCGGTCCGTTCCGGCTACCCTACGCGTTCTCGCCGTTACCGCCCCGCGCGTTCCCGCGCACGCCCCGCGCGCCTCTGTTCGACGACGTCCTGTTCCCCGGGGCAGGATGTGCCCCATGGCAAACATCGACGAGTACGGCGGCGGGCAGCGCCCGGACGCCCAGGTGCTGGTAGTGACCACCAACGACATCCCCGGCTACCGGGTCGATCACGTGATCGGCGAGGTCTTCGGCCTGACCGTGCGCAGCCGGCACATCGGCAGCCAGATCGGCGCCTCGCTGAAGTCGCTGGTCGGCGGTGAGCTGCGCGGTCTGACGAAGACCCTGGTGGAGAGCCGCAACGAGGCGATGGAGCGGCTGGTCGAGCAGACCAAGGCGCGTGGCGGGAACGCGGTGCTGATGTTCCGGTTCGACGTCACGGAGGCGGCGGACGTCGGCACGGAGGTGTGCGCCTACGGCACGGCTGCGGTGATCTCCCCGGCCACCGCCTGATCCCGGCCCGGACGGGGCCGTGGCACCGGGAACCGTGACACCGGTGACCGGGAACACGGCCCGCCCGCGGGATGTTTCACCGGCGTGACTGTTTACGGTGCAACCACTCTCGATGCGACGACCGGCGTCGGCACCCCGGCGCCGGACGCGGGACGCCGGGTCGACGTCCTGGTGATCGGTGCGGGCCAGGCGGGCCTGTCCGCCGCCTACCACCTGCGCCGCCGCGGATTCTCGCCGCACCGCGCGGACACCGACGGCGGGTTCGTCGTCCTCGACGCCGACCGCGCCCCCGGCGGCGCCTGGGCGCACCGCTCGCCGTCCCTGCGGATGGCCACCGTGCACGGTTTCCACGACCTGCCCGACGTCGAACTCCCCGAACCCGACCCGGACGCCCCCGCGCGCGAGGTCGTCCCGGGGTACTTCGCGGCGTACGAGGCGCAGCACGCGCTCCCCGTCGTGCGCCCCGTCAGGGTGCTGGCGGTGCGCTCCGAGTCCGCCCGGCCGGACGCCCGGCTGCTGGTCGAGACCGATTCCGGCACCTGGTCCACCCGGGCGCTGATCAACGCCACCGGCACCTGGACCCGCCCCTTCCTCCCCCACTACCCCGGCCGGTTCGGCGGGCGCCAGCTGCACTACGCCGCCTACCGCGGCCCGAAGGAGTTCACCGGCAAGCGGGTGCTGGTGGTCGGTGGCGGGGCCTCGGCGATCCAGGTCCTGTCGGAGGTCGCCGCGGTCGGCGAGACCGTCTGGGTCACCCGCACCCCGCCCGTCCACCACGACGGCCCGTTCACCCCCGAGTACGGGCGAGCGGTGGTCGCCAAGGTCGAGGAGCGGGTCCGCCAGGGGTTGCCGGTGCGCAGCGTGGTGAGCGTGACCGGGCTCGGCCCGTCGGTCGCCTACCGCCGGGCCGAGGAGCTGGGCGCGCTGCACCGCCGCCCGATGTTCGACCGGCTCACCGAGCACGGGGTCGCCTGGGGCGACGAGGAACTCGCCGTCGACGCGATCGTCTGGGCCACCGGTTTCCGCCCCGAGGTCGGCCACCTGGCCCCGCTCGCCCTGCGCTCCCCCGCCGGCGGCATCGCCCTCACCGGCACCCGCGCCACCGCCGACCCGCGCGTCCACCTGGTCGGCTACGGCCCGTCCGCAAGCACCGTCGGCGCCAACCGCGCCGGCCGCGCGGCGGTCAACGAGATCGTCCGCCTGCTCGGTGCCCCGGCTCGGGACGGGGCCGCGGCGACGGTGCCGGTCGGCGGCTGACCGGACGCCGGCTGCGGCCGGGCCTCACCGCGCCGGCGGGGTCCGGTCGTGCACGGCGGCCCAGGCGCCCAGCTCCCGCACCGCCGCGTGCAGCGATTCGCCGAGGCCGGTCAGCGCGTACTCGACCCGGTACGGGGACTCGGGGCGGGCGGTGCGGCTCACGTACCCCTCGGCCTCCAGGGTGCGCAGCGCGCGGGTCAGCATCCGCCGGCTCAGGTCGGCGACCGCGCGGTCCAGCTCGTTGTAGCCGTGGGGCCGTTCGGCGAGCAGGCAGATCAGCAGGACGCTCCAGCGGTCCCCCACCCGGTGCAGCACCGCCGTCGCCGGGCACGTCGCGCGGTCCTGCGCGGTGACCGGAGCGGGGGCCGACGCGGGGGCCGGGGTCCGGTCCGTGCCAGTGGACATGGATGTTCCTTCTTTCGACGACCCGTCAGGCCCGCCCATGATCGCTCCAGGACATCGTCGCAGTCGAGGAGTTCACATGTTCGCAGTCACCGGGTCCACCGGGCGGTTCGGCCGGCTGGCGCTCGCCGCGGTACTCGACCTGACCGCCGGCCGGACCGGCACGGTCGCCCTCACCCGCGATCCGGCCCGGGCCGGCGCGGACCCGGCCCGGCCCGGCCTGTCCGTCCGGCAGGCCGACTTCGCCCGCCCCGCCACCCTGCCGCCGGCGCTCGCCGGGGTGCGGCGGCTGCTCCTCGTCAGCACCGAGCGCTCGCCCCGCCGGCTCCACCTGCACGAGGCGGCCGTCGAGGCGGCCGTCGCCGCCGGGGTGGAGCACCTCGTCTACACCTCGGTGGTCCGCGCCGCCGACCCGGACAACCCCGTCCCCGAAGCCGCCGACCACCGGCGCACCGAGCGGCTGCTCGCCGGATCCGGTCTGGCGCACACCGTCCTGCGGTTCAACGTCTGGCCGCAGATGCTGCTGCTCTCCGGCCTGGCCCGGCTCGCGGTGGCCCACGGGGAGCTGCCCAGCAGCGCCGCGCACGGCCGGGTCGGCTACATCACCCGCGAGGACACCGCCTGGGCCGCCGCCCGCGTCCTCACCGGCGCCGTCGACACCCTCCCCGCGCCGGGCGCCACGGGGACGGTCCTGGACGTGACCGGCCCGGGCCTGACCGACGCCGAGGTCGCCGCCGCGCTCGGCCGCGCCACGGGGCGGCCGGTGCGGCACCGCCCGGTGGCCGACGCGGACGTCCCGGGCGCGCTGACCGCGCTCGGCGTGCCCCCGGCGCTGGCGGCCGGCTGGGGCGAGAACGACCCGTGGCGCCGCCAGGGCTGGTTCGACGTCCCCGACGACGGCACCACGCGGCGGCTGCTCGGGCGCGCCCCGGTCACGCTCGGCGCGTTCTTCGCCGCCCACCGCGCGGAGCTGCTGGCGGGAACGCCCTGACGGGCCGGCCGGCCGCCCCCGGTGTCTTCCGTCCGCCGCCCGGTCAGCGGTCGTAGTCGACCGTCACCCTGGGCGTCACCGGGCGGGCCTGGCAGGTGAGGACGTAGCCGGCGGCCAGTTCCTTCTCCTCCAGGGCGAAGTTGCGCCGCATCTCCACCTCGCCCTCGGTGACCAGGGCCCGGCAGGTGCCGCAGACGCCGCCCTTGCAGGCGAACGGCAGGTCGGGGCGCGAGCGCTGCGCGCCGTCCAGGATGGAGCGGTCGCACGGAAGTGACAGGGTGCTGCCGCGCCCGTCCAGGACGACAGTGACCTCGCTGTGCCCGGCCGCGTCCGGGGTGTCGTCCGGGCGCTCGGCCACCGGTTCGTCCTCGGCGTGGAACAGCTCCTGGTGCACCCGCTCCGCCGGGACGCCCAGGCCGGCCAGCAGTTCCCTGGCCCCGGCGACCATGCCGAACGGTCCGCAGAGCCACCAGTGGCCGACCGCCGCGGTGTCCACCAGGGCCGTCAGCAGTGCCCCGACCCGCTCCGGGTCCAGCCGGCCGCTGAGCAGCTCGGCGTCCCGGGTCTCCCGGGAGAGCACGTGGACCAGCTGGAAGCGGTCCAGGTAGCGGTCCTTCAGGTCGGCCAGCTCGTCGGCGAACATCACGGTGTCGCTGCGGCGGTTGCCGTAGAGCAGGGTGACCGTGGAGGTGCGGTCGGCGGCCAGCACGGAGGCCGCGATGGACACCATCGGCGTGATGCCGGAGCCGGCCGCCAGCAGCACGTGGTCGGCGGGCTCGGCGAGGTCCGGGGAGAACAGGCCGGACGGCGTCAGCACCTCCACCTCCTCCCCCGGCCGGGCCTCGCGCACCAGCCAGCGGGAGAACAGCCCGCCCGGCACCTCGCGCACGGCGATGCGCAGGGGGCCGCCGACAGGGGCGCAGATCGAGTACGAGCGGCGCTCGTCGATGCCGTCCACCACCCGGCGCAGCGTCAGCGTCTGCCCCGGCCGGAACGCGTACGCCTGCGCGAGCCCCTCCGGCACGGTGAAGGTGACCGCGACGGCGTCCTCGCAGAGCCGCTCCAGCCCGGCGATCCGCAGCGCGTGGAAGGTCGGGCGGCGGGCGGGGCGCACGGCGGGCGGCTCCGCGGGGAGTTCCGCAGGGAGTTCCGCGGACGGCTCCGCGGGCAGGTCCGCGGAGCGGGCGGCGGGCAGGTCCGCGGACGGAACGGCGGCCATTCAGATCTCCTTGACGCGTTCGAAGGGCTCGCGGCAGTCCCGGCAGCGCCACAGCGCCTTGCAGGCGGTGGAGCCGAAGCGGGACAGCTCCTCGGTGTCGGTGCCACCGCAGAGCGGGCAGGTGACGGGCGGCGGCGCGGCGGCGCTCCCGACGGCCCCGGTGCTCCCGCCGTCCCCGACGGCCCCGGCGCTCCCGGCTTCCCCGGCGTCCGCGCGCCGGGTCGGGCCGAGGCTCAGCAGCGCGGGCCCGCTGCGCGCGACGGCGCTCGCGGCGCCGGGCCGGGGCGGGGCGATCCCGGCCTCGGCGAGCTTGCGCCGGCCCTCGGCGGTGATCAGGTCGGTCGACCAGGGCGGGTTCAGCCGCAGCCGGACCCGGACGTCCGCGAACCCGGCCGCGCGCAGCCGCCGGTCCACGTCCGCGGCCATCTCGGCGACGGCCGGGCAGCCCGAGTACGTCGGGGTGAGCCACGCGGTCACCGAGGGACGCTCCGGATCTCCGGCGACCTCGACGTCGGCGAGCACGCCCAGGTCGGCCAGCGTCAGCATCGGCAGCTCCGGGTCCGGCACGGCCGCCGCCACCGCCCAGGCGGCCGACCCGCTCGACGCGCGTGCCCCGGCCACGGCCGTCACCACGTCGCACCCGGGTGGGCGCGGGCCACCACCTGCAGCTCGGCGAGCAGCGGACCGAGCGCCTCGGTGTGCACGCCGTCCCGTCCGGCCCGGCCGCCGACGGACGCCAGCCCCCGCGCGTCCGGCACCGTCAGCCCCGCCTCCGCGCAGACCGCCGCCACCGCCCGCAGCACCGGCTCGCGCAGCGTCGCCGGGTCCACCCCGGCCCGCAGCTCCACCGGGTGCCCGGTGAACAGTTCCTCGGCCAGCGGCCACACGGCGTCCAGCCCGGCCTGCATCCGCGCGGCCGAGTACGGCGTGCCGTCGCCGAGCCGCAGCGTCCACGCGGTGGCGTACTCACGGTGGTAGGCCAGCTCCTTCGCCCCGCGCGCCGCGACCGCCGCCAGCACCGGGTCGGCGTGCCCGGCCAGCGCCTCGTACAGCGCGCCGCGCGCCGTGGCGAACAGCAGCAGACGGGCGATCGAGTACGCGAAGTCCCCGTTCGGCGCCTCGACCAGGCGGACGTTGCGGAACTCCCGCTCCTCGCGCCAGTACGCCAGGTCGTCCTCGGTGCGCCCGGAGCCGTCCGCCTGGCCGGCCCGGGTGAGCAGCTGGCGGGCCTGGCCGAGCAGGTCGAGGCCGAGGTTGGCGAGCGCCACCTCCTCCTCCAGCTCGGGCGCGCGGGTGCACCACTCGATCAGCTGCTGGGCGAGGATCAGCGCGTCGTCGCCCAGCATCAGGCAGTAGGCGGCGAGGTCGGCGCCGTCCAGGCCGGGCGGCACGGCGGTGTCCACGCCGAGCAGCGGGTCGGCGAAGCCCGTCCCGTACGCCCAGCGGCCCTCGCCCTCGGGCTCGGGGGACGCCTCGGTGAGGCTCAGGTACACGTGGTCGTCGGTGGCGGCGCCGGCCGGGTCGGCGGTCGCGGCGTGGGTCAGGTCGTCCGTCATGGTTCGGCTGCTCCCGGTCAGATGTGCGGGACATCCTCGGGGATGTCGTAGAAGGTCGGGTGGCGGTAGACCTTGTCGCCGCTGGGCGCGAAGAACGGGTCGCGCTCGTCCGGGGTGGAGGCGGTGATCGCCTCGGAGCGGACCACCCAGAGGCTGACGCCCTCGTTGCGGCGGGTGTAGAGGTCGCGGGCGGCGAGCAGGGCCATCCGGTCGTCGGGCGCGTGCAGCGAGCCGACGTGCACGTGGTTCAGGCCGCGCCGGGGGCGCACGAACACCTCGTAGAGCGGCCAGCCGGCCTTGGACTCGGTCACTTTCCGTTCTCCTCTTCCGCGTGCTGTCGCGCATCCGTGGTCGCGCCGGCCACGGCGTGCGCGGCTTCGTCGGCGTTCCCGGTGCCCCCGGCGTACCCGGCCTGTCCGGCCTGTCCGGTCTGTCCGGTCTGCTCGGCGCGCCCGTCCTGCCCGGCCTGCTCGGCGCGGCGCTTGGCCGCGTACGCCGTGGCGGCCTCGCGCACCCACGCGCCGTCCTCGTGCGCGGCGCGCCGCCGTTCCACCCGCTGGGCGTTGCACGGGCCCTCGCCGTGGATGACCCGGTTCAGCTCCGACCAGTCCGGCTCGCCGAAGTCCCAGCCGCCGCGCTCCTCGTTCCAGCGCAGCTCGGGGTCGGGCAGCGTGACGCCGAGGTGCTGCGCCTGCGGGACGGTCATGTCGACGAAGCGCCGGCGCAGCTCGTCGTTGGTGTGCCGCTTGATCCGCCAGGCCATCGAGCGGGCGGTGTTCGGCGAGGCGGCGTCCGAGGGACCGAACATCATCAGCGACGGCCACCACCACCGGTCCACCGCGTCCTGCACCATCCGGCGCTGGGCCTCGGTGCCGCGCATCAGCGTCATCAGCAGCTCGTAGCCCTGGCGCTGGTGGAACGACTCCTCCTTGCAGATCCGGACCATGGCGCGGGCGTACGGGCCGTAGCTGCAGCGGCAGAGCGGGACCTGGTTGCAGATCGCGGCGCCGTCGACCAGCCAGCCGATCACGCCGACGTCGGCGAAGGTGAGCGTCGGGTAGTTGAAGATCGACGAGTACTTCTGGCGGCCGGAGATCAGCTTCCCGGTGAGCTCGGCGCGGTCCACGCCGAGGGTCTCGGCGGCGGCGTACAGGTAGAGGCCGTGGCCGGCCTCGTCCTGGGCCTTGGCGAGCAGGATCGCCTTGCGGCGCAGGGACGGGGCGCGGGTGAGCCAGTTGCCCTCGGGCTGCATCCCGATGATCTCGGAGTGCGCGTGCTGGGCGATCTGGCGGACGAGGGTGGCCCGGTAGGCGTCGGGCATCCAGTCGCGGGGCTCGATCCGCTGCTCCGCGGCGATGACGGCCTCGAACGCCTCCTCGAACTCGTCCTCGGGCGACGCCCCGGGCCGCTCGGCCACCTCTGCTGTCACCACGGTCCCCTTTCGCTGGCTCCGTCCCCGGCCGTCCCGCCCGCTCCCGGGCGTCGGCGGCTCGCCCCGACCGTCCGCCGGAGCAACCGACTGACCGTTCGGTCGGTACCATTGTGCGCGGTGGGGAGGGCGGCTGACAAGGGAGGCCCGCCGGGCGGGCCCCCGGGCGGCGGGCGCCCGCCGCCCGGGGCGGAAAACCGGTGGCCCGGGCCGCGGAGCGGGGGCCAGACTCCCCGCATGACACTGCACACGGACGAGATCCCGGCCGACGCGGACCTGGTCCGGTCCCTGCTGCGGGCGCAGCGGCCCGAGTGGGCCGGCCTGCCGCTGGTGCCGGCGGGCGCGGGCACGGACAACAGCATGTACCGGCTCGGCGAGGAGCTGCTCGTCCGGCTGCCGCGCACCCCGGACGGCGCCCGGTCCCTGCGCAAGGAGCAGGAGTGGCTGCCGCGTCTCGCCCCGCTGCTCGGCTGGGCCGTGCCCGCGCCCGTGCACACCGGGGCGCCGACCGCGGCGTTCCCGCTCGCCTGGTCGGTCTACCGCTGGATCGACGGCGAGGAGGCCGGGCCGGCGAGCGTGCGGGACTGGCCGGCCTTCGGCAGCGACCTCGCGGCGTTCGTCCGGGAGCTGCACGGCCTGGACCTGATGGGCGCGACCCGCGCGGAGGACCTCAGCTGGTACCGCGGTGGCTCGCTGCGGGACTGCGACGCGTGGGTCACCCGGTCCCTCGCGGAGTGCCGCGCATTGGCGGGCGCGGGGGCGGGCGCGGACCTCCCCGACGGGGGCGGCGCGCTCGACGTCGACGCGCTGGAACGGCTGTGGCGGGCCGGGCTCGCGCTGCCGGACCCGTCCGCGCCGCACCGGTGGCTGCACGGGGACCTCAAGCCCACCAACCTCCTGGTCCGGGGCGGCGCGCTGGAGGCGGTCATCGACTTCGGGTGCCTGTCCGTCGGCCACCCGGACGCCGAGCACGCGCCCGTCTGGGACCTGCCGCCCGAGGCGCGCCGGGCCTACTGGGACGCGCTGGACCTCGACGGGCCCACCTGGACGCGCGCCCGCGCCTGGGCGATCGCGGTCGGCGCCGGCGGGATCCCCTACTACTGGCGCACCTATCCGGCCTTCGTCGCCGAATGCCTGGCCCGGCTGCGGGCGATCCTCGCCGACGCGGACCGGGGGTCCGACGCGGGCCCGGCGGCCGGCTAGGGCCCGGGGCCGGCGGCCGGCCCCGGGTCCGCGCCAGGTCAGGGCCCCCGCCAGGTCAGGCCCCGCACTGGGGCAGGTCAGCGCAGGGCGGCCAGTTCCTCGGCGCGCGCCGCCCGCTCGGCGAACACCTCCGCCTTGCGCTCCTCCATGCGGCGCAGCGCGGCACGCCGGCCCCGGGCGGCGAGGCGGTCGATGTAGAGACCGCCGCCGAGGTGGTCGCTCTCGTGCTGGAGGCAGCGCGCGAAGTAGCCGCGGCCCTCGACGACCAGTGGCCGGCCGTCGAGGTCCCGGCCGCGGACGACCGCCGTGTCGGGGCGGGCCAGTTCCATGTACGGGCCGGGGACGGAGAGGCAGCCCTCCGTGCCCTCGACGAGCCGGCGCGCCCCGGGCGGCAGGTCGTCGAGCACCGGGTTGAGGATGTGGCCGACGTGGCGGACGCCGTCCTCGTCGTGGCAGTCCCAGACGAAGGCCTGGAGGTCGACGCCGATCTGGTTGGCCGCCAGCCCGACGCCCGCGGCGACCCACATGGCGGCGAACATGTCGTCGATCAGCCGGGCCAGCTCGGGCGTGCCGAACTCGTCCTCCGTCACATCCCGGCACCGCCGGTGCAGGACGTCCTCCCCGACGACGGTGATGCGCCGCACCTCGCCCCGCAACGCCTCCGGCGGCACCTCGGGGTACCCGCTCACCACTTCGCCCCGCACCCGCACCTGCCCCCGGACCCGCATCGCCCGCTCGGCCCGTTCCGCCGATTCGCGTCGTGCCACGACCCGCTCTCCCCTCCGTGCTCTCCGTGCTCTCCGTGGTCCCCGTCTCACCGCATCGCGTCCCGGGCGCCGCCGCCACCGCCTGCCGCTACCGGGCCGTCGCTTCCTGCACTTTGCAGAGTCTGCGCTTTGCAAAGTGCAGCGCGAAGGAGTCGGCGGAGCCGAACGACACTACGTGGTGCCATGTTCTCCCAGGTCAGCACCCCATGGCATCAGGCGGTGTGCTCGACACTTGCCAAGACACTTTGCAAAGTAGCATCTTTGCAAAGTGACCACCCGCCAGAATCCCGCAGAACCGGCCACCTTCCCGGTCGGGGCGCCCACCCGGCCGCTGCCGCACCACGCCGTCCGCGTCGCGCTGCTCGACCTGATCGCCGAGTGGGGCAGCATCACCTCGAACCAGGCCGCGCAGATGATCCGCCAGAGTTCCGGGACGTGTTCCTTCCACCTGCGCCAGCTGGCCCGGTACGGGCTGATCGAGGAGGCGCCGACCGGGGACGGCCGCTCTCGGCCGTGGCGGCTGCGCTGGGAGGGCTCGCTCATGCCGCCCGGTTCGGCCGAGGAGCCGGCCGGCCGGAGCGCACACGACCTGAGCCCCGAGCTTGCGGGCGATCTGGAGGACGGCAGCTACCGGAACTGGCTCGCCAACCGGTCCGCCGCGCCCGCCGACTGGCAGCGGGACCAGACCTCCAGCGACGTCCTGCACCTCACCGCCGACGAACTCGCCGACCTCGGCGCCGCCGTCCGCGCCCTGCTCGCGCCCTACCGGCAGCGCGGGCCGCGCGCCGGGACCCGCCCCGTGGCGGCGGTCACCCGACTCTTCCCCCTGCTCGCGAACGCCGAGACCGAGACCGGCACGGACACGGACGCGGGCGCCGGCCCCGGGGCCGGGGGCCAAGCGGGTCCGCACTGACGGACGGCGGTCGGCAGATCCCGGGCCGGCGTCCCCCCCCGCCCCGCCGAACCCCACCCCCCCCCCCCCCCCCCCCGCGCCGAAGCCCGGCGGGCCCCCCCCCC